>JANNTZ010000257.1:0-2032 GCA_031394595.1 Acidobacteriota bacterium
CCCCTTCCGGGTCGTCGACCGCGGCCTGTTCGGGAGTCCTGAAGAAAACATCCCGGCGAAGGTCAAGGCGGAGATCGCCGCCTACCTGGGCGGCAGCCCGGAGGAGATCGCCCTCACCGGGAGCACGACGGCGGGACTCGCCCTGCTCTACCACGGGCTTCGGATCGGGCCGGGGCAGGAGATCCTGACCACGCTCCACGACCACTATTCGCACCACGAGTCGATCCGCCTGGCGGTGGAGAAAAACGGGGCGACATTTCGCAAGATCGCGCTGTTCGACCGTCTCGACGCCATCTCCGAGGATGCCATCGTCGACCGGATCCGGCGCGCCCTGACGCCGCGGACCCACGCGGTCGGCATCACCTGGGTGCATTCGAGCACCGGGCTGAAGCTGCCGATCCGGCGCATCGCCGCGGCGATCGGCGAGGCGAACATCGGCCGCGAGGTGGTCGACCGCATCCTGCTGATCGTGGATGGGGTCCATGGTCTCGGCGCCGAGGACGAGACGGTGGCGACGATGGGCTGCGATTTCTTCGTTGCCGGGACTCATAAGTGGATGTTCGGTCCGCGCGGCACCGGGATCATCTGGGCGCGCCAGGCCGGCTGGGACCGGATGCGGCCCACCATCCCGACGTTCGACTCGAACGATCCCTACGAAGCCTGGATGCGCAACGAGGTGCCGGCCCCGCCGGCCCGCGCCGCCTGGATCTCTCCGGGCGGCTTCCACGCCTTCGAGCACCAGTGGGCCATCGGATCGGCGTTCCAATTCCACCGGCAGATCGGCCGGAAGCGGATCGCCGATCGCATCCATCTCCTGAATGACCAGGTCAAGGAGGGGCTGGCGCGCATGCCGCGCGTCAAGCTTTACACGCCGCGTGGCCATCGTCTGTCGGCCGGTATCGTCTGCTTCGATGTCGAGGGGATGAAACCGGAGCAGGTCGTGCACCGACTGCTGGATCGTGCCATCGTGGCCTCGACGACCCCCTACGGTAATCCCTATGCGCGGGTCGCCGGAAGCATCCTGAACACGCCGGACGAGATCGACTCTTTCCTGCGCGAAATCCGCGCGCTGGCGGCGTCCTAGGTTCCCTTCCGGGCGGCGCGGCGGGCCGGGAGTCTACTCGTGACGCAGACGTACGATGTCATCGTGGTCGGTGCGGGACACAACGGCCTGGTCGCGGCCGCGGACCTCGCCGGCGCCGGCCTGAAAACCATTGTCCTCGAACGGCGTCCGCTCGTCGGCGGCGCCTGCGTCACCGAGGAATTGATCCCGGGTCACCGGTTCTCGACCGCCTCCTATGTCTGTTCGCTCCTCCGCCCGGAGATCATCCGTGACCTCCGCCTGAAGGAACACGGTCTCGAGATCCTGCCCTATCGCACCAACTTCACGCCGTTCCCGGACGGCCGGTCGCTGGTCCTCGGCCTGGGCGACGCGGAGGACGCGCGACAGATCGCGCGTTTCTCGGTCAAGGATGCGGAGGCCTACCCGCGGTTCAATGCCGCCATCGCGCGGGTGGCCGATTTTGTCCGGCCGACGCTGGCGCTGACCCCGCCCGATCCGTCGGCGCCCGGACTGAGCGGTCTGATCGAGACACTCAAGATGGGGCGCCGGTTCCAGCGGATGCCCCGTGCCGATCAGGCGCTGCTGATCAAGATGATGACGATGAGCTGCGCCGATCTCCTGGACGAATGGTTCGAGTCGCCGGCCTTGAAGGCGGTGCTCGGCCCGACCGGGACGATCGGGACCTACGGCAGCCCGCGCACCCCGGGGACCGCCTTCGTCTTCCTGCACTACGCCCTGGGGGAGGTGGACGGCGTCCGGGGCGCCTGGGGCTTCGTTCGCGGCGGGATGGGGCGGATCTCCGAGGCGATCGCGTCGGCGGCGCGGGCCCGCGGCGCCGTGATCCGCGTCGACGCCCCGATCGATCGGATTCTCGTCAGTGACGGCCACGCCCGGGGGGTCGTTCTCGAAAGCGGCGAGGAGATCGCCGGGCGGGTCGTGGTGTCGAATGCCGATCCGAAGCGGACCTTC
>JANNTZ010000079.1:0-8105 GCA_031394595.1 Acidobacteriota bacterium
GTTACCAATCCGGACCGTTCCATCCGGCGCGAGGCTTCCAGTGAAAGCGATCCGCAAGGTGGCGCCACGGCCGAATGGTCTCGAGTGGGCCGAAGTCCCGGTCCCGCGTTGCGCCCCGGACGAGGTGCTGGTCCGGGTCCGGGCCGCTTCCCTGTGCGGCACCGACGCCCACATCTACAACTGGGATGGTTCAATCCGGGACCGGATCCTCAAGGCGACCGATGGGTTCGCCCGCCCGCTGACCCTGGGGCACGAGTTCTGCGGCGATGTCGTCGAAGTCGGCAGCGCGGTGCGGGGCGTCGGCGAGCAGGCCTCCGAGCCGATCCGCAAGGGAGACTTCATCTCCGCGGAATCGCATATTACCTGTGGATCCTGCTATCAGTGCCGCCGGGGCGAGCGGCACGTCTGCGTCGACGAGACCATCCTCGGGGTGCAGCGCGACGGGGGCTTCGCCGAGTACGTCGCCATCCCGGCGTCGTGCGCCTGGATCAACGACCCCGCCGTCATCCCGGTGGAGATCGCCTGTATCGAAGAGCCGTTCGGCAACGCCGTCCATGCGGCCACCGCCTGCGATCTCCGCGATCGCGCCGTGGTGGTTTTTGGCGCCGGCCCAATCGGCCTGTTCTCGGTGATCGTCGCGGCCGCCGAAGGCGCCGCCCGGATCGTGGTGGTGGACACGTCGCCGTTCCGTCTCGACCTGGCGCGCCGCGTCGGCGCCCACGCCGTCTTCCGCACCGAACCGGCCCCCCCCGACGATCCCGGGGCGCGCGACCGCGAGCGTGAAAGGCTCGTCGGTCTGCTCCGGGACGCCGCCGCCCCCTGGGAGGTCGATGTCGTCCTGGAGATGAGCGGCCACCCTGACGGCATTGATGCCGCGCTGCGCGCCGTGCGCCGGGGGGGACAGGTCATCCTGTTCGGCCTGCCCCGGCACCAGGCGGTCACGCTGGAGCGCTACGCGGAAGACGTGATCTTCGGAGGCGTGAGCCTTCACGGTATCATCGGCCGGCGCCTGTACGGGACCTGGGAGAAGACCCGGGCCCTCACGGCGCGTCCGGACGTCCGCGCCAAGATCCTCCAGGTCGTCACTCACACCCTTCCCTTCGATCGCTACGAGGAGGCGTTCGCCCGCATGCTGTCACGCGAGAGCGGCAAGGTGGTCCTCCGGGTCGGGACCGACGGACGCGCCGGATCGGCTGCCGGGGCGGCGCGATGAACGGCCGCCTGCAGGCCTATCTCGCGACCGAGATCGCCGGCCTCAAGGAGAAGGGGATCTTCCGGATGCCCCGCGTTCTGGAGACCGCGGCCGGACCGCGTGTGCGGATGGATGGTCGCGACATCATCCAGCTCTCCTCGAACAACTACCTGGGGCTGACGACCCATCCCCGGGTGGTCGCCGCAGCCCGCCGCGCGGTCGAGGAGTTCGGGACCGGCCCGGGCGCCGTCCGCACCATCGCGGGGACCATGTCGGTGCACGTTGAACTGGAGCGGGCTCTCGCCCGGTTCAAGGGGACCGAATCGGCGCTGGTCTTCCAGTCCGGCTATACCGCCAACGTCGGCGTGGTCTCGACCCTGATGCAGGAGGGCGACCTGATCGTCTCGGACGAGCTGAACCACGCCAGCATCATCGACGGCTGCCGGCTTTCGAAAGCCGATCGCGCCATCTACCGCCATCTCGATTACGACCACCTCCGCGAGATCCTGAAGGCGGCGCGAAGCCGGGGCGCGGGGAAGATTCTGGTCGTGGCCGACGGGGTGTTCTCGATGGATGGAGACATCTCGGATCTGCGCGCCATCCACGCCCTATGCGGCGAGTACGATGCCATCCCCATGGTGGACGACGCCCACGGGACCGGTGTGCTGGGGACCGGCGGCCGGGGCAGTGTCGATCATCACGGGCTGAAGGGACTCTGGGACATCCAGATCGGCACGATGTCGAAGGCGTTCGGGGCGATGGGTGGCTATGTCTGTTGCGATCGCCCCCTCGTGGAGTTCTACGTCCACCGCGCCCGACCGTTCCTGTTCTCTTCGGCCCACCCACCCGCCGTCGTGGCTGCCTGTACGGCCGCGATCGAGGTGATGGAGACCGAGCCCGGACTGCACGCGCGTCTCTGGGAAAACACCCGGTTCTTCAAGGAAGGGCTCCAGCGTCTGGGCTTCAACACCGGCCGCTCGGTCACGCCGATCACGCCGGTGATCATCGGGTCCGGCACCAAGGCGGCGCGCTTCTCCGACGCCCTGTTCGAGCGTGGCGTGTTCGCGCAGGGGATCTTCTTCCCGATGGTCGCGGAGGAGAAATCTCGCGTTCGGACGATCATGATGGCGACGCACACCCGGACCGATCTTGAGGAAGCCCTGGGGGTATTCGAGGACGTCGGGAAGAGTCTCGGGGTGATCTAGAGGGCGGGCGCGGGCGCCGTCTCCCCGCGGGGAGCCTGTCAGTCCTGTCGGGTGGCGCGCCGTCCCTGGACTCTCCGGTCCGTCTGGTCGAGGATACGGAGGATTTCCTGGAGTTCGTGGACGATGCCGCGTATTGGCCGTTCCGCCGACTCGGGCTCCCCGTTCGCGGGGACCGGGAACAGGTCCTCGGTCACACTTCCCGCCTCGTCACCGTCCATCCCCAGCCTCTTGCGCGCCCCCGCGATGGTATATCCCTGCTCGTAGAGAAGTTTCTTGATTTCCATCACGAGGTCGATGTCCTTGCGGCGGTAGACGCGCTGGCCGCTCGGACTTTTCTTGGGCGCCAGCTGCGGAAACTCCGACTCCCAGAACCGCAGGACGTACGGCTGCGTGTCCGTCAGCTGGCAAACTTCGCCGATCTTGTAGAACAGCTTGCGGGGTATCAAGTCGCCCATGGCGCGTTCCTACTATGTGACGGACGGACGCAGGCTGTCAAGGCGCGGCCCGCGGCCTCAATCCCGCCGGGGCCCGCCCGTAGCGGTCTTCCAGACGGACCACATCCGAGAGCTCCGGTGTGCTGACCTCGAACAGGATGCAGGCGGTCACCCCTTCGAGCCGGTGGCGGGTGCGTGGCGGAAAGTGGATTGCCTGGCCGGCCCGCAGGACGCGAACCCGGCGCCGGCCGCCCGCCACCACCGTGACCCGCAGAACGCCGGCATGGACGTAAATCGTCTCGTCCTTCCGGCGGTGATATTGGAGGCTGAGCGACGCACCCCGACGGATGCGCAGCAGTTTGCCGGCATAGCGCCGGGTGCGGGCGAAGATAATCTCCCCGCCCCAGGGTTTCGCGACCCGCCGAATCATCGGCTCGTCCCGGCGATCGCCCGCGGGCCCGCAGTCTCGCCGGGCCCCAGGAGGACCTGCATCCGCGCCCGCACCGCGGCCGCCGTGTCCAGCTGGAGCGCTTCGGTGGCGGCAGCACGTGCCTGAAGCAGCGACAGGGAACGGATCCTCCGCTTGACCGCCGGGATTGCCGCGGGATTCATGCTGAGTTCGTGGATCCCCAGTCCCACAAGGACCGCCGCGGAGAGCGGATCGGCTGCCATTTCTCCACACACCGACAAGGGGCGCCCGATCCGGGCGGCAGCCTCGCGCACGCCGGCGATCAACCTGAGGATCGCCGGATGAAGCGGATCGTAGAGGTAGGACACGGACGCGTTCCCCCGGTCGATGGCCAGGGCGTACTGTATCAAATCGTTCGTGCCGATCGACAGGAAGTCGGCCTCTGCCGCCAGCCGGTCGGCGAGGATCGCCGCCGACGGCACCTCGATCATCAGGCCGACCGGCAGGTGGGGATCGCACGGTATCTCGGAGCGCACCAGGTCCTCCCGCACTTCATCCAGGATCGCCCGCGCCTCGCGGAACTCGTCGACACCGCTGACCATCGGAAAGAGGACCCGCACGCGGCCGCACGCGCCGGCCCGCAGGATCGCCCGCAGCTGCACCCGGAACAGATCGCGACGTCGCAGGCAGAGACGGATGGCCCGGAGCCCGAGGACCGGGTTGGCCTCGCGTTGCGGGGGGGCCGGTCCCAGGGATGCCTCGCCGCCCAGATCGAGGGTCCGGATGGAAACCTCCCAAGGACGCACCTCCTCCGCGAGGGCCCGGTAGACTCGATAGTGCTCCTCCTCGTCGGGCAGGACTGGCGCCCGCTCGAGATAGAGGAACTCCGACCGGTACAGACCGATCCCCTCCGCCCCATGCCGGAGCGCCACCGCGACCTCTCCAGGCAGTTCGAGATTGGCCCGCAGGTGAATCCGCTGGCCCTCCTCGGTGACCGCGGGCTGGTCGGAGAGCGCGCGGAGCCCCGTCTCCTCCCGCGACTGGATCTCAACCCGATCGCGCCATTCCGCCAGGGTTCCGGCATCCGGGTTCACAACCAGATCTCCGGTCCGGCCATCCAAGGCGAGGGAGTCGCCGCTCCGGACCCGGCGGCTCGCGTCCTGCAGCCCGGTCACCGCCGGGATCCCGAGGGCGCCGGCGATGATCGCCGTATGCGAAGTCGGCCCCCCCTCGTCGATGGCCAGCCCGATGACGCGGTCCCGGTTCAGCCCGGCGGTGTCCGACGGCGACAGTGACGCCGCGACGATGACCACGTCCTCGGCCAGTTCGGCCAGATCGGGGCGGCGGCGACCACCGGCCAGGATTCCCTGGACCCGGGCTTCCACGTCTTCGACATCGGTGCCCCGCTCGCGGAGTTCCGGGTCACCCAGATCCGCGAACACCCGCGCGTACCGCCCGACAACAGTCCGCAGCGCCCACTCGGCGTTCACTTGCTCGCGCCGGATGAGGTCGATCGCCGCCTGGCGGAACGCCGGGTCCCTGAGGGTGAGGATCTGCACGTCGAAGAGTCGCGCGAACGGCTCGCCCGCGTCGCGCCGGACCCGATCGCGGAGGTCGCGCAACTGTCTCCAGGCACGGCGCCGGGCCCCTTCGAAGCGGCTGACTTCCTTCTCGACAGTCCGGGGATCGAGGGTCAGCCGGTAGACGGCTGCACGCGGGCCCTCCAGGACCAGGGCGCGTCCCAGGGCGATCCCCGTGGACACACCGATCCCACGCAGCGTTCCGGTGGTCGCGCCGATGTCCACTTAGGAGCCGGTCCAGGTATTGCGTCGGGTCGCGTTCGGAGCGCCGTGGCGTCGGACGCGAGGCGCCGCGACGACGCGATGGGGTTCCATCGCGGAGGAGCGGCAACGACGCGGGCGGCGCCACGCCGCCCGAACCCTGCGGGCGGATGGGGGTTGCGGGCGCTTACGGCGTCGCGTCTCGTGGGCGATGGATCCCCATCGCCGCCTCGGCGCTCCTTGCATCCACCTCCCAAGCCCCATACGCGCGACCCCACGGAATACCCGGACCGGCTCCTACGTCCCTTCCTCGAAACGTCCGGCCACCAGGGCCGCCAGGACCGCGATCGCGGCGCCCTCGTCCACCCCGTCCACCCGGATCAACAGGCGCATGCCCGGTCGGGCCAGGAGGGCCAGCAGCCCGAGGATCGACTTGCCGTCCGCGGTCTGTCCGTCGCGGATGATCCGGACGCGGCTCCGGAAGCCGCTCGCCACCTGGACGAAGCGGGCGGCGGCCCGCGCATGCAGACCGCGGGGGTTGAGGATCACGACCTCCTGCTCGATCACCGGTCCGGACCGTCCAATCCGGCTGCCAGGTATTCCGTCGCCAGCACGATCGACTTCTGTCCCTGTTCCTTGATGCGGGCCGCCGCTTCCCGAAGACCGCAGCTGTCCCGGATCCCGGCAAACTTGATGAGCATGGGCAGGTTCACCCCGGTGACGATCTCCACGCCCTCGCGCAGGAACGCCAGGGCCACGTTGGTCGGGGTGCCGCCGAACATGTCGGTCAGGATCAGGACCCCGCCCCCGGGATCGACCGCCGCGATTGCCTCGTCGACCGCCCAGCGCGCCGTGGCGAGATCGTCGTCCCACCCGAGGCTGAGCCCGCGCACCCGGTCGAGCGGTCCGACCACCTTCTCGAGGGCCCGCATCAACTCGAACGCCAGGCCCCCGTGGGTGACGACCAGCAGGCCAAAGCGCGCGGCATCGGCGGGCGGGGTGCCGTGGGTCATTCCTGTTCCAGATTGCGGTGCGACGTGGAGACGGACCAGCCGCGGCCACGCAGCTCGTCGCTCAGCGCCACGGCGAGCGCCACCGACCGGTGTCGGCCACCGGTGCAACCGATGGCGACCGTCAGATAGCTCTTCCCTTCCCGGACGTACTGCGGCACGAGGAAGGTCATCAGGTCGACGAGCCGCCGCCGGAGCTCTCCGTACTCCGGGCTCGCCTCCAGGAACCGGCGCACCCCCTCGTCGAGCCCGCTGCGGGAGCGCAGATCGTCCACGAAGAACGGGTTGGGCAGGAAGCGCGTGTCGAACACCAGGTCGGCCTCCGCCGGAACGCCGTGCTTGTAACCGAACGAGACGACGGCGATCGACATCGCCTGGCCCTCGGTCGGGGCCGCGAAATGTTCCTGGAGGTAGCGCCGCATCTGGTGGACATCGAAACTGCTGCTGTCGATGATCAGGTCGGCGAGATCCCGCAGCGGCGCCAGCGCCTCGCGCTCCCGCCGGATCCCCTCCTCGAGCGGGACACCGGCCGCCAGCGGGTGGGGCCGGCGTGACTCGGAGAAGCGGCGGATCAGGGTGTCGTCGTCGGCTTCGAAAAACAGCAGGCGCGCCCGGCGTCCGAGGACCCGGCGCAGATCCGCAAAAATCGTCGGGAACTCCTTGAGAAACGCCCCCTCGCGGACATCCACGACCAGGGCCGCCCGCGCCCCCTCGCGTCGCGATCGCCCGATGAGATCCGCAAACACCGGGATCAGCGCCACCGGCAGGTTGTCGACGCAGAAGTAGCCGATGTCCTCAAAGGCGCGGATCGCCAGAGTCTTGCCGGAACCCGACAAGCCGGTGATGACGACGATCTCGAGGTCGCCGGGCCGGGGGCTCAAGGCGTTCATGGTTTGCGCCCCATCGCCTCCTGGATGCGTCCGGCCAGCTCCTTGGCGGCATGATAGCCACGGCGCTTCAGCAGGTGATGCCGCGCCGCCACTTCGAGCAGCACCGAGAGACTCCGTCCCGGGCCGACCGGCATCTCCAGGAACGACACCTCGAGACCGAGAATCGGGTACACCTTTTCATCCAGGCCGAGCCGATCGTAGTGCTTCTCCTCCTGCCAGCGATCGAGCTGGACGACGAGGTCGACATCCTTCCGCTCCCGCACCGACGCGACCCCGAAAAGGTCTTTGATATTAAGGATCCCGAGACCCCGGAGTTCGATGTGATAGCGGCTCAGGTCGGGGGCCGCTCCGTTCAGGATGCCGCCGATGCGCCGGACGGTGACCGTGTCATCGGACACGAGGCGGTGGCCCCGGAGGACGAGTTCCAGCGCCGACTCGCTCTTGCCGATTCCGCTCTCGCCGAGCATCAGCATGCCCACCCCGTAGATGTCCATCAGAGTGCCGTGGAGCGTAAGCGAGGGCGCCAGCCGTTCCTCGAGATGGCGGCGCAGGACGTCCATGGTCTCGGTCGTCGGGCGCGGCGTCGCGAACAGCGGCAGGGCCGCCCCGTCGGCCGCGGCGGCGAGGTCGGGGTACGGTGGCGTCCCGTGCGTCACCACCAGGCAGGCGACCGGCAGGGCGCAGAGACGTCCCGTCAGTTCCCTCCGCGAGGCGTCGTCGAGGTGCGTCAGGTAGGCCATCTCGCTGCGCCCGAAGACCTGGATGGTGCCCGGCCGGATCGCATCGAGACGGCCGGTGAGAGTCAGACCGGGACGCTCGACACCCGCTGAAACGATCGCCCGATGCAGGCCGGCGCTGCCGGCGCACAGACGCAGTCCCAGCCCTGGAGGGGGCTGAGTCAGAAGATCGCCCGCCGGGAGGGTGGGGCGGGTCGCCTCGCGATGGGTCAACTGGTCCTCCGCGTCGCATGGGATCGGGACAAACGCAACGCACCCGGGGGCGTGGAACCCGCCGGCATTCTAGGGAATGCATCCGGGGCTGTCAAGGAAACGGGACCCGAGGACTCCCCAGTCACGGGTGGCGGGTCGCAGCGCGGCGCCGCTCCGCACACGCTCGCGAGGGCCACGGGGCGCCGATACTGCGCACCAGGCGCGGCGCGAGGTCGCAGCGCCGCGCAGCGGCCC
>JANNTZ010000098.1:0-13925 GCA_031394595.1 Acidobacteriota bacterium
CGGGTGATTCACCGGAAGGGAATGCCAGGACCAGTTCGACCCGCGCGAACGGGTCGACGGCCGACTGGAACACCACCTCGGCCTCGCTGAGGTCGAAATGATCCTCGTCGCCGCGCGGCTGGATCGACGTCGCCCCGGTCAACAGGAACAGGGCGGTGATCGACGGGTTCATGAGGGTCTGCTGACGGGGTGCCGCCGGTGGTGCCGCAAGCGGCATCGGGGGGGCGGCCGCCTCCGACGTGGCGGGAGCGGTCGCCTCCGGCGGCAGGGCCGGCTTTGCCGCAAGGGCCGCGATCTGGTCTTGGAGAAGCCGGACCAGGTTCCGCAGGGACTCGACCTCGCGACGAAGCGCGGCGATCTCCTCGGTGGAAGCCGCCGGTGCGTCGGCCGCCATGGCAGGCGGCGGGGCGATCGCGGCCCAGGCCGCGATCAGGGTTGGAACGACAAAACGTCTGACCATCATCACCATCTCCTCGAGGGCCGTCCGGCGGCATGTCGTCCGGAGCCGGCGACCCCATGATTGCAAGGTCGATCGCCGTCCGATTCCATGGATCGGGAAAAACGCACGAGGAACCGTGCGGCGGGTCCCGGGCTCAGGAGAAAGAGGGCGGGGCGCGAAGCGAAGAGAGGCCGCGGAGCCGGAGTTGCGGCCGGAAAGTCGGACCGGGTGTCGGCGTCTTGGAGGTCGGGGGCGGCAGGGCGGTCGTGACGGCCGATTCGACCGTCAGCCCGGGCGCCTGGAGCGCTTTGCAGATCGAGCAATCGTTCCCGGTCTTGTGGTCGGGGATCGCCGCGTGCGCGGAGGCGATTGCGATGATCACCAGCAGGATGACCGCGCACCAGCGGGCCGTTGAAAGGCCGGTCCATCGCAGCATCATTGCCTTCCGTCGGAGTGGGCCCCCAATCCTACCCCACCCTCCGTGGACTGTCAAAAGCCCACACGGCCGGGGCCTCAGAGCGACAGCGGGGTCCGCGGCACGACATAGACGGCCCCGGTGACCGGGTCCCGGCCGACCATGGCGTCGGTCTCGTAGACCTCCCGCAGCAGCGCGGGGGTGACCAGGGTCGCCGGGTCGCCGTCGGCGGCCACGCGGCCGTGGTGCAGGACGACGATCCGTGAGCCGTAGCGCGCCGCCAGGTTGAGATCGTGGCTGACCGCGACGACGGTTAGTCCGCCCTGCGTGCTGAGGCGTTTGAGGATCTCGTAGATCTGCAGCCGGTGCTTCAGATCCAGGAAGGCGGTCGGCTCGTCGAGGAGGAGGACGCGGGGCTGTTGCGCCAGCGCCCTGGCAATCAGGGCGCGTTGTCGCTCGCCGCTGCTCAAAGCACTCAGCGGCCGGTCTGCCAACCCGTCGAGCCCGACCTCTGACAGTGCGGCCCGCGCGGCTTCCAGGTCCGCATGTCCCTCGAGCGCCAGGGCCCCCAGATGGGGCGCCCGGCCCATCAGCACGACTTCCAGCACGCTGAAGTCGAACAGCAGCGCACTCTCCTGTGGCACGCAGGCGAGCGTGCGGGCGCGATCGCGCGGCCGGTAGTCGGCCAGCGACCGGCCGGCCAGACGAATCTCGCCCGACAGGGGAGAGGCGAGCCCGGCCAGCAGGCGGAGAAAGGTCGTCTTGCCGGCGCCGTTCGGGCCGAGAAGACCGACGAACTCGCCCGCGTCGACGGCCATCGACAGCCCGTCGAAGATCGCCTTCTCCGTCCCTGCGTGTCGGAAAACGACGGACCTCGCCTCCAGGATCGGGGCGGCAGGTTCAGGCATCGAACGCCACCTTTCGCCGGCGGGCCCGGTACAGCCAGATGAAGAACGGTCCGCCGCAGATCGCCGTCAGGACGCCGACCGGCAGTTCGGTCGGGGCGAGGACGAGACGCGCGGCGGTGTCGGCCAGCAGCAGGAAGAGGCCGCCCAGGATCGCCGCGGCCGGGATCAGCAGGCGGTGATCGGGGCCGAACAGCAGCCGGGCCGCGTGCGGCACGATGAGGCCGGCGAACCCGATGAGCCCGGTGACGGAGACGACGGCGGCAGTGATGAGCGAGGCGAACAGGATGGCGACGAGCCGCGTCCTTTCGACTTCCACCCCGAGACCACGGGCCACCTCCTCGCCGGCGGCGATCAGGTTGAGGTTGCGACCCAGGGCCGTCAGCCCGATGATGCCGGCGACCAGGACCCCCGTAAGGCCACCGATGACGCCGTACCCCTCGACCGGGATATTGCCGACCATCCACAGCATCACGCCATGCAGCCGGGTGGTGCCGACGATCGTCTGCACCAGCATGATGAGGGCCAGGTAGACGGTGTTCAAGACGACGCCGTTGAGGATCATCGGATCGGTGCCGACCCGGCCGTGGGCGCGCGACAAGAGGACCAGCAGCCCGACGGTGGCGATCGATCCGGCGAAGGCGGCGGTGCCGCGCAGCGGCAGTGCCGCGACCGCGCCGCCGAACCCGGCGGCCGAAACGGTGATGAAGCCGAGGGCAGCGCCGCCCGAGATCCCGAGAATGTACGGGTCGGCGAGCGGGTTTCGGAGGATTCCCTGGAAGACGACGCCGGCGGCCGCCAGCGCCGCCCCGGCAAGGACCGCGATCAGGACGCGCGGCAGGCGGACCCTCAGGATCATGTCGGCCGCCAGCGAGGGATCGGCGCGAATCCCCTCGACCTCGCCGCCGGCGGTGGCCGGCAGCGCCGCCTTCGGGTTGAGGCGGAAAAGATCGAACGGCGTGTAGCCGCTGCTTCCGATGCTGGCGCACAGGACGATCGCCAGCAATAGGGCGGCGGCAAGCCCCGCAAGGACCAGGACGAGGCGCCGGGCGGTCAGGGGCGGCATGGAGGCAGTCTACCCCACGTGGTAGAGTGCCGGCCTCCGGAGGCCCCTGCCGTGCGCGGCGCCCCGCTCCCCAGATCGTTCTATCAGAGACCGGTTCGCCAGGTGGCGCGTGACCTGATCGGCAGGATCCTGGTGCGTCGTTGCGACGGCGTCGGGGAATCGGGGATGTGGCTGGCCGGAAGGATCGTCGAGGTCGAGGCTTACGACGGGCCGCGCGATCGCGCCTGCCACGCGGCGAAAGGAAGGACCCCGAGGACCGATCCGATGTTCGGGGAGGCGGGGCACGCCTATGTCTATCTCATCTATGGGATGTATTGCTGCTTGAACGTCGTGACCGGTCCGGTTGGGTACCCGGCTGCCGTCCTGATCCGCGCCCTCGAGCCGATCGAGGGGATCGAAACTGGGGAGGCCGGCGGGCCGGGGCGCCTCTGTCGGGCCCTCCGGATCACCCGGGACCTCAATCGTGCGGACCTCTGCCACACCGGCCCGCTGCTGATCGCGGCAGGGGAGGGGATTGCCAAGGGGCGTATTCTCGTGGGGCCGCGCATCGGCGTGGACTACGCGGGTGCCTGGGCCACGAAGCCCTGGAGGTTCGGTCTGCAGGGATCCCCCGACCTCTCGCGCCCCTTTCCCGGATCCGGCCGCGCGCGCGGCGGCGGGGCCGTCTCGATCAGGAAAGGACGTAGCGCTCGATCACGGGGTGGAAATAGTGGTAGCGGGACGACTTGAGAAGCCCGGCCTGCACCGATCGGAGGGTTCGCGGGACATGGTCGAGATAGGACCGCAGTCCCCGGACCGTCGCCATGTACCCGAAGGTCCCAAGATCCTTGATGTTGCGCTGCAGCGCCATCCGCGCGAAGTCATTGCGGAACTCCTCCGGGGCAGCCCCGATCGTGCCGCACAGGTAGTCCAGCATCTCTTCGACCAGCACCTCGTCGATGTCGAGGGACGAGTCGCGCAGAAGCGAGGCGGCGTCATAGGTATAGGGACCCATCCGGGCGTCCTGAAAATCGATGAGTCGGAGGCGGCCCGAAACCACCATGAGGTTGCGGGACTGGAAATCGCGGTGACAGTAGACCCGCGGCTGCCCTGCGCACACGGTCGCCAGATCGTCGTAGAAAGCGCGCAGCATCGCCTCGTCGGCGGGTCCCGGTGCCCGGCCCCGGAGCCCCCTGATGTAGTGCCGATGGAAATGGCCCAGCTCGAAGACAAACCGCTCCCGGTCGAGGGCGTTCCGCCTGGCAAAATCGGCGGGACGAAGGGCGGCGGCCCCGCGGTGTTGCAGGAGGGCGATCAGGTCGGACGCCTGGCGGTAAATTCGCCGCCAGGTTGCAACCGGTCTGCCTCGGGGGCCGGCGAGATACTTCTGCATCGTGGTGTCGCCGAGATCTTCAAACAGCACCGAGCCACTGCGGTTGTCCCTGGCGATGATGCGGGGTACTGGGACACCGATGTCGGTCAGGACCCGATGATTGCTGTACAGGGGGGCGTCAGGGGTCAATGGTTCGGGGTGAACCACCAGAACGGCAGTCTTACGCCCAGAGGAAACCCTGAAGAATCTTCGAGTTGACGCATCTCCGGCGATCTCGCGGAGCACCGGATGCCGACCGAAGGATTTCTGAATAAGTTTCATGGCCGAAGGGGTGGACACTGTCGTGATCTGACCGGCGATCACAGGTTGGCAACCCAGCAGGAGCCGATCCGCTCCAAGCGTTCGCGCTTACCATGATAGCCCTCGGCCTTCAGGAATATCTTGTTGGAGAGACTCACGTCGGGGGGGACGGCGGCTCCTGACGTCACGATACATTCCGAGAGCTTGGCGCCGTCACCGATGCGGGCGCCGTCCCAGACGACAGTCGATCGCAAGGAGCAGTGCCGTCCGACCACAGCCTGACGGCCGATGACCACCCCGCCCATGAGAGAGCTCCCGGCCCCGATGGTCGTGCCACGTCCGATGAAGACCGGGGGCTCGACGATGATGTCGGATGGAAGCGTCGCCCTGTCGAGGTAGACGCCATCGCTCTGCTTCATCGCCAGTACCTGGGGGTCGTTGACCTCCTTGAGGAAGGCGAGGGATCCCGAGAGGTAGAGACGGGGGGTGCCGAGTTCCCGCCAGAACCCTGTGTGAACGCTTGACTTGATGACCTTCCCGGCCTTGATCAACGCAGGATAGACCTCGCTGTTGATCTCGACCTTTCCCTTCCCTGGGATGGTGTCGAAGATCTCCGGCTCGAGTACGTGAATCCCGGAGAAATGGTAGTGACTGGTGCCCGGTTCGGGCCCGCCCTCAGGCTTTCCGGCGATGCGAACGACGCGTTCCCGGTCGCTCACTTCCACCATTCCGTAGTCGGCGCCCGGGACGGGCGGCATCAGGATCAGGGTGGCAAGAGCCCTGGACTCGCGGTGCTTCTTGAGGGCGGTGGTGAGATCGCAGTCACTGACACAGTCGCCGTTGACCATGAAGAAGGGACTGGGGCCTCTCAGGAACGGCTCCGCCTTCTTGAGCCCACCGGCCGTGCCGAGGATGATCGGCTCCTCCGAGTAGTGGACCTTGATTCCGTGCCGGTTCCCATCGCCGACGATGCCGCGGATCGATTCTGGTTCGTAGTGAAGGTTGATCACTGCCTCGGTCACACCATGCTGCCGGAGCAACTGCAATGTTTGCGTGATGACCGTCCGATTGAGCAGTGGTAGCGAGGGTTTTGCCCTGTCAGCGGTCAGGGGGCGCATCCGCTCCCCGAGGCCGGCAGCAAGAATCATCGCCTTCATTATGCTGTTACGACATTCGTCGGCGTGGCGACATTCTTCAGAACCCGCGCCAGATGCGGCTGTGGAAAATATGGGTATGGAGAATTGCCAGTGGTGAAGAGGGGTATTTCTTGCGATAAACACAAATTCAGGCGACGGATCGGCCGTGACCCATGCCTTGAGCAGTTCACACTACCCGCTTTCATCGAACACCATGTCGCGGAGCGGCTGCCCCCTGACCCTCAGATTATCTCGCCAGAGTTCAAGATAACTCTTTACGATGTAATCAGTTGCGCGATATCCAAGCTTTCCGGCAACCTCGTCGATCAGGGGTTTTGGACCCTCCAGCTCGAGAAAGATGCCGATCGGGGTCTCGTCAATGGTGATCAGGAGGTCAGAGTACCGGTAGACCGCACGGTACTTCTGGTATCGAAACAGTGGCCGCATGCCGAGTTTAACCAGGATCGTCGCGGTGGTCTCGCCGGAGGTCACGGCGACCTCGATCTCGTCGCGCACCTTGGCTCCCCCTTCGACGCGGGGTGCCTCCTTGTAGGTCAGTGTCGACCCACTCGGCTGGATTCTCACCCGCAGCATTGCGCCCTTGGTCTTCAGCGCGAAATCGGGGAAGTCGTAGAGCTGGTTGTCCTCGATCTCACGAGCCTGAACCAGTGCAGCGCCGATCGTCGCGAGGCGCCCGGGCAGGGCCTCCCGGTCCTCGACACGCAGTTTGACTTCGATCTCGGTTCTCTTCATGTCGGATGTGACTCGGGACGATCGAGCCGATCGCTCACAGAGCGGCGCGACGTCGCGACCGGGGGATCATAATGCGGGGCGTCGAACCTTGCACGTGCCGTCTCTCGCCCCCGCCGTACCCTTGCCCGTGCGGGCTCCCCTTTGACTTCGGTCGGCAGGCCGTCGTAAGGTGCACGCCATGAAGATCGGCAAGGGCGTTGCGGCCACGACCGTCTTCTTAATCTTGTTCATCGGCTATGTCGTCTACCGGTCGTTTCGTATTCCAGCCTTCGAGTGCGAAGTCTGCCTGACCTTCAACGGCGAGACCGTCTGCCGCACCGCCTCCTCCGGCACGCGGGAAACAACCATCGAAAGCGCGGTCACCAGTGCCTGCGGCACCCTCGCCGCCGGGATGACCGAGTCCATCCGGTGCCAGAACACCACACCGGACAACGTCAAGTGTTCCGGGATCTGATCGCTGCGTTCGGCGCGAACGACGGGCGGGCCCCAGGACTCCTACCGGCCCGATGATCGTCCGCGCTGGGACGAAGCGGGCTGGCGGCCGCTGCCGACGACGTGGCCCAGAACGGCGAGTTTCGAGCTGATCCGCAGTCCGGAGAGCCTCGCCGCCTCGAGGTTGATGTCGAACCGGACCATTCCCTCCTGAAGGTGCAGGTTGAGCGCGCCACCGGACTCGCTGAAGAGATCCATCTCGCCGACGGTGAGGACACTCCACTTCCTGAGCCTGGAGAAAAGGTCTCCGAGACGCTCCCGCTCCATGGGCGCCACGTACAGGACGTGACACAGCCGGATCTCTTCGAGGCGGCTGAATCCCATGACGATGACCGGGCGCCCGACAATGGTCTTCCCATCGGTTTGCTGGTTCAAGGCGCTGCGAAAGGTCTCCGACCCGAGGACGCCGAAGACGATCGGCGAGCTGCTTCCCTCGAACGCCCAGTGCGGCCACTCGACGAACTTGGCAGCCGTATAGACGAAATGGGCCTTGATCTCATCCTGGACCTCGGGCGGGAGGTCGCCTTGGGCGCGAATCGACCGGAATGAAGCCGGCAGCCCGACGACCAGCAGCGCCGCGACAGGAAGCAGGAAACGGGCGATCAGCGGCCCATGTCCGCGAAAACGTGCCGGGCGTTCGAGCCGGCCTGGGCCGGAGGTAGCCAGCGGGCACCTCATCGGGCGCATCTTTCCTCTTCCGCCGCAGCGGCAGACTGAGCCGCCATCAATATAGTGGCCGGTCCGCATTCGGCAAGGTGAGGACCGGACCGGGCACTGGCTCGACCGGTTGGTCGCAGGACAGCCATGGGAGTAAAGTGGGCGGATATTGACGCTAGCGACAGGCCGTCACCGCCAAGGGGTCTCCCTCATGAAGCCTGCGGTCCGATCCCTCGCGCTTCTGGCCGGGCTCATATTCCCGGTGGTCGCGTCGGCTGTGGAACGGACGGTCATTCTCGACCCGAGGGCGTCCCAGGTCACCTTCACACTCGACACCACGTTCCACGAGGTCCATGGGACGATGGCGCTGATGGCCGGCCAGATCCGATTCGATCCCTCAAGCGGGGCTGCATCCGGTGAGATCGTCGTGGATGCCCGGCAGGCCCGGACCGGCAACCACCAGCGCGACAAGAAGATGCACGACGAGGTGCTCGAGACCGGACGCTTCCCCCGGATTATCTTCCGGCCAGCCCGGATCGAGGGCGCAATCGCCGGCGCCGGCCGGAGCTCCATCCGGATAGTCGGCGTGCTGACGCTGCATGGCGCCGACCACCCGATGGCCCTCGAGGCTACCGTCG
Organism: Acidobacteriota bacterium; assembly: GCA_031394595.1. Lineage (GTDB taxonomy): Bacteria > Acidobacteriota > Polarisedimenticolia > Gp22-AA2 > Gp22-AA2 > JANNTZ01. The sequence continues at coordinate 8,114 of JANNTZ010000098.1, forward strand.
AGGAGGGCGGCGATCGAGTCCGGGGGGACCTGGAGATGCGGGTCCCCTACGTTGACTGGGGGATGAAGGACCCGAGTTTCTTCGTGACGCGCGCCGCGAAAACGGTCACCGTCACGGTCCGGGCCGAGGGGCTATGGAACGCGGAGTGAAGATCGCCGGGGTCGGCAAGGCGCTGCCGCCCCACCACTACGATCAGGAGACGCTGATCGCGGCGCTGCGGAAGATCTGGAGCCGGCGCCATCAAAACCTCGATCGTCTCGAAGCGCTGCATCGCCGGGTGCTCGTGGGCGGCCGCCATCTGGCCCTGCCGATCCAGGAATACGAGCGTCTGGAAACCTGGGGCCAGGCCAACGATGCCTGGATCCGCGTGGCGCAGGAAGTCGGCGAGATCGCCGTGCGCGATGCCCTCCAGGTGGCCGGGCTGGCGCCGGCCGACATCGGCGCCCTGTTCTTCGTCACGGTCACCGGCATCGCCACGCCGTCGATCGACGCTCGCCTCATCAACCGGATGGGGCTGCCGACCGACATTACCCGCGTGCCGATTTTCGGGCTCGGCTGCGTCGCCGGGGCCGCCGGGCTGGCCCGGGCCGCCGACCACGTGCGCGCCTATCCCGATCGGGTCGCGGTCCTGCTATCGGTTGAACTCTGCTCGCTGACACTGCAGCAACAGGACACGTCGATCCCCAACCTGATCGCCAGCGGTCTGTTCGGCGACGGGGCAGCGGCGGTCGTGGTGGTGGGGGACCGCCGTCCGGCCGCAGGACCGCACATCGTGGCGAGCCGGTCGGTCTTCTACCCGGACTCGGAGCACATCATGGGCTGGGACATCTCCGAAAACGGCTTCCGCGTCGTGCTCTCGGCCGACGTTCCGGACATGGTTCTCGAGAACGTGCGGCGCGACGTGGACAAGTTCCTCGGCGAGCACGGACTGCGCCGTGACGACATCGCCGCCTGGATCTCGCATCCCGGCGGTCCGAAGGTGCTGGAGGCGATGCAGGTGGCGCTCGATCTGCCGCGGGAAGCCTTCGATCTCTCCTGGCGATCGCTGGCGGAGGTCGGGAACCTGTCGTCCGCCTCGGTCCTTCTGGTGCTCAAGGAGACCCTGGAGTCGCGGCGCCCGGCGCCGGGGAGCCACGGTCTGATGTTCGCCATGGGCCCCGGCTTCTGCTCGGAGCTGGTTTTGTTGCGATTCTAAAGACGGCCAGGAGACCCCGGGACGGCGCGAGGTCGCGGTGGATCCGATGCACGACACCCGAATCTGGTACGCCGGCCTCGTCCTCCTGATGGTCCTGGAGCGTCTGGCGGAGCTGCTCCTGTCGGCCCGCAACGCCCGCCGCCTCAAGGCGCGGGGCGGCCTCGAGCACGGCGCCGGTCACTATCCTCTGATGGTGATCCTGCATGCGGCGTTGTTCCTCGCGGCTCCCGCCGAAGTCTTCCTCGCCGGCCGCCGCTTCGTTCCGTCGGTCGGCCTGCCGATGATCGTCCTGCTGGCCGGCACCCTCCTGCTGCGCTATTGGGTGATCACCACGCTCGGCGATCGCTGGTGCACGCGCGTGATCGTCCCGCCGGAGGAGCCGTCCATTGCGGCCGGCCCCTATCGCTTCCTGCGACATCCGAACTACCTGGCGGTGGCGGTCGAGGTCCCGGCGCTGGCGCTGGTCCACACCGCCTGGCTGACGGCGCTCGTCCTCGGCTCCCTCAACTTGCTGATGCTGCGCACGCGCATTGGCGTCGAGGATGCAGCGCTCGGGAGGACCGGCGCATGAAGGCGGGCGCGTGAGAGTTGGAGCATGAGGGTCGGCGCGTGATCGATCGGCGGCCCGACATCCTGGTGATCGGCGGGGGACCGGCGGGTCTGGCGACCAGCATCCGCGCCCGCCAGGCCGGGCTGGCGGTGACACTGGTCGACGGCGGGCAGCCGCCGATCGACAAAGCCTGTGGCGAGGGATTGATGCCGGACGGCGTGGCGCTGCTGGCCCGGCTCGGTGTCGTTCTCCCAAAGGATCAGTGCCGAACCCTTCGCGGCGTCCGCTACATCGAGGACGACATCGTGGTGGAAGGTCCATTTCCCGGACCGCCGGGTCTGGGGGTGCGGCGTCTCGACCTGCACCGCGCCCTCGTCAGCCGCGCCGAGGCGATCGGAGTCGATCTGTGCTGGGGGGTGCGGGTCCTGGGTTTTGAGGGGAGCCCCTTCGGCGCGGGTCCCGACGCCCGCGCGCCCGGCCGCCTCCGCGCGCCTGACAGTGTCGCCACCGATGACGGCCCGATGCGCGCCCGCTGGTTGGTCGCCGCCGACGGGCTGCACTCGCCGCTGCGGCGCGCCGCGGGTCTGGAAGGGCCGCCGGCCCGCTGCCGGCGTTTCGGTCTGCGGCGTCACTTCGCCGTCGCCCCCTGGACCGACCATGTGGAGGTTCACTGGAGCGACGGCGTCGAGGCCTACGTCACGCCGCTCGGCGGGGATCTCGTCGGGGTCGCCCTCCTGTTCGCGGACCAGCCGCCCGATTTCGATCGAATCCTGCGGCGGTTCCCGACGCTCGCCCGCCGGCTCGCCGTCGCCCCCGCTGCCTCGAGGCAACGCGGCGCCGGTCCGCTCGAGCAGCGCACGCGCGGCGTGGTGCGCGGCAATCTGGCGCTGGTCGGCGATGCCGCCGGCTATCTCGATGCGATCACCGGCGAAGGGCTGTCGCTCGCCTTCCACGACGCCTTCGCGGTCGTCGAGGCCATCGTGCGGGGAAATCTTGCGATCTACGCGGTGGCCCACCGCCGGATGGCGCGGGTCCCCACGACAATGATCCGGCTCGCCCTGTTCGTCGATCGCCACCCGCGCCTGCGGCGTCGCGTGATGCGCGCGCTCGCCGCCGACCCGCGGCTGTTCCGGGCCTTGCTGGCAGTCCACGTCCGCGTGCGCCCGCCCGCTCCCGCCGCCGCATGGATCCTGCCGCGTTTGGCCTTACGGCTGGCCCTGCCGCTTCCCGCCCTGACGAGTCCGTTTTTGCCGCCACCTTCCGGCCCGGGTCGGGGATAATAGCCGGCCATGTCCCGCCCGATGAGCATCATCCGCAAGGCGACCCTCCTGCAGCTGGTCTTTCTGATCTATGGCGTCTGTGCCGCGGGGCCGTTCGGCCTGGAGGGAATGGTCTCGGAGAGCGGACCGGGAATGACCATCCTGCTCCTTCTTCTGATGCCGTTCCTCTGGGGCATCCCGATCGCGCTGGCGACTGCGGAGCTGGCGACGATGCTGCCGGTCGAGGGAGGCTACTACCGCTGGGCCCGTCTGGCGTTCGGGGACTTCTGGGCCTTCCAGTGCGGCTGGTGGGCCTGGAGCGCCAACATGGTGAACGGCGCCGTCTACGCCGTCCTGTTCACCGACTACGCGCAGGTCTGGGATCCGGAACTGGAATTCCTGGCGCCGGTGGCCGAACCGCTGCATCACCTTTTGTTCGCGATCCCCTCGATCGGGCCGACGCTGTTCCCCGACACGCACGCGGTGGCCCACTGGCTGATCTGCCTGTTCCTGACCTGGGCGCTGACCGGGCTGAACCTGCGTGGCATCCGGGTCGTGGGGGACTCGTCGATCGTCATGAACGTGGTGCTCCTGGTACCGTTCGCGATCATCACCGTCCTCGGCCTGGCCGGCTGGCGGTTCAATCCGGTCCTTCCCTTCGTCGCTCCGGGCCAGACCTCGGTGTCGGCCTTCGTCGCCGGCCTGCTGATCTCGATCTGGCTCTACTCCGGGTACGAAATGCTCTCCACCACCGCGGAGGAGATCGAAAACCCGCAGCGGAATTTCCCGCTCGCCCTCGGGGTCGCGGTCCCGATGGTGGCGCTGTCTTACGCCGTCCCGACGCTGGCGGCGCTGGCGGCCCTCGGTTCCTGGCAGGACTGGGCGCCGCAGCACTTCGCCGACGTCGGGCGGGCGCTCGGCGGGATGTGGGGCGGCTGGCTCGGCGGCTGGGTGATCCTGGGCGGACTGCTCAGCAACGCCGTGCTGCTGAACGTCAACATGCTCAGCATCTCGCGGCTGCCGTTGGCGATGGCCCAGGACCGGTTCGCGCCGCGTGCCTTCGCGAAGGTATCGCCGGCCACCGGGGCGCCGGTCGTGTCGCTGCTGGTCGGTGGGCTGATCTACTCGGTCCTGACCCTGCGTGGCTTCACCGACCTGATCAATATTTACGCCTTCCTGCAGGCGGCGAACTACCTGATGATCTACCTGTCGCTCGTCAAGCTGCGCCGCCGCATGCCGGACGCGCCGCGGCCCTTCCGGATCCCCGGCGGCGCGTGGGGCCTGGCGTTGGTGGTCGTGCCGCCGTTCGTCGTCGCCCTGATGGCCCTCTACGGCGAGGTTGAGACGGTCCTCTGGGGCCTCGCCGCGATCGCCATCGGCCCGATCGCCTACCTCCTGGCCCTCGTCATGCGCGGCCGGCCGGTCGGCCCGGCGGGCGGCTGAATCTTCGAGGCCCGGCGACCCATAGAAACTCCGCCGCCGTGCCCGCGTCGTGTAAAATGAGTCAGCCCGATTGACCGTCGGAGTCTGAGATGGAGAAGTTCGAGCCCGATCCCGTGATCGAAGCGTACAAGAAGGACATCGATCGAAGCCTGCTGCGTGAAAACCTCAGGAAGTCGGTCGCGGAACGGCTTGCCGGACTTGTCGCCCTGCAGCGACTCGCCGAAGAGGCCCGGAAAGCCGGGAAGTGAAGCGCCCCTCCCAACGCGGCCTGAACTTCACTCTGACCACTTCGGCCGGAGATCTCGATCTGTTGGGCGAGGTCACAGGCGGAGGAAACCATGCGGCCCTCCTCCCCCATACCGTGCTTCTGGACTTTTTCGGTTGCGACTGCAGGTGTCTGGACCTCGCGACGCTGATCAAGATCAAACGGGTCGTCGGGCGCCCCAAGGACCTCGAAGCCCTCGCGGAACTCGAAACGCTCCTCGAAGAACGCGGGCGCGCCTCGAAGGGCGAGTCGTCCTGAGGAAACCCGCCGCCACCGTCTCGGGCCCGGGCCAGAAGAACGCCGGCACCTCTGGAAAGGCTCCCGCGCTGGAGCTCCGCCACGGCGTCGAGCGCGAGTATGCGGACCTCTTCACGCCCGAGGCCAGGGCGGCGCTGGCGGCGCTGGCGAGGTTCAAGGGCGTACGACGGGCCCTGATGGAGGCGCGGATGCGGCGGCGGGCGGAGCGGGCGAGGACGCGGGAGCGCATCGCCTTCCTCGACCCGGAGTCCGTGATCCCTCGAACCGGGATCAAGGTCCGTGACGCCCGGGAGGGGAGGTTCGCCGGCCCCGAGATCCCGCGCGACCTGCGACGGCAGTGGATCCAGGGCACCGGGCCCGCGGCGAGGCCGAACGCGCCTCCCGAGGCGGGCCTCCGCAACGTGGCCTACGCGCTGCTGTCGGGGGCCGACGGCTGGATGTTCGACGGCGAGGACGCGCTGGGCCAGGTCGGGACGATGTCGCTCGACAACCTGAGGAACCTCAAGCTCGCCTTCGCGCGCGGCCCCGAGTTCCTCCGGGTGGCCGGCAAAGTCGCTGACGAGATGAACAACTGGGCGCGGGGGTTCCTCGGGCGGGCGATCGTCGAGGACTGGAGGACGCAGCTGGAGCGCACCACGCAGATGTTCCGCCCCCGCGGGCTCCATCTGGACGACCGGCACGTGCGGTGCGCCGACGGCACCGGGTTCTCCGCGTCGATCGTCGATGCGGCGCTCTACGTGGTCCACGCTCACGCGGCGCTCCGGCGGGCCGGCGCGTCCGTCGTCCTGTACCTGCCGAAGATCCAGACGGCCGGGGAGGCCGCCCTGTGGAACGACATCCTC
>JANNTZ010000116.1:0-38340 GCA_031394595.1 Acidobacteriota bacterium
AGTCGGTCCTCGAGAGCGTGGTTCCTGCGGCTCCGTTCAGCACGATACAGCCCGACGGATCCGGAGGCAGAACCAACGGATCCGGAGGCAGAGCCACCAGCGTCGAGAGGGTGGTGTCAGGCGTGCTCGGCGTCGTCGGCAGGCCATCGTCCAGACGCGAACCGCGGAACACGTTGTATCCCGACATCGGGGCCGCCTGGACGCGCGCCTTCCAGCTGAGTGTGGTGACACCCGCGATGTGTGTGGTGACACCCGCCGTGTGCGCGGCATCGAGTCGGAGTTCGGTGTGGTCCGCAGTCCCGGAGTAGACCTGGATCGACGCCGTGGCACCGGTGGCGCTGGTGCAATTGAAACTGGTGCTGCAGCGCACGCGGACCTTGTAGGTGGCGTCGGCGTCAGGAGCGTCCTGGTAGAACGCCTTGCCGTTGAATTCCTGGACCACCACTCCGTTCTTGGTGAATTCGTACTGGGCCACGCCGTCGACGCAGCCGCCGGTGATGATGGAGGCTGCGGCGCTGACACGGATCGTCTGACCGGCGGTGGCCACGACCGTCGTGCCGTCGATGGTGACGTCAGCGAGGGTCGCGAACCGGATGGACGCGGCCGTCCCGTTGTCGCCGGTGCCGGAGTTGCAGCCCACCGGGCAGGAAGTACCCGGAGCGCTGTCGAAGTCGGGCGGCGGGGTCAGCTGGGTCGTGATCGTGCCGCTGAACTTGATGTTGTCCAGCCACCAGCCGTCGTCGGCCTGGGTCGCATCCCACCCGGCGGTATCGAAGTAGGCCGAGGAGGCGAAGTCGAACACCCAGGAGGAGCCGATCCAGCGGACCTGAATTCGCTGACCGAGGAAGCCGGCGAGGTTGAACTTCGTCTCCACCCAGACGCCGTTGCCCGATGATCCGAAGAGGCCGGTGGCGCTGAGGCAGTCGGCAACGGACGCGACGGTCGTGCCGCGCACGCTGCCGCAGTGCGACCAGGCGCCGAGCGGGAAGCACAGCGTTTCGTGCACCCCGCGCGGGGCAGGGGCGGCCGTCCCGGTGTCGCCCGGCGTGAACTCGCAGTAGTAGTTCCCGAAAACCGACCAGGCATTGGGCTTGTGGTCGTAGACGTTCTGGAACGGCACCAGCTTGTCCCAGGTGCCCCACGAGTCGGCCGCCGGGTTCGTCTCGAGATCGACGCGGACCTGGACGTCACCGCAGTCAACGCACTGGCCCCGGTTGCCCGGTCCAACGCCGTTGTTGTCCATGATGTCGGCGATGTGGTACATCGACAACTGGAGATCGCCGACCCGCGGGAACAGGGCGAGGTTGATCGGCGCGGAGACGAAGGCCGCCACCATGCGGAAGTGCGTGGTGTCGCCCTTGGTTTCGTCGCCCGAGTCGAAGTGGGCCCCCATGTGCATCGAGTTGGCGCCGTTGAAGGCGCGCGCACCGTTCGCCGGTGTGGTGTAGAAGCACCCGCCGACGCAGGCCCCGGTGCCGATCGAGTTGCCCGACCCGGATTCCAGGTTCGGGCAGTTGGCCGCTCCCGGCGCGCAGTGAACGTGCCAGTCCATCGGATAGTCCGGGTCGAGGGCACAGGCCGAGTTGCCGGCCTGCAGCTCGGCGAATCCGCCGCACGGGATACCGGCGACGACGTTCGCGCCGACCCCGGTTTCGCTGCCGTAAATGTAAGATCCGTGCGGTCCGCCCGCACCCTGCCAGAGGAAGGTGTCGTTGACGGTAATGTTGCCGTCGCCATCACGATCGACGTCGAAATTCTCGACGATCGTGCCGTCGTCGGCTGTCGCGGCGATCCCGTCGGGGCCGAAGGTGAAGTCCTGGGACACCCCGATGGGCAACTCGAGGTCGGCAAGCAGGGTGAAGCAGACCGGCGCGGTGGTGCCGAGCGTCTCGTTGGCCTGCGCCGTCAGACAGAACTCGGTCTTGGCGGGGCTGGCCGGGGAGACGGTCTGCAGCGTGTTGCTGGCGCGGAAGGTGAAGCCGCTGCCGCCCGCCCCGGTGGCGTCGGGCAGAACGCTGAGGATGACAGTCTGGCCCGGAGCGACTGAGCCGTGGACGATCGTCGGCTGGGTGATGCAATCGACGTCGGAGTCGGTCGAGGTCAGCGTGAAGGAAGCGCCGGTCAGACCGATGGCCGTCCCGCCGGGGTTACGGCTGCTGTTCTGGATTGTCAGCCTGACGACGCCGGTCTCGCCGGTGTCGGGGAAGATGTCGTGGTCCCCGTCCATGTCGCGGTAATCCGCCGACAGGATGGCGAACGTCCCGAGCGGCAGGGTCCGGCAGGCGATTCCCCCCTGGAAGGTGAGGAGGTCGTCCGGCACGCCGTCGAAATCGTCGTCGAACGTCCCGGCCGGGTCGCACTGGTCGCCAAGTCCGTCACGATCCAGATCGGCCTGCCGCTTCGTCGCCGGGATGATGGGCGGGTTGGAGACCGTGGCGCAGTTGTCCAGCGTGTCCTCGACCCCGTCCACGTCCAGGTCGTCATCGACCGTGGAGCAGTTTCCGGACGGATGCGAATTGACCGATGGCTGGCAGCTGTTCGGGAGACAGAGGCCGCCGTTCGGGCAGGCCGCAGGATTGCCGCCCGGACAGGCCGCGTCCGGGTTGTCGAGGCAGTAGTAGCCGCAGTCGGTCACCCCCGGAGTGCAGGTGGTCAACGGCCGCACGTTGGAGCAGAAGTAGGCGGTGCTCAGCACCGTGCAGTCGCCATCGCAGCGGTCGCCGAGACCGTCGACGTCGGCATTCCGCTGGTTGGCGTTGGGGACCAGGATGCAGTTGTCGGCCGTGTCGGCCACCCCGTCAGCGTCCGTGTCGGGGGCGGTGATCAGGCCGCGACAATCGCCGCGGGCCGGTCCGCAGACCCCGCCCGTCGCGCAGTCGGTGTCCACGGTGCAGGCGCGGGTCGCGCCGTTGCTGCAGCGCAGCGGGCAGTCGGCGTCCGCCGTGCAGGAGGTGGTCGGCTGGTTGCGGCAGACCGCCGTATCGCACGCATCGCCGCGACCGTCGAGGTCGGCGTCGCGCAGCGTATCCTGGTAGAGACCGGGGCAGTTGTCGCCCTCGGCCTCGCCGATCGTATCGCCATCCACGTCGTCGTACTCGCAGGCATCGCCGACATCGTCGGCGTTCTTGTCGCCCTGGTCGGCGTTGGCCACGGTGGGGCAGTTGTCGCACAGGTCGCCCAGACCGTCGGAATCGGCGTCTCCCTGGAGCGGGTCATAGGTGAACGGGCAGTTGTCATTGGCGTCCGCCACCCCGTCACCGTCGTAGTTGCCGAACTGGTTCTCGGCGACGGCGCCGTCGGCGTCGGCGTCGCAGTCCGGGTCCAGGTAGTAAACGATGAACTGGCCGTCCGTGCCGGGGTTGGTGAAGACGTTCCCGTCGAGGCAGCTCTGCCCGGCCGGGCAATCGGCGCTGGACGTGCAGGGTGTGCGGGCCACGCTGCAGACATTCGTCGTGTTGGTCGCGCTCGAGAACACCACGTTGCCGCGATAGGTCGGCGGGTTGGTGGCGGTCCGGTTCAGGGTGTAGACCTTCTGGTTCGGAGTGAAGACACTGAACCGCTGGGTCGAGAACGGCACCGAGTCGCTGTCGGTGACGATCTGGACCTGGATGCTGGTCGAGGTCGCCGTCGGGTCAACCACCGTGACCTGGATCGACTCCTCGCACTCGTAGATCTGCGAGCGGTCGATGGTGATGGTGGCGCACTGCGATCCGGCCGGCTGGCCGACACCGCCAAAGCGGGCGCAGGCGGGGGAGTTCCCGAGCGCAGCCTCGTCGGCCGGGTGCGATTCGTCCCATTCGAAGACCACGTCGTCGAGGCCGAAGCCATAGTCCGTCAGGCCGACCGAACTCTCGATGGCGAAGAACCCGAGCCCCAACTGCCAGCGGTTTCCGGCCGGACCGGGGGTGAAGAAGAAGAACTCTTCGTTGGCCGACGTGCCGGAGAGGACCTCGTGCGCCGACTGGCCCTCGTAGTTGACCAGCGTGGTGTCGAAGTTGCGGGCCGGACCGGCGATCGTGTTCTGGGCGAGGGTGCAGGTGCCGCCGGTGCCGCAGTTGGAATTCGACTGGCAGGGACTACCCGGCGCATTGCCGCCGCTGCAGACCCCGGGGACCGGGGCGCCCGGCAGCGGATACGGCAGGAAGTCGGGCGGGGCGGTCGGGATCGGGTTCAGGCTGTCGATGTTGCTGTTCTGCGTGAAGCCGCTGAAACCGCTCTCGTCGCCGTTCAGGTCCTGAATCCCATCTATGGTGGGGCTGTCGGGGCTGCAGGTGCCGCCGGGGCAGTTTGCGGGGCTGACACAGTGGCTGCCGGCCTTGGTGCCGCCGGTGCAGATCCGGATGGAATTGTCGGGGTCCTGAAACGGTCCGAAGGTGCGCTGTACCGGCGCGGCGCTGAGCGGGTCGATGCCGGAGCCAGTCTCGAAGTACTGGCCGCCGGTGAACCGGAACACGCCGTAGGGCCAGCCACCGAACCGGCGGGTGTAATAGGTGTCGAGCTGCTGGCACAGCATGCAGTTTTCGTTGTCGATGTCAACGTCGTTGTCGATGTTGATGCCGCCGGAGGAATAGGCGGCGTTCTGAACCTGCATGTTGACGTTCCAGCCGGCCCGCTGGAACTCCACTTCGAACGGGAAGCCGCGCCCATCGTTCGTCTGGTGCACCTTGGCGATGATCGGCGAGAGCAGGACGTCCATGAAGAGGTCGACGCGTGCTTCCGTCTGTGCGTTCTGAGGGGAGGGGTGGTTGTCGCAGGCTGTGGCCGTAGGGCTTGGTGAGGTTGTATCGCCGTCACCGGTGTGCCAGATGCCGAACACGTCCGGCTGCCCGGTCGCGCCGTTGAGGGCCGACTGGAAGCCGCACAGACCGGAAGTCTTGTACTCCCACACCGGCGATGTCGGGAAGCCCGGCACGGAACCGCTGGTGCTGCCGGGATGCCGGACCGGCACCCAGCCGCCGTCGCCGTTGTCGAAACCGAACGGGACCCGGTCGGCACTCGACGGGCCGGCGGCCTGGAAGAGGATCCCCCTGTTCAGGACGTTGTCCGGGATGAGGTCGGGTTCGTTGGCATCGCGGACGCCGTCAGCGTCGAGATCCTCACCGAGGGTATTGGTGACCCGGCCCGCGGCATCCCCGGCCACGAACATGCTGGAGAAGGTCACGTCCTCGTCGGGGTACATGATCGCCAGGAATGGATCGAGGACGTCCGGCGCATCGATCAGCAGGTTCCGGTTGATGTCGCGCACCTGCCGGGAGCCGGCCGGGAAGTCGGTCGAGTAATGGAACGTTTCGCGGTCGGAATTGATCGCGTGCGCGAAGGCGTAGGTCTGCCGGCTGATCCGCTGCCCCTCGGCATTCGAATCGAGGTTCAGGGTCAGCGTCACGGTGCGGTTCGCGACGGAGAGGGCATTCGCCGTCGCCGGGTCGACATAGACGTGGAAGAAGATCCCCTGGAAGGCGTTGCCGGGAACTCGGCCGATGTTCTGCGGCGAGTCGAGCACCCGGAGGGCGGCGGCGCCGGGGCCGGAGGGGACCAGCGTCGCGACGACGTCACTGTAGTCGTCGGTGCGCGAACGATTGTTGATGCCGATGCCGTAGGTCACCGTTTCGCCGGCGTCGAAGTTCTCGTCCTGGTCGCAGCCGTTGCCTACTGTCACCTGGTCCCCGAACGAGATGTTGTCCACGAAGGCGAAGAAACCGGGGATGAAGTCGGGCGAGCACTTGACCTGGGCGCTCGCCGACACCACGGCCTGTCCCGCCGGGGAGTAGGTCGCGACCACCTGGTTGTTGGTGTCGGCCTCGAGAATGCCGTTGTAGGAGGTGCGCGACGCCCCCCCCAGCCGAACCGGCACGGGCGCCGAACTGAAGGCGCCGGCGCTCGCTGCCGGGGAGAAGGCGATGCCGACCTCGGTGTCGAGAACGGCTCCCGCAGAGTTCACGACAGTGAAGGTCGTGCCGGACGAGGCCGCCGTCGCGCCGCCGCCGGTCGAATCGAACAGCAGGGCGGCGGTGGTGTCGGTGCAGGAGTAGCGGATCTTGTCGAGGGTGATGCTGGACGCCGGGAACGACTGCGGACCAGCCGCGGGAGCCGGTCCCATCCGGATGACCGACCCGGCAACGACCAGGCCGTACGCCTGGCCGCCAAGATCCAGCAGGCAGTTGCCATTGGTATCTTCGCCGACGCCACAGACCGGGGCGTCCGCGCTGAGAGCAACCGGCGGATCGAGCCGGTAGTTGCCGTTGGCGTCCTCATTGGCGGCACCGAGACCGCTCAGGGAGCCGTTCGCGCATGTTCCAATCTCGGCGTTCCCGATAGCGTCACAGGTGGGACGCCCGTTGCCGCACAGGTTGCCGGTCGTGGCCGGGTCGCCGGTGCAGGTGCAGGGGACCGATCCACCGCAGCCACGCTTCACCGTCACGCGCCAGGTGCCGACATACAGCGGGGAGTCGTTGAACCGGAGGTTGTCGTTGGCATTGGTGAAGTTGTTGCTCGGGTCGGAGTTGAGGTGGATCGCCTCCTGCGGATTGCGGAAATCATGCAGCTCGGGCTGGAGGGCGGTGCGCGACTGGCCCCACTGACCGGTGATCGTGCTGTTGGTGTCCCGGTAGACGTTGCCGTCGTAAAACAGGTTGTCGGTCTCGGTCCCCGCCGCACAGGCGGTCCCGTCGACCTTCGTGTCGCCGGCTCCCAGACAGCCGTTCGGGCCGGGCGATTCCACCGTCAGGTCGAGGTCGTTGACCAGCGGGCCGCCGCTGCCGGCCGGCGAAGGCACGTCGGGCCAGGCCAGCGCGACGCGCAGCTCGCCGCGGTACACCGCCAGGCCACCATTGGCCCCGGTGCCGGTCTTCGAACCGGCGACGCGGAACGTGTGCGAGCAGGAGGTGGCGCCAGGAGAGCAGGCGGCCGCTCCCGCATCGTTGCCAAGCATCGGCTCGCCCGTGGCGATGCTGTCGTAGACGATCAACGACTGGGCCGGGAACTCAGGCGAGTTGTTGGGGCTGACGGTGAAGCTCTTCGACCAGTTGGCGATCGGCAGGACGTGCGGCAGCACCACGTGGCCGTACCCCTGGGTGTTGTTGCCGAACACGCCGATGAACTCGTTCGCCGCTCCCTGGACGCCGAGGTTGTAGCCGCGCGAGCGCTCGAGCCGCTGCTCGATCACCTCGGTGTGGTTCTGGATGGAAATGGTGATGTTGAACTTGGCGGAAGCGACCAAGGCCGCCTTCACCAGGGCGCCGGAAATATTGGCGACCCGGTTGCCGGCGGTGCGCGATCCGGTCGGATAGAACCCCTGCGCGAAGTAGTCGCGGACGATCGCCGCGGCGCCGGTGATGTTGGCGGCCGAGAACGACGTTCCGAAGTTCGCCTCGTCGATCTGCGCGACCATCGGTACGCCGACCGGGTTGTTCTGGTCATTGTCACTGCTGCGGAAAACCGCGATCGAGGCGGTCTCGAATGTCGGGATGATGTCGCTGGAGGGTGCCGTGAGGATCGGCGCGGTGCGCAGCGACTCCGGCGAGGCCGGGCCATGGGACGAGAAGTCGACGGTGCGGTTCTCGCAGTCGAAGGCTCCGAAGAACGTGAGGCAGTCCGAGCGGCTGGCGCCGACCGCGATGATGTTCTTGGCGGTCGCCGGCGGGGCGATCTGCACCGCCCGGGGCGTGGTCGGGGCGCAAGGGGCGGCCGGCGGTCCGTCGTCGCAGGGCGTCCCGTTGTACAGATCGGGCACGACGTCCAGCGCCAGCTCGACCCGGTTGGATCCCAGGGTGCCGCCGCTGTTGCCGACCGGTGCCACGATCATGAAGTCGCGGTTGTTATAAAGGAAACGGTCCAGGTCCACGGCCGATACGGGATAGGTGCCGTTGGACGGCGGGAACTGGGAGGTCGAGAAGTTATCCGGGTGCCCGAATGGCGTAACCGCCAAGTGCACTTCGCTGGCGCCGCCGATGATGCCGGAGCAGGATCCCGTGCCGCCGGTTCGCGGGCAGATGTATTCGTTGAGCCGTTCCACCAGCCGGCCGGGATCCAACGAGCCACCGCGCTCGATGAGCGAATTGATGTTGCAGTTGGCGCTTCCCTGGGCATCAGTGACGATGATCCGCACGCCGCGGGCCACGCCGTCGAGGTTGGCGTTGCGCGGCACCCCCGCTCCGCCGAGACCGTTCTTGGTGCGGGTGGCATAGAAGCCGAGCTGGCTCGGGTAGGCGCCGATGACGCTGGCGGTGACCGTGCCGTGCGTCCCTGAGCCCGAGAGGATCGCGTCGCAGGTCAGGTTGTCGCCCCTTGAAGCGTTGTAATAGTGGACCTTGCGATGCGTCGCGCCGATCGGATGTGCCAGATCGGTGACCTGGGTCGCCGTCTGCGAGAAGCTCGGGATGTCCATGCTGACGCCGTTGTCGATGATGCCGACGATCTGGGGAGGGACGGCGTCGGACCCATTGTTGATCCGCTGGCCGTCGGCGTTGGTGTCGATGCCGCCGCCATCAATCCCGGCGTCGTCGTAGGGCCGAATCTGCAGGCCGTCTTCCACCGAACCGGCCTGGAGGGTGGGGGAGTTCTTGGCGTTCAGGAGGCCGTACTCCGCTGTCTCGTCCACCCAGAGGATTTCGTCGATCCGGGCGATGTCGGCCACCACCGAGTGGTGGGCCTTCACCTGGAGGCCCGCCGGACCGAACTCGGCAATGCTTCCGACGCCACGGATCGCTTCGAGGCGCTGGCGGACCTTGCCCATGTCGGCGCCCGGCACGGTGTAGATTTCCAAGAGCAGGTTCGGATCGAGGGCGCGGACCTCTTCCGTCAGGATCCGGTGGCCGGTGTGACGGCCGATCTTGGACCACGGTTCGGCCACCACATAGTCGCTCAACCCCTCCAGACGCTGCAGCGCCCCCACGTTGCGCGCTTCGACATAGACCTGCATCCAGCCTTCGGGGAGGAAGCCGACCAGACGCGCCACGCGCGCCACCGCGTCCTGCACTTCCGCTCCGCGGCCCATCTCCGACGGGGCGATCCGGACGTACATCAGCCCCGGTCGAATCGAACCGCGATCGAAGGAGGTCTTCTCGTTGGCGTGGAGCTTGAGGCCCGCCGGAACGCGATCCAGAAGCCCGCCCGGGTTCCGGACATCGAGGCTACCGAGGTTGGTGACCAGACGGCCGCGACCGACCCCCTTCTCATCGATGCGCGGATACTCAAAGGCCTCCCCGAACACCGCGTGCCCGGCAGGACGAACCGTCCCCGAGGGCAATTGCAGGCCGGCGATCTGTCTCGCCTCCATGCGTGACAGTTCGAGCATCACCGCATCGTCGCCGGTGACTGACACCTGGGACCTGGAGGCCCAGAGCAGCACCAGCGGGCTGGAAAAGAGCAGGACCAACCCGACAGCGGCGAAGTAGCGGGCGGATTTTGCCCCCGAGATGGAGAATCGGCTCATTCTAGACCTCCTCGATGGGAAGCAGCAAAAGCAGGCGGAAAAGTTCGGAGGAGAAGGATCCCGGCACTCGCCGGAACCCTTCCCACTGGGAGGAAGTTCGGATCGACGCCAAAGGACACCGCTTTGGGTCCTTATATGTGGGCCGACAACTGGGGTTACCCCCGTCGGAGGCCCGGCTAAGTTGTACTAAATCTAAGGTCCGGCAGTCGGCGATAGAACAGGCGAACCTTCGAACGGTTCCCCATATACGGTGAAGGGTAAGCAGTGTCAAGGAAAAGTTGCCGTGAGGTTTCGGAACTGTAAAAGTCCCGATTCCCATTGACAGCCCGCCCCGGATCCCCCTAGAATCCGGGCACTTCGCTCGGGAGGGGATCCATTGTCCGTGACCCTTGGCGACCGGACGGTCAACAGTATCGCGCGGGCCGAAGTCCGACCATTGCTCGTCTGGATCGGCGTCGGGGCCTTTGCGGGTCTGACCGTCCTCGGGGCCAAGATCGCCGTCTTCCTGCCGTGGACCCCGATCCCCGGGACGCTCCAGCCTCTGGCGGTCCTGCTGGCGGGGCTGTTCCTCGGGCCCCGCGGCGGGGCGGCCAGCCAGATCCTTTATTTGACGCTTGGGTTGTCCGGCCTGCCGGTTTTCGCCCTTCCCGGCGCCGGGCCGGCCTATTTCGCCGGCCCGACGGCAGGCTACCTGCTCGGCTTCGCCCCGGCTGCCTGGGTGGCCGGGCGGCTGGTCCAGGGGTCGGCGCATCCAAGTCTGTTCCGCTGTCTCGGCGCCGCCGCGGCGGGGGCGGTGGTCCTGCATCTCTCGGGTGCCACGTGGCTGTCATTCCTGAGCGGCGATCCGCTGTCCGCATTCCGGGCCAGCTTTCTGCCGTTCGTCCTCTTTGACCTGAGCAAGGCGGCTCTCGCGGCAGCTCTCCGGTCGGCCTGGGGCCGCGTTCGCCGGGTCTGATCCCGGGGGCGGGCATTGCTGGACCAACGCTACGCGGACCTCCGATCCAACCTCGTCGGGACGGGATCCTGCATCATTGCCTTCTCGGGGGGGGTGGACAGCACCTTCCTTTTGAAGGTGGCCCACGATGTTCTCGGGTCGGGCGCCATGGCCGTCACCGCCGTCTCCGCATCCCTCGCGGCGTCGGAGCGTGAGGAAGCCATCTCCCTGGCGCGTCTGATCGGCGTCGGGCACCGTTTGGTCGAAACCGAAGAGGCTGAAGACCCGGGGTACATTGCCAACGACGGCCGCCGGTGTTATTTCTGCAAGCGGGAGCTGTTCCGTGTCCTCGGTGAGATCGCCCGCCAGGCCGGCGGGCTGCCGGTGCTCTATGGGGCGATCCCGGATGACCTTGGCGAGGACCGGCCGGGGATGGCGGCCGCCGCGGAGGCCGGCGTCCGCGCTCCGCTCATCGAAGCGGGGCTCACCAAGCCGATGATCCGTGACCTGTCGAAACGCCTCGGTCTTCCGACCTGGGACAAACCCGCCATGGCCTGCCTGGCGTCCCGCATCCCGGTCTCAACGCCGGTGACCATCGCGGCCTTGGAGCGGATCGATCGCGCCGAAGCGGCCGTCCGGGCCCTCGGCTACCGGCAGGTTCGGGTCAGGCTCGAGGCGGACGGATCCGCCCGGATCGAACTTGACCGGGGAGCGCTCGAGCAGGCCCTGGCGCCGGTGGGCCGGGAGGCGCTGGCCGGGGCGGTGCTCGGGGCGGGGTTCCCGGCCGTCACCATCGACCCACGCGGTTACCGGCCGTCCGGGGGACCCGCTTCTCCGGCCCGAATCGAAAGTCCCTCCCGTTGAGTGAGACGGTCGGGGACCGGTCGGCCGAGACCGATAGCCCCGAGCGCTCCATCCTGGGAAGCATCCTCGAGATTGCCGCCGCCACCGCCGGCGCGGAGGATCTCGAAACCGTCCTCGAAACGCTGGCCCGTGCCCTCGGCCGGTTGTTCCCCGTTGACAGCGCCGCCCTCGCGCTGGTGGAGGAGGGGAGTCTCTGTCTTCGCGAGGTGATGGCCGGCACCGCAGGCGCGCGGCGCGACCCGGAATATTCCGCGGACGATGGGGCCCACCTGATGTCCTGGGTGATCCGGGTTGGGCGACCGCTCTGGCGCAATGACCTGACGACCGAGGTCCGCTTCCAGGAGACCCCGGGTCTCGCCGGCATGAAGAGTGACATGGTGATCCCACTCCGGGCCCGCGGCCGGATCATCGGGGCGTTTCGGGTCGCCTGCCGCCGGAGTCACGCCTTCGATCTGGAGGACTTCGAACTGCTGCAGCGCTGCGCCGATCTCACCGCGGTGGCGGTCGAAACGCAGCGTCTTCTGCAGACGACCCGTCGTCTGGCCGAGACCGACGGGGTTACGGGGGTTTACAACCATCGGCAGTGCGCCGCCCTGCTGCGCGAGGCGCTGGAACGCGCCGGCCGGGGCGGGCGGCCGGCCGCCCTCCTGATGATCGACATTGATTACTTCAAGCGCTTCAACGATACCTATGGCCACCAGGCCGGGGACGAAGCGCTGCGAGGTGTCGCCCAGGCGGTGGTCCGCGCCCTCAGGCGGACCGATGTGGTGGCCCGTTACGGGGGAGAGGAGTTCGCGGCGATCCTGCAGGACGCCGATCGGGAGGCGGCGCTGGTGCTTGCGGAGCGGGTCCGCCAGGCGGTCGCATCGGGCACTCCGGCATCGACCGGACTACCGCGCGGGATCCAGGTCACCATCAGCATCGGCGTGGCAGTCTACCCATCGGACGCGACGACGCCGGTGGAGCTGGTGGCCGCCGCCGATCGAGCCCTGTACTGCGCCAAGCGTGAGGGGAGAAACCAGGTCCGCGCTGTCGGTCCGGAGTCCGTGGAGCCCGCTCAGTCGGACTAAAGTAATGGGGCCGCCGGACTGCGCGTCTCGCCGGCATGATCGGCCGCCGCCCCGAGCGCGGCCAGCGTCAGGAGAAGCGCCGCGGCCGGTGCCAGGACGGGCCACCAGGCAGCGTCGAGAGTGGCGCGCGACTCGGCCAGCATGGCGCCCCAGGAGGGGATCGGCGGGTCGACACCGAAGCCCACGAAGCTCAACCCCGACTCCAGAATGATGGCATGCACCACGCCGAACGATCCAAGGACCGCCAGCGGCCCCGACAGCAGCGGTAGC
Organism: Acidobacteriota bacterium; assembly: GCA_031394595.1. Taxonomy (GTDB): domain Bacteria; phylum Acidobacteriota; class Polarisedimenticolia; order Gp22-AA2; family Gp22-AA2; genus JANNTZ01. Next base: position 12,569 of record JANNTZ010000116.1, read on the forward strand.
ACGTGCCGCAGCAGCAGTCGCGGCCCCGCAGCTCCCGCCGCGCGCGCCGCCTCCCAGGATTCCGCGCTTCTCTGCCGGATCACTTCGCCCCGCACGTAGCGCGCCATGGAGGCCCACCGGTTCAGGGCAATCCCGGCCACGACGGGCCACGGGCCGCCACGCCCGCCCGCGGCGATGATGCCGAGGGCGAGGATGAAGGGTGGAAAGCAGGAGAAGACATCCATGAGGCGGACCAGGGCGACATCGACGAGTCCGCCACGCAGCGCCGCCGTCGCGCCGATCACCAACCCGGCGCCGATTGCCGCCAGGGTGGCGCCCAGTCCGATGAGGAAGGAAACGCGGGCGCCGTGGACCAGGCGGGCCAGGAGATCGCGGCCAAGAGCGTCGGTGCCGAGGAGGTGACGCCACCCGGGAGGTTCCAGGGTCTCCTCAAGGCGGATGCCGCGGTACGACCAGGGGAGCGGGGTCCCGAGCAGGACCTCGACGCCCGGGGGCGGGGAGGCCCAGTTGATCTCCGGCCGCCCGAAATCGCCGGTGTTCGCCCCGAATCGGAACAGGTCGCCGAGGGCGGGGAAGGAGAACCGTCCCCCGACCCGGGCGACCAGGGGTCGGTCGTTGGCGATGAGAGGCGCGAAGAGGGCCACGCCAAAGAGCGCCGCCAGGAACCCGATCGACAGGCCGCGCCGTCCGTGACCACGCAGGATTCCGCCGGGCCGCCGGGCAGGCGAACGACGATCAGCGCCCACCGGATGGTTCTCCTTCCAGGCGTTCACGGATCCGTGGATCGACCACTGCGTACAGGAGATCGACGATCAGGTTGGCGGCGAGCACCAGGAGGGCGGACAGCAGCGTGAGGCCGAGAATCACCGGCGTGTCCCGGGTCTCGATGGCGCCGAGGTACAGGCGCCCCACACCGGGCCAGGAGAAGATCTGCTCGACGACCACGCTGCCCCCCGCCAGGCCCGGGAGGATGGTGGCCAGGAGCGTGACGAACGGCACCGCGGCCCAGAGCGCTGCGTGAGCGACGGCCCGGGTCCGCGACAACCCCCGGGCCCGGGCGGCGGTGAGGAACTGCCGTCCAAGCGCGGATTGGAACACGGCGCGGGCATAGCGCGCCACGAAGGCCCACCCGGAAAGAGCGAGACAGACGGCTGGCAAGGTGGCATGCGCAAGCGTGGTCGCGACCGCCTGCCACCACCCGGCGCCGGCCGGAATGTCGGGCGGACCCTGGAGCGGGAGCAGGTTCCAGCGGACGGCGACCCACTGCTGCAGCAGCAGGCCGGCCGCGAAGGACGGGAGCGCGTACAGCCCGATCAGGAAAGCACCGCCGAGGCGGTCGAAACGCGATCCCGGGGCGGCGGCCGACAGCAGCCCGAAGGGGACCGCAAGACCATAGATGATGAGGAGCGCGGTGCCGTTGAGCAGCAGGGTCCACGGCAGCGCCTCCCCGAGGACCGTCGTGACCGGGCGCCCGTCGTGTTCCGACCTTCCGAGATCGCCATGCACCAATCCGGAGATCCAGACGGCGTAGCCGGCTGCAGGGGAGACCGCGGCCGGGGCGGCGGCGCGGACCCGGGCCATGGCTTCCGCCGAGACCATCCCCTCCTCCCGGCCAGCCGATCCGGGGCGGCCCGGCAGGACCCGCAGCAGGAGGAAAGCGAGGAGTGTGATCCCCAGGAGCGTCGGCAACGCCGAGGCGATCCGCCTTGCCAGGTAACCGCTCACGGCGCCTCCGCCACGATGTGGATCTTTGCCGCCCCGGGGTAGTGGTCGAGGATTCCCCGCGGCGAGGCGACGACATCGCCGAACCTTCGGGACAGGGCGGCGTTCTGGAGCGGATAAAACAGCGGCGTGTAGGGCTGCAGGAGCCGTGTCCGCCGATCCACCTCGAGGTAAAGATCTCGGCGGCGGTCCGGATCGATCGTGCGACGCGCTTCGTCCAGCCAGGCATCCACCCGGGCATCCCGGAAGGCGGCGTAGTTCCGCCCGCCCGGCAGCTGCGAGGAATGGAGCATCGTGCGCAGGTCGTCCGGGTCGGCTCCCGGCACGATCCCCGACAGCGCAGCCTGGAACGATCCGTCCGCCAGGCGCTGGCGGAGGGTCGCCCAGTCCAGTCTCTCGATCGCCATCGCGACACCGACCTGGCGCAGCGACTCCTGGGCCACCTGGGAGAACATCACGTGGTCCTCCCCGCCGCCGAAGACCAGAAGCGTGAACCGGAACTCGACCCCCTGCCGCACGCGCACCCCGGTGCTCGGATCGAGACGCCAGCCGGCCTCGTCGAGCAGGCGCGCCGCGGCTTCCGGCCCCTCCGCTTCTCCGGCCCCCGGGTCCATGCCTCCCTCCGGCCCGGTAGGTAGGACGGCCGGGTGGAAGAGCGAACGGGTGGCCCGTCCGCGGCCCCGCCAGACGGCACCGATGTAAGCGTCGCGATCGAAGGCAGCCGCCAGCGCACGGCGCACGGCAGGGTCGGAGAAGAACGGGTTCGAACCGTCCCCGCGCCAGGCGATGTAATAAAAGAAGAGGGGGACAAACCGCACGGTGTCGAAGCGGCGTGCGAAGGCGGCGTTCTGTTCGTATGCGCTCCACTGCACCGGCGTCAGCGGGGCGTAGTCGATCTCGCCCGCCAGCAGCGCCTGCAACGTGGTCTCCTGCGACGGGATCACCTGGAACACGAACGAGTCGAGGTGCGGGCGCCCCGCCCAGTAGTCGGTGTTGGCGTGCAGCACGACGCGGCGGCCCGCCTCCCAGGATCCGAACCGGAAGGGACCGCTGCCGATCGGGGCGCGCCGGCAGGGACCATCGACGGCGAAGTCCTGCTCGCAGAGGTGCCGCGGCTGGATCGGGACGGCCCAGGCCTGCAGCGCGGGCGCGTAGGGTTCGCGGTAGGTCACCTGCACGGTGCGTGCATCGGGGGCGACGACCCGATCGATCGGCAGGAAGCCATCGAGCCAGGCCAGCGCGTGGCTCCGTGGGTCGACGATCCGCCGCCAGGTGAAAACCACATCGTCGGCCGTCAATGGGACCCCGTCATGAAACTTCACACCCTCCCGCAGCCGGAAAGTGAGACGCTTCCCATCCGCCGAGAATTCCCACGACTCCGCGAGCCTCGGAACGACGCGGAGGTCGGCGTCGAAGTCGACGAGGCTGTCGCCGATCAACCGGGTCACCAGGGCGCTGAACTGGTCCGAAGCGTCCACGAAGTCGAGGGTCGCAGGTTCGGCACGCAGCGGGAAGACGAAACGCCCGCCGTCGCGCGGCGCCATGTCCGCCGGGGGTGGGGCGATCTCCGGGGAGCAGGCCGCGGCCAGGATCCCGAGGGCGAGCGCGGCGCAGGCCGCGCGCCACCGGTGGTCGCGGCGCACCGGTCCCTCACTCCACGGTGAAGGTCGTCTTGCCGGCGCCGGTGTTGCCGAGCAGGTCGGTGACGCGGACAATCACCGTGTGTTCGCCCGGCTTCAGTGCGCCGAGGGACACGCTGAAGGTCTCGGCACGGGCATCGGCCATGCCATCGACAGGTGGCAGCGGGTTCCACGCCGCGGCGTCGAGCGACCAGAAAGCGCGGGCCAGTGGGCCGACCCCGTCGGTGGCCGATACCTCGATGGTCGCCTCGCGTCCGCTGCGGCGGGCGCTGACCTGGACAGCGGGGGGGGTCGTGTCGACCAGGAAGGGATCGCTGAACGCCTGCGCGGTGCGCGCCTGGGCGCCGGGGTTGGTGGGCGCGTCGCTGGCCTCCACCCGCACCCGGTACAGGCCGTCCGGAAGTTGCATCGAGTCGAACACGAAATAGGGCTCGCGCAGCGAGCGCGCCAGCGGCTTCCAGGCGGTCTCGTCCTCGGCACGGAACCACAGCTCGAAGGACATGGGGTCGCCATTCGGATCGTCGGCCTCCCACTCGAGGGCGCGCATTCCCCGGACGTAAACTTTTTTCTCGTTCGTCAGGTCGACGACGCCCGGCGCCGTCGCTCCCTCGGGGTTGACCCGGATGCCCGTGAACGCCAGGTCCATCGGGTCCGGTTCTTGAAGGACGCGGGTCCGCTCGCGCACCACTCCCGGTGGGTGGACCGTGATCTTCCTGATGTCGGGGGGCAGGTTCGCCGGGAGGTAGGCGACCGACACGGCGTGCAGCGTCGGGCCCGGTTCCGATCCGGAGCGGAGCAGGCGCGCGCGCCACTGCAGGAAGCGACCTGGTGGGCTGCTGACCGGGCTCCCTTCGGGATTGCCGTAGGGGGGCGACCAGTCGCTCCAGGCGCTGCCAGGAAGGCTGCTGTTCCCCGATCGAGTCGACAGTTCAATCTTCGCTCCCTGCGGCAGATGGGCCCGCCAGGCGATACGGCCCCAGCGGGAGACCGTCTGACCGTCGCGGGTGGGAGAAACGTAGGTGCCGGTGTCACCGGTGGCCGGATCGAGCAGGTAGACCCGGCCGACGTTGCTGGTCGCCACAAACATCTGCTGCGCCGGCCCGGGGACGAGCGAAGTCACCTGCGATTCCGGCAGCCGGGCCAGCAGGGAAGACTGCCGGGGCCCGGAGAGGACGCGGATCCGGCCGGGATCGCCGGTGCCGATCACCGGCCGCCCGGCGGGATCGATCGCCAGGGCATGGACGACCTCGTCCTGCGAGGACCAGAGTGTGGTCACCGTGCCGTCGGGATCGATGCGGTAGACCTCGCTCTTCGGCGGCAGGCCGGTCTGTGCCGGCGAGGGCGTGGCCGCGGCGACCACGGTCACGGTCGCCGTGACGGGGACCTCCGCTCCCGGCAACGGCAGCGGCGGCTGGACCTGGGTCGGGGCCCCGTCCCCCCCGCGGAACGGGAGACGCTGGGGCGGCGGCAACGCGGCCGGCAGTTCGCCTTCAGCCCCCAGGGCGCCCGCGTAAATCACTCCCTTCGCATCAACCCCGATGAGGTGTGTTTCACGCAGCTGCGAGTCGTACAGGACGGTGCCCCGGCCCTCGGGGGTGATCCGGTAGATCAGCCCGTGGCCATCGGTGCCGGCGATCAGGTTGCCCTGGGTGTCGAACGCCAGGGAGACCACGTGAAACTCCTCGCTGTCGAAAAAGGTCTCCGCCTTTCCCTTGCCGGTGATTTTGTAGATGATGCCGCGCTCGCCGGTGGCGGCGAACACGTCTCCTTTCGGTCCGATGGCGAGGGCCCAGATGTAACGATCCTCCGGCTGGTACCAGACTTCGCCGCGCGCCTCGGCGGTGATCCGGTAGACCTTGCCCTGAGGGATGGTGGCTGCGTAGAGGACGTCCGAACGGTCGACGGCGAGGGCGTGGACCCCGAGATCCCCGGTCTCGAAGTAAACCGATCCCTGGCCGCCGCGCGGCACGCGGTAGATCCGCCCGCCCTGGCCTCCACCCACGTACAGCGTCCCTTTGCCGTCGATCGCCTGCGACCACAGGAACGGCTCCGAGGCTTCCTCGAGTGGCGGGACCCGCAGGGGCCGCAGTGCCGGGGCGAGCACCAGCTCGCCGCTCCCGGTCAGCGCCGCACCGTCGGTGCGGCCAGGCTCGAAGTCCTCGAAGCTCTCCAGGGTCCACAGGACGGGGGAGACCGCGGAAGTCAGGGTCGCAGTCGCACAGCCGAGCGCGGCCCACAGGCCGGTGCGGAACAGCAGGACGCGGGAACGACGCACGTCAGTCCTCCACCTCGATGATCAGTTGTTTGAAACCGCTCAAGGCATACCCGGTCTGCAGGGACTCCTCCGCCACACCGCGAAACAGCAGACGCTGCTCATTGCCCCGCGTGTCCGGGCGGACCATGATGCGGGCCACGGACGGCGGCAGGTTCGGGAGGCGCTCGCCGCGGAAGATGATGCCGTTGTCGCCGCGGGTCAGGACGGCGTAAAGCCGGTCGAAGCTGCGCAGGTGGTTGATCAGCCAGATCAGATGTTCGAGATCGCGCGGTCGGAACTCCTCGGATTCCTCCTCGATGCGCGCCAGGGCGATGCCGTCGCCGACCTGCAGGAGCAGGCGGCCGGGCGGCACCTCGTGCGGGATCTCCAGCGTCATCTGCCGGGTCACCGCCGGCCCGCGGAACGGCTTGATCAGCGCCGAGACCTGAAGGGAGTCGCCGGGTCGCGCGTGGTCACGGTCGACCCAGGCCCGCTCGACCCACGCGGTCCGCCGTTCGTCGGAGTAGCCGAGCAGGAGATTGATCCCTTCGATGCGGGCCGGTCGATCGTCGTTATTGAGCAGGACCTGGACCAGGAACGCGATCGTCCCCGACGCGTACTGCGGCGCCATGTCGCCCGCGAACAAGTTTTCCAGCGTGATGCTGTCCTGCCCCGCGATCTGGATCGTGGTTCCCTTGCGATAGGCCAGGGTCAAATCGCCATAGCTCTTTTCCTCGCTGCTCAGGACACCGTTGAGCGCGGCGTAGACAAGGTAGGGGGTCAGGAACGGATCGTCCACGACGTCGAAAGCGAAGCGTCGCGGCCGGCCGCGATCCGGCTGGAGTTCGACGCGGACCGGGATCATCCGCGGCCGCCGGCCGAGGTAGCCGAAGACGCCGGTCGTGCGGTCCTGGCGGAAGACGCCGATCTCGGCCCCGGTGGAGGCGAACTCGAAGGACTGCATGATGGAGGGAAACTGCCCGTGCACCATGGCCGCGGTCATCAGGTAGTCGGCGGGGCCAAGATTGAGCAGGGGATGACCGCAGGCCATCACCCGGTCCTGTTCGCGATAGGTGACGGTGCAGATGGCTGAGATCTCGATGTCGCCCCGCACCATCTGGATCCCGACCGCCGACCCGGCTGAGAGGGTGGTGTCGGTTGCGGCGGTGCCGCGCGGCGCGGCGCCCGACTGCACCGGCACGAGGTGGGCCGGGTCGAGCCCCGGCGCGAGCTGCTGCACGGCGCGGTCCGAGAACCCCGAGAGCAGCAAGGGCGTCGCGATGGGTGCCAGGGCCGTCGTGCCGGCCGTCGCCGGGGTGGCGAAGGGCGCGAAATACGACGCGAAATGTGCCGCCAGGCGGGCCGGATCGCGCAGCAGGCCGAGCCCCGGGCGCCCGGGAGCGACCGGGGCCGAGGCCCGCGGCCGGCCGGGCGATTGGACCCGCTCCTGGTCCTCGATCGCCAGCATCTCCTGGATCGGGGTGATGCCGGCGATCGGCTCCTTGGCAAAGCCCCACGTGTAGGCCACGGCGCCTGCCAGCCGTCCTCCGAAATAGACCGGGCTGCCGCTCATCCCCTGGATCACGCCGGTGTGCGCCAGCGGGCCGCCCGCGAGGCGGGCCAGGATCAGGTTGCGTGATGGCCCGATGTTCTCGAGAGTCCCGATGACCTCGACCTGGAATTCTTCGACCCGCGTGCCGCTGAAGACCGATCGCCCGGTCCCCTTCATGCCGGCGTGGATCTCCGAGAACGGGATGATCTCCTGCGCCCGAGGCGCGGCCGCCGGGGCGGCGGCGAGGAGGAGGGCCACGGCGAACTTCCGGAGGCGGATGGATGTCGGAATGGCGCGGGTCATCGGGATCCGGAAAGGGCCCCTCTGGGGCACGGCGATGATAGCACAGCGATTCCGGGACGACCGGGAGGTCGGTGAAGGACGCGGTGGGGAGGTTGCAGCTTACCGCTACATCCGCGGCGGGATCGGGATCCCCATCAAGCCGAGCGCGCGGCGCATCTGGCCGAGGAACAGCGCCGTCAGGGTGGCGCGGGCCGACTTCCAGCGCGGGTCGTTCTCTTTCATGACCGGGTACTTGTGATAGAAGGTGTTGAACCGCTGGGCCAGGATGAAGGCGAACTTGGCGATTTGCGACAGCTCGAGCGCCTCGATTGCCTGCGACACGGTTTCGCGGAACCGGGCGATCTGCAGCAGCAGCGCCCAGTGTTCCTCCGCGGCGTCCCCGGTCGGCAGATCGAACGGTTCCTTCAGGGCGGCCCGCAGGGCCTCCGCCTCCCCCGGCCCGCCGGACGCGGCCATCTTCTCGAAGATCCCGCCGGCCCGGACCGCGGCGTACTGCAAGTAGGGTCCGGTTTCTCCCTCGAACGAGAGCGCCTCGTCGAAATCGAAAGCCAGGACCTTGTTGCGCGTGTACTTCACCATGAAATAACGCAGCGCGCCGACCGCGATGGCGCGCGCCAGGGCGCCGGCCTCGGCGGCGGGAAGGTCGGCGTTGCGGGACGCGACCTCGGCGCCGGCGCGCGCCTCGAGGGCGTCAAGCAGGTCGTCGGCCTTGATCCCCAGGCCGCGCCGGCCCGACATCTCGACGAACGGTCGCCGGCGGTCCTCGTCGGTGAGCGCGAGGCCCAGCGCGGCGGCGCTCTTCGGGGTCAACGCCACCATCTCGTAGGCGAAATGGATCGACCGATCGGCCTGGGCCTGATGACCCAGCGCCTTGAGCCCTTCCACGACGATCGCCTGCAGGTAGGCCTGCCGGACATCGATGACGTTGTAAACGATCTCCGCCCGGCCGAAAGCCGGGGCCCCGGCGCCGTCGCCGTGTGTCGTGGTCCAGGTCCGATGTCCGTCAGGGTCGTCGCGGAACGGCTGGTAGCGGAAGTCCGACGCCAGGAGACCGAACTTCCACAACTGGTAAGCGATGTCCTTGCCGACGTAGGTCACGGTGCCGTTGCTGCGCACCAGGATCTTTTCTCCCTCCTTCAGGTCGGCGAAGCGCGGGTCCGACAGCGCCATCACCCAGCAACCGGCGCGCTCGCCCGATTCAACCTGCAGGATCGCCCCTCGATCCCTGAGTTGCGCGAAGGCGCTCTCCCAGAAATGCAGTGCCAGGATGTCCTGCTCCCGCGGCAACAGGTCATAGCGCACCCCGATGCGCGCCATCGTGTCGAGGTGGCAGTTCACGATCCGCGGGGTCACGTGTGCCGACAGTTCGGCGATCGGGCCATGCCCCTCCTCGAGGGCCTTGAGCACCATCGGCCGCAGCGCCAATTTCGCCGGGTCGGCGGTGTACATCCCGGTGACCCGGGCGTAGAGGTCCCAGCAGACGTGGTCGAAACGACCCGGGATGCGCCGCACCTCGTCAAGTCCCTGCTTCGCGATCTCCTGAAAACCGATCAGGACGTCGGCGACCTGGACCCCCGTGTCGTCGATGTAGTTCTGCACCTCGACGCGGCGTCCAAGGAAGCGCAGGCCGCGAGCCAGGGTGTCCCCGAGCACCGCGTTCCGCAGGTGCCCGATGTGGGCCGCCTTGTTCGGGTTGATGTTGGTGTGCTCGACGATGATGGCGGGGCCGGAGGGGGCCGGGGCCGGCGAGGTCAGATCGCGCGCCAGGTCACGGACCGCGGCGCCGCGGTCCAGGAAAATGTTGAGGTACCCCGCACCACCGGCCTCGACGCGCGCCACCCCGGGCACGGGTGGGAATCCCTGCGCCAGATCCTGGGCGATGACCCGCGGTGCCCGCCGCAGCCGCTTCGCCATCTCGAATGCGACCGGCGAGGCGAGGTCGCCCATCCCGGTGGTGGGCGGGTACTCGACCACGACTGTCTCGGGGGCCTCGCCGACGCGCTCGCGCAGGATCGCCTGGATGGCGGTGGCGATGGCGTCCTTCAGGGACTGCATGACGTCCTCCGGGAAACGGCGCGGGAGGGGCGGAGTATAGTGGAATTCCCTCCCGGGGTAGAATGCGAAAGTGGCTGATACGAGGCACCTCATCGTTCTGGCGGTCGTCGGTCAGTTCCTTTCCGGCTGCGGTGCGTCCCCCTCCGCGCCACCGCCGCCCGGCCCGGTGGCGAGCGGGGCGGCGGCCTCAATGGCGTTCGAGCCGTCCCTGCCGCGCGGTCTTGCGGCCCTTCGGCGTGCAGACCTGGTGGCCGCCGAGGGTCACATCACGGCGGCCCTCGCCAGGCAGCCCGGAGATCCGGCCCTGCTCGAGGCGATCGGGGCGGTCTACGCGAAGACCGATCGGCCGGGGCGGGCGGAAGCGGCCTTCCGGGAAGTCCTGAGTCGGCGCCCGGATGCTCCTGGGTCGCATCTCGGGCTTGCCGCCGTCCTGATCGAGACGGGACGGCTCGAGGAGGCGGCCACGCAGATCGAAGCGGTGCTGCGAGCCGACCCGGGCAACCTGCCGGCCACCCTGAAGATGGCCTTCCTGGAGGTCCGGGCCGGGCGCGCCGCCACCGCCGAGGCGGGGGCACGCCGGGTCCTCGCGGCGCAGCCCGGGAACGCCGAAGCCCAGTACGTCCTGGGGCTGGCACTGCAGCAGCGCGGCGAGAACGTCCCGGCAGAAACGGCGTTCCGCGCCGCCCTCGCGGCGAGCCCCGATCATCTCGGGGCGCTCAGCCACCTGCTCATGCTGGCGGCCCGCGCGGGGCAACACGCCGAGGCGTCCCGCCTGCAGGCGGATTACCACGCCGCGCTGCGCCGGGTCCGGGTCGAGGAGCGTGTCCGCGGGTACCGGGTCGCCGGGATCGAGGCGTTCAACAAGGGAGACTATCGCGCCGCCCTGGAAGCCTTCGAGGCGATCGCCCGCGAGGACCCGCGGGACCCCCAGGTTCATCTTCACATCGGGTCGACCTATCTCGCTCTCGGGGATCAGACAGCCGCCCGCCGCGCCCTGGAAACCTCCCTGGAACTCGACCCGCGCGGCGACCGTGCCCTGGCGGAGCTGGGCCGATTGCTGGCCCTGGAAAACCGGCTGGAGGAGGCCGAGGCGATGCTGCGCCGGTCAATCGCCGTCAATCCCGAGGTCCCCGAGCCGCACTACTATCTGGCGGGGGTGCTGATGGCGCGCGGTGATGGTGCTGGTTTCCGCGACGAGATGGCGCTTTCCGAGGATCTCCGCCGCCGATCCGCGGGGTCGGCGTTGGAGATCATGCCGCGGACGGATGAACCGCCATGAGCGCCACGATCGGCTTTGACCGGCTCCTACGTCTCGCCGGGGCGATCGGCGTTGCCGGGGCTCTCCTTGCCTGCGGCGGGAATGAAAGGCCGGCGGGCGCGCCACCGGGGCCGTCCGGGGGGGACGGATCCGGTCGGACCGCCGGCGCGGAGGAGGCGGGGTGGTTCGAGGACGCCACGGCGGCGGCCGGGATCCACTTCCGGCACGTCAGCGGAGCCACGGGTCGGAAGTACATGCCGGAGACGCTCGGGTCGGGGGTCTGCGTCTTCGACGCCGATGGCGATGGACTCCAGGACATCTACTTCGTGCAGAGCGGGCGGCTGCCAGGCTTCAGCGCTGATCGGCCCCCGGAGTCGGCCCTCTACCGCAACCTCGGCGGCGGCCGCTTCCAGGACATCACCGCGTCGGCGGGCGTCGGCGGACCGGATCGCTACGCGTTCGGATGCACCGCGGGGGATGTCGACGGCGACGGCGACCGCGACCTCTACGTCACCGCCCACGGCGCGAACGTGCTTTATCGCAACAACGGGAATGGCACGTTCACCGACGTCACGGCTGCGGCCGGCGTCGGCTGCCCCCTGTGGAGCGCCAGCGCCGGGTTCGCGGACGCCGACGGCGACGGCGACCTCGATCTGTACGTCGCCAACTATGTCGACTTTGACCTGGCGGACAACCTGTATTGCGGCGAGAACCGCCCGGGCTGGCGCACCGTGTGCCACCCGCGCAATTTCGACGCCCTGCCCGATACTTTCTACCGGAACCGGGGTGACGGAACCTTCGAAGACGCCACCTCCGCGGCCGGCATGACCGAGAGCTCGGGCAAGGGGCTGGGAGTGGTCTGGGGAGACGTGGACGGCGACGGCGACGAGGATCTCTACGTGGCCAACGACGACACTCCCAACTTCCTGTGGCGGAATCGCGGCGACGGGACTTTCGAGGAGATCGGCATGCAGGCGGGGGTGGCGCTCAGCGAGGATGGGGTGCCCCAGGCCGGCATGGGGACCGACATGGCCGATTTCGACAACGACGGGAAGCTCGATCTTTTCGTCACCAACCTGTCGGAGGAAACCAACGATCTGTACCGCAACCTCGGGGACGGTCAGTTTGCCGGTCAGACCTACACGTCGGGTCTTGGCGCACCCTCGCTTCTCGACCTCGGGTTCGGGACCTTCTTCTTCGACCCTGACGCGGATGGCGATCTCGACGTTTTCGTGGCCAATGGCCACATCATCGACAACATCGCCCTGTACAACGACACCATCACCTTCGAGCAGCCGCTGAAAATCTACGTCAACACGGGGGACGGTCGCTTCCGGACGCTGCCACCGGCGGACGGGGGAGGGCCGTTCGCCGGACGGTACGTGGCGCGCGGCGCCGTGCCGTTCGATGCCGACGACGACGGGGATCTGGACGTGCTCGTGACCCAGAACGATCGTCCGGCGATCCTGCTGCGGAACCGGGGGACCGGCGGACGGCACTGGGTCGGCCTCACACTGGACGGCGCGGCCCCGAACCGCGACGCCATCGGCGCGGTGGTGACGCTGGAAAGCGGTGGCGTGCGGCAGATGCGCGTGGCGCGGACCGCGTCCTCCTACCTGTCCCAGGGGGAGCGTCGAATCTCCTTCGGTCTGGGCGACCGGACGGTGGTCGACTCCCTGGTGGTCCGCTGGCCGGGGCGTCGGGGGTTCAGGGAGGAATTCTCCGTCCCGGCGATCGATCGGTACCTGGCCGTCAGGCAGGGCGAGGGGCGGCGAGATCGCTGATCAGCGCGTCGGGCTGCGGCGCGCGCTGACCACGAAGGATCGTTCGGACAGGCCGATCGTGGTGATCCCTTCGACCTGGTAGTAGACCCGCCGTCCCGGCGGCACCGGTTCGTCGAGAAACATGTACCCGATCTCATCGAGGCTGTCGCCGAACGCCGGGATCAGCACGGCGTTGAGGCGGGTAAACGGCCCGGCGGGCGATTCGCCCCGGTAAATGTTCCAGCCGACCAACCCCTCCTCGGTGGCCGTTGTCCACTCGACCTGGATCGATCGTCCGAATGCCCGGGCGGTCAGGGTCGCGAGATCGAACGGCGCCAGCAGGTCGATCGACCCACCCGCGTCGAACCGGGATGCGCCGCTCTCGTCACCTCCGTCGTTGCGGAGCACGAGCCAGGCCTCCCGGACCTCCGACCACGGGATGGACACGCGCCCGGGACTTTCCGGTGCGATCGGCAGGCCGACCAGGACTGGGGCCGAGTTGTCCCCCCTCATCCAGACGAGCAGGTCGGCGCCGGGCTGGCCTCCCTCGCCACGGGCCTCGAGGTCGAGGCTGCCGCGGCGGGCGTCGCCGGCAATTCGGAAGACCACGCTTCCACCCGGCTCGACCCGTTCGACGGGGCCGAACGCGAGCGGCAGGTCAGGTCCAACCGTGGCGATTGGAGTTTCAGGGAGGGAATGGCCCGCGGTGTAGTGCCCGCCGTCGTCACGCGATCCGGTGAACAGGTTCCAGGCGGCGTACTCGCGCAGCGCGGCCGCGAGCGGGAGGCCGGTGGTGCGCCGCAGCGCGGCGTCAACGGCGGCGAGCGGCGCCAGTCCCTGCGCCGCGGATTCGGCCCAGGCCTGCCGGATGACACCGGGGTCACCGGTCATCTCGGCCAGGAACAACGGCCAGAGGAGGGCGCCTTGCATCAGGACCAGGTCGTCGGATCCGAGACCCCGGGCGGGAGACTGCAGACGCTCGCGCAGGGCCGGTTCGAAAGCCGCCAGGTCACCGGTTGTGGTCACGGCGAGCCAGGACGCGGTCGCCTCGGACCACCAAGGGGCGGCGCGGGGGTCGAGCAGCGCCAGGCTGGCGTGCGCGAACTGATGCACGACCACGGTGGCGATCCGATCGGGCGCCAGGCGGCTGTCGATCAGGAGAAACGGCACCGGGCCCGCTTCGTGGCCGGCGGCGGGCCACGCGGTCAGCCCTTCGACGCCGCCGTCCAGGACGTCGATATAGACCGCGAGCGTTCCGGTGACTGAGGAGGGATCGGGATAACCGAGGCGATCGACCAGCTGGGAGCGTGCGGCGGCCAGCGCCTCCGCGACGCGGTCGGCGTAGTCGGCATGACCGTTGAGGTCGCGATCGAAGGCGAGCGGACCCGCCCCGCGGGACAGCCCGCCATAGTGGATGGCGAACCCGGGCTCCCGTCCCGTCAGGACCCGTTCCCCGTACAGACCGGGAGGCACGGCGACGCGCCTCCGGGTGCGATCGAGATGCGGCGCCAGGGTGCCGGCCCGTTGCTCGAGGGCCAGAGTGAACGGGCTGGCGCAGGAGACCGGCCAGCGATCGACGCCGAGGGCATCGGCGAGGAGCGTGCCGATTGACTGTCCTGGCAAATCCACCGTCTCCCGGCGGGGACGATCGGCAACCAGGATCGACTCGAGCGAACGGTCCGCCGGACTCGCGGCCTGCAGGTTGCTCAGGCCGCCGGCCAGGGTCGCCGACAGGATTACCAGGATGAGGACCGGTCGCATGGAACGCCTCGTCGCGTTCCCGCAATATAAGCCACAAGTCCTTGCTGGTCAAGGGAATTGCCCATTCCGACCGCGTGGAGACGGAAGCGATGCGGGTCAGGAACCGCAGCCTTGCCGCATGCCAATCTCCACCCGCCGGTATGGATGGGCGTAGAATGCCAGCGGCATCGGGGGATGGCGATGCGCCATGCGCGCGCGCTCGCTCTTCTGCACACCCTGGCCCTGTGCGTGACACTGCCCGCCCTCGCACTGGCCCAGACAACAGGAACGCTCCGCGGCATCGTCGTGGACGGGCACGGCCGTCCGCTCGCCGGGACCACGGTGGTCGTGGCCAGCGCCGGGCAGGCCGTGAGCGGCCGCGGCACGGTGAGCGACGAGGGCGGTGGTTTCCTGATCACCTCGCTGCCTCCTTCCCGCGACTACGTTGTGCAGGCGCAGTACCCCGGCTACGCCCTGCTCCAGATGACGGAGATCGAGATTCGTGCCGGCGAGGTTGCGAACCTGCGCGTCGTCCTCAGTGAGCGGGCGACCTACCGGGAGACGGTCGAAGTCCGCGCCACGCCGCAGATCGTCACGCTGGAACGGGCCGGCGCCGGGATTTCGATCAGCTCCGAGTTCATCGACGCCCTGCCGATCCTGGGCCGCAACTACCAGGACATCCTGACCCTGGCGCCGGGTGTGACCGACGTGGACGGGGACGGCAATCCCAACATCCACGGGGCGCGGGACACCGATGTGATCACGCTGGTGGACGGGGTCTCCTCGACCGATCCCCTCACCGGAAAGCGGGGCGCCGAGCTCAACATCGAGTCGATCCAGGAGATCGAAATCAAGACCGCCGGGGCATCGGCCGAGTACAGCCGGGGCCAGGGCGGCTTCGTCAACGTGATCACCAAGTCCGGCGGCAATGACTTCGAGGGCGCGTTCAAATTCTACTGGCGTGGGTCGACCTTGGACGGGGACGGGGCGGGACTCGACGACCCGACGCTCCACGCCGGGCTCGCGGAGCACGGCTTGCGGGACCTGGACTTCGACGACTTCCTCGCCTTCGTGTCCTTCGCCGGGCCGATCCGCCGCGACCATGCCTGGTTCTTCTTCACCCATGAGGAGGTCAGTCTCGAAGAGCCGGTCAATGCCGTGTCCAACGCCTTCGTGACCGGGGTCCGGCAGAAGCGGGATTTCCTGAAGCTGACCTGGCAGGCCAGCTCCAACAACCGCGTGGCGTTCTCGGTGATTTACGATCCCCAGAAGTACCTCAATCAGGGGCTCAACAGTTTCACCGCCGAGGAGAGCGGCTACACCGACATCGCGGGGGGGATGCTCCTGACGGCGCGCCTGGTGTCGGTCATCAGCCCTTACGTGTCCCTCGAAACCCTGGTCGGGACGTTCGACGAGCGGCCGGTCCGGGCCCCGACCCTTCATCCCGACAGCAACGACAACGGGGTCCTCTCCCGGGACCTCAACGGCAACGGCTTCATCGAGGCGACGGAAGCCGACGCCGGCGAAGACTACGACGGCGACGGCGTGTTCGATATCTTCGAAGACTACCTGCGGCCCTATGGGCAGCTCAACGCGGGTGAAGATCGCGATGGCGACGAACGGCTGACGCCTCCGCACGGCTGCGAAGGGGCGGGGCGCGAGGACGTGGACTGCGATGGACATCTCGATACCATCGGCGAGGACGCCGACGGCAACGGCCGGCTGGACCCCGGCGAAGACATCGATGGGGATGGCCGGCTGGATGCGGGGACCGAGGACCGCAACAAGAACAAGCGACTCGACGACACGCCGCGTCCCCAGGACACCTACCCCTATGGCGCCCTGGAGCCGATCCCACCCGATCGTCTGTACCAGATCGACCAGGCGCGGGGAGTCATCAGCGGCCCGTTTTTCATCGATTACGACGATCGCCGGCAGCGCTTCACCTTCCGTGAGGACCTCGGCGTCTTCGTCCCGGATTTCTGGGGCAGCCACGACGTCCGGGCCGGCTTCGTCGTCGAGCGCGAGAGTTTCGATCGCACGACCTTCATGCGCGGCGTCTATGCGCCGCTGATCCGCCGGGGGCGCCAGGGACCCAGCACCATGCGCGTCCTCCTGCCGGCCGAGCGGGAGGTCGACAACAGCGCCGTCGCCATGGTCGGTGGGATCTACGTGCAGGACAGCTTCAAGCCGTTCCCCAACCTGAGCATCGCAGTCGGACTGCGCTACGACCGCGAGGTCACCGACAGCTTCGGCTACACGCCGTTCGAACCGTCGACCGAGCGCGCCCTGTTCGACCGGTTGCAGGCCCTCGTCGGGGGGGAGGCGGGCCAGGTCTCGCTGCTCACCGGCGATGGGGACGCCATCCAGAGCTACGGGGTGACCGCCGACCCGATCTTCCAGAGCCCCAACGCGGTGCGGCAGCCGGCTTACTACGACTTGGTCTCGCCGCTCCGGCAGTCGGCGCTGGGCCGGATGACGCGCCACCACATCGAGGCGCGCTTCGCTTCGCGCGAGCTTTCCCTGCTCTATCCGGAAATCCTGCGCGACGGCGAGATCGACCCGGTGGCGCTCCGGGCCCTGGGGATCACCCCCCAGGTGGAGGAGGGTTTTCGACTCACGAACGATAACCTGGCGCCGCGCGTGTCGGTCTCCTGGGACCCCTGGTCCACCGGGCGCACGAAGGTGTTCGCCACATGGGGCCGGTATTACGACAAGCTGTTCCTCAGCACCATCACCGGCGAGGAGGGGCCGGACACCATCAACCGGTACTATCTGTTCAACGACAACGACGGTGTCAACGGCAATGGCACGCCGAACCTGGGGATCGGGCAGATCATCGAAAAATCGCCCCCCTCCGCCACCCAGGTCGACCGCGGTCTGCAGACACCGTACAGCGACGAGTTCACCTTCGGTTTCGAGCGAGAAATCGCCCCGGAGCTGGCGCTCAGCCTCCGCTTCGTCGAGAGGAAATACCGGCAGCAGCTCCAGGACATCGATGTCAATCACACGCTGCGCTACGGTCCCGATGGCCGGGTGCTCGATGCGATCGGCTCGGTCAACCTCGGCGGGCCGACCAACGCGCGGCCGGACCCCAGCGTCCGTTATCCCGACGGGCACCCCGACCTGTTCATCCGCAATTACTTCTTCAATCAGGTTCTGCGAGTCGGCAATTTCAACGAGGCGCGCTATCGCGGGATCGAGATCCAGATGCTGAAGCGTCTGGCCCGGCGCTGGGAGCTGCAGACGTCCTACACCTATTCAAGGGCCCAAGGGGCGGCGGAGGAGTACACCTCGCGTCTCGGGAACGACCCCTCGACCATCGAGTCCGAGTACGGCTATCTGGACTTCGACCAGCGCCACGTCGTCAAGTTCAACAGCATGATCTTCCTGCCGCGCGACTGGCAGGTCGGGGTCGGCGCCACCTGGAGTTCCGGGTTGCCGTACTCCCAGGTGTCGCGCTTTTTCGCTCTCGACAGCGCCGGCTACCAGCAATACCGGACGGTGTTCGGAACGACCCGGCGGGTGGCGGACGGCAGGTTCGAGTTCGTCCCCGAGTCCCGCAACTCCTTCCGGAACGACGCGATACTCGACATCAACGTGCGGGCCCGAAAGTCCTTCGTGATCGGCCGCGCGGCGGCCGCCGCCTTCATCGAAGTGTTCAACCTCCTCAACAGCGACGACCTGTATCTCCACACCTACGATCCGAGCCAGTCTGTCCAGGTCGACAACGACGGGAGCGGGACGACCGGCTCGCTGCAGCTCGAAGCCACCAGGCGGTTCGGCCGGCGTTTCCAGGTCGGCCTGCAGATCGAATTCTAGGACCGCCTGTGAAAAGCGGTGCGCTGGCCCTCGGCCTGGCGATCCTGGCCATGTCCTGGGGGTCGATCTTTGTCCGATGGTGTGCCTCGCCGCCGGCCACCATCGGGCTCTACCGCCTCGGTCTGGCTGCGCTGCTAATCCTCCCATGGTCGATCGGACCGGTCCGACGCGCCGTTCCGACACCCCGCCTCCTGGCCGCCTCTGCCGGGGCCGGGATCCTCCTGGCGCTCCACTTCGTCACCTGGATCGCATCGTTGCAGTACACCACCATCGCGTCCAGCACGCTCCTGGTTTCGACGCAGCCGATCGCTTCGGCGATCCTTTCGTGGATGTTTCTCGGCGAGAAGGCCGGGCGCCGGGCCTGGGCGGGCATCGCCTTGGCGATCGTCGGCGTGGGTGTCGTCAGCTGGGGAGGCGCAGGGCCGGCGGAAGCGCATCTGCGGGGCGACCTGCTGGCCCTGCTTGGCGCCCTGTTTGCGGCCGGCTACCTGGTCATCGGGCGCGCCGCCCGTGGAGGTTCCGGGCTGGCGGTCTACTTCCTCCTGGTCAACACGGTGGCCGCCTGCGTCCTGGCGATGGGGGCGCTGCTGGGCGGGCAGCCGCTGCTGCCGGTGCGGCGACAGGACTTCCTGTGGCTGGCTCTGTCGGCCGCGATCCCTCACCTCCTCGGCCACGGGGCGATGAACTGGGCGGTGCGGCGCCTGCGCGCCTATGTCGTCAACGTCGCCGCGCTGGGTGAGCCGGTGCTTGCGACCCTCTACGCCTTTGTTTTTTTTCAGGAGGCTCCGGGGCCGGCCCTCTACCCGGGGGCGATCCTGATCGCCGCCGGGGTGGCCCTGGTGCTTCGTGACGCCGCCGCCCGGCCGGACAACGGGCCCGGGCTATAATCGCGCCGGTGCCGCCGGGACTCGTACTGGACACGCCCCTGGAGTCGATCCGTGGGATCGGCCCGCGCCGCGCGGAAGGCCTCGCCGGTGCCGGATTCCGCACGGTCGAGGATCTCCTCTTCCATCTGCCATTCCGCTACGAAGATCGCAGCCGGTTCCTGCCGATTGCCGCGCTCCTCCCGGGAGTGCGGGGGACGGTGCGCGGCCGGGTGATCACGTCGGCGCTCCGCCGGACGCGCGCCCGCGGGCTGACGATCTTCGAGGCCCTGGTCCAGGATGACAGCGCGGCGGTGCGGGTCGTGTTCTTCAACCAGCCCTACCTGAGGACCGTCCTGACCGCGGGCCGCGAGGTCATCCTCTACGGCGAGACCACGATGGCGCGTTTCGGCCGCCGCGGGCTGGTCCTGCAGTCGCCCCAGTACGAAACGATTGTCCCGGGAGTAGACGAGGCCATTCACACCGGGCGGATGGTGCCGATTTACCGCCGCCTCCCGGACCTGTCGTCGCGCGTCCTGCGCCGCATCATTCACGGACTGTTGCGCGATCTCGGGCCGCGGATCCCGGACCCTCTCCCGGCGGCGCTGGCCCTGGCACGTGGCCTCCCGGATCGCGCCCTGGCCCTGCGGCAGGCGCACTTCCCGCCACCGGACGCCGACCTGGACCTTTACCATCGGGCCCGATCGCCCGCCCACCGCCGGCTGATCTTCGAGGAGTTCTTCTTCCTGCAGCTCGGGTTCGCTCTGGAGCGGAAGCGCCTGGAGGAGGCACCGGGGGAGCCCGGTGTCCGCCTCGACGATCGCGTCCGCGAGCGTCTGCGGGCGGTGCTGCCGTTCGCCCTGACGGGGGCCCAGCGCCGCGTGCTCAAGGAGATCGCCGACGATCTGGCCTCGACCCGGCCGATGAACCGCCTGCTGCAGGGGGACGTCGGTTGCGGAAAGACGATGGTGGCGCTCCTGGCCGCGCTCGTGGTGATCGAGAACGGTTTCCAGGCGGCGTTCATGGCGCCCACGGAAATCCTCGCGGAACAGCACCACCGGCTGTTCACCCGGCTCCTGGCCGGGCAGGGGTGCCCGGTGGCGCTGCTCACCGCCGGGGTCAAGGCCGCGGCGCGCCGCCAGGTCCTGCAGGGGCTCCGCGGCGGCAGCCTGCCGCTGGTGGTCGGCACCCACGCCATGCTGGAGGAGGGTGTCCGGTTCCGCGCTCTGCGGCTGGCGATCGTGGACGAGCAACACCGCTTCGGTGTGGCGCAGCGGGCCCGGATCCGGGGCAAGGGAGGGCGCACCGATGTCCTGGTGATGACCGCGACACCGATCCCCCGGTCCCTGGCGCTGACGGTCTACGGCGATCTGAGCCTGTCGGTCATCGATGAACTGCCGCCCGGGAGGCGCCCGGTGCGGACCGTGCTGCGTGGCGAGGAGGCGCGGCCGAAACTCGATGCGTTCCTCCGGGACCAGGTGGCCGCCGGCCGCCAGGTCTACGTCGTCGAGCCGGCGATCGAAGAGACCGAGGGGCGCGATTTGCGGGCGGCGACAGCGATGGCCGCTCGCCTCAAGCGCGAAGTGTTCCGGGAAGCCGATGTCGGGCTGTTGCACGGCCGGCTGCCACCCGATGAGCGCGAGGCGACGATGGCGGCGTTCGTCGCCGGTCGTCTCCCGGTGCTGGTGGCGACCACGATCATCGAGGTGGGGATCGATGTCCCGAACGCCTCGGTCATGGTGATCGAGCAAGCGGAGCGTTTCGGGCTGTCACAGCTGCATCAACTGCGTGGCCGCGTGGGGCGGGGAGCGCACGAATCCTGGTGCGTCCTGGTGGCGGACTCGGAGATCACCGACGAGGGCCGGCGGCGTCTGGAGGCGATGTGCGCCTCGCAGGACGGCTTCGAGATCGCCCGGCGTGACCTGGAGATCCGCGGGCCAGGAGAGTTGCTCGGCGCCCGCCAGTCGGGCCTGCCGGACCTGCGGCTCGGTGACATCCTGCGCGACCAGGACATCCTGGAGGATGCCCGGCGCGAGGCGTTCGCTGCGGCCGCCGGCCTGCCGTCGCTGCCGCAGCGCGAGGACCTCGTCCGTCACACGCATCGCCGCTGGGCCGGGCGGCTGGGACTGATCCAGATCGGCTGATCCGGTCCGCGATTCAGGGGCGACGATCGGACCGGTCGTCCCGTGCCATCGTCGCGATCAGGGCCGCGGTCGCCGGGGCCGTGGCGGGTGCCGCTTCGAGCCGGACGGCGAGGGCGCGGAGATCGCCGGGCAGGTCGATGTCGCTCCACGGATCCAGGATCGCGGTTGCCAGTCCGCGATCCGCCGCCACCCGCCGCAGGTCGGCCAGGGCCATCGCGGTTCCCCAGGCCACCCCGTCGAGGAGTCCCGGGCTGTGGGTTCGGGAACCGACCAGGTAGAAGCCACCATCCGTCGCGGGGCCGAGGACCAGGTCGGCGCGATCGAGTGCCAGGAAGGCGCGGTCCACGAGGGCCGGCGGCAAGTCGGGGCTGTCCGACCCGATCACGACCGCCCGTGCGCCCGGTTCGGCAAGGAGGGCCGCGAGCGTCGCCTCAAGGCGATCCCCCAGACTGCCGGCGACCTGGGGAAGCCGCCGCAGCCCGGCGAGAGGACCGCTGAGCGGATCCCCCACCTCCGGTTCCCAGGCTTCGCTGAAGGCGACGGCGGGCCGCGCCCCGGATCCGGCGCATACCCGGAGGATCCGCAGGCTGTCGAGGATCAGGGCCCGGTGCAGATCGAGCGCCTCCGCGGGCGACAGGTACGGGACGAGGCGGGTCTTGACGGTTCCCGTCCGCGGCACCCTGGCGTACAACACGAGGTGCCGCGTGGGACCGGCGCAGTCAACCCCGCGGACCGGGTCCATACAACATGATGTAGATGAGAACGCCGGTGATCGAGACGTAGGTCCAGATCGGCAGGGTCCAGCGGGCGATCGCCCGGTGACGGTCAAACCGCCCGCGCAACGCCCGGACCAGGGTGATCGCCACGAGCGGAACGATCGCCGCCGCCAGGATCGTGTGAGAAATCAGGATCGTGAAATAGACCGTCCGGGTCCACCCCGATCCCTGGAAGCGGACCGATCCGACCGTGGCGTGATAGAAGAGATAGCCCGCCAGAAAAAGCGTCGAGGCGATCACCGCGCCGAGCATGCAGGCCCGGTGCGCGCTCATCGACCGGCGCCGGATGCTGACATATCCGGCCAGGAGCAGCAGGGCGCTGGTGGCGTTGAGGGCGGCGTTGATCGCCGGCAGGTCGCGGACGGTCACGGGTTCCGCCCCGGAGACCGCGCCAGGACCGCGGCGAGACTGCAGGAAGCGATCCCGAAGACGATCATCACCACCCACGAGGGGAGGGTTCCCGGAAGACCGGCGACCGCCGCGGTGGAGCCCGGATCGAGGCAGCGGCGCAGGATCGCGACGCCATAAGTCAGCGGATTGATCGCCATCACGACCCGCAGCCAGGGCGCCGCACCGGAAGCGGGGAACAAGGCCCCCGACAACAGCCAGAGCGGCATCAGCAGGACGGTCATGATCGCGTGAAAGCCCTGTGTCGATTCCATCCGCCAGGCGATGCAGAACGAGAACGCCGTGAGGGTCACGGCGATCCAGGCGATCGCCGGTAGCATGGTCAGGACCACGGACGGTGTCAGCCGGATCCCGGCAATCGGCGCCAGCGGCAAAACCAGGATCGCCTGCGCGAAGGCGAGGCTGGCGCCACCCAGCACCTTGCCGGCGGCGATGCTGGCGCGCGGGATGGGTGCCGCGATCACCCCCTGGAGAAACCCCTCGCGGCGGTCCTCGATGAGGGAGATGGTCGAGAAGATCGCCGTGAACAGGACGATCAGGGCCAGCGTCCCGGGAAAGAAGTAGGTCCCGTAGCTCATGCCGTCCGGGGCCGATGGGAGGCGGAACGATCCCCGGAGCCCCGCCGCCAGCAGCGCCCACGTGAGAAGCGGCTGCGCCAGGGCGCCGAACACGCGGTGCCGCTCGCGCAGGAAGCGCACGATCTCGCGCCAGGCGAGCGCCGTCACCGGCCCCAGCAGACCGGTCGCGGTCGTCATGCGGTGCTCCCGTCCTCGAACCGGCGCCCGGTGCGCCGGATGAACACATCCACCAGGGTGGGCCGGCCCAGCGTGATCGACTCGATCCGGTCCTGCAGGGCCTCCACGATCGGCGGGATCAGAAGATGCCCCCCGGGTCGCTCCAGCCGGATCGTCCCGTCCACGACGCTGACCGGGCCTCCGAAGCGACGTTCAATCTCGGCCGCCGCCGGCGCCGGGTCGGTGGTCCGGATCACGATGACGTCTCCGCCCACGTCCCTCCGGAGTTCGGCGGGCGGTCCGCAGGCGACGATGCGGCCACCGTCGAGAATGGCGATCCGGTCGCAGCCTTCGGCTTCCTCGATGAAGTGAGTCGTCAGCACGACGGTGACACCTGCCGCATCGCGCAGACCACGCAACAGAGCCCACAGGTCGCGGCGCATCGCCGGGTCGAGACCCGTGGACGGTTCGTCGAGGAGCAGCAGTCGGGGCCGGTGCAGGAGGCCCTTGGCGATCTCGACCCGGCGCTGCAGGCCGCCCGACAGGCGGCCGGCCCTTTCGCTGGCGCGATCGGCGATCCCGAAGCGCTCCAGCAGTTCGGCCGCCGCCGTCCTTCGGGTCGCGGAGTCCAGACCGTAAAGGCGGCCATGGATCTGGAGGTTCTCGCGC
The DNA here is from genome assembly GCA_031394595.1 of Acidobacteriota bacterium. GTDB lineage: Bacteria > Acidobacteriota > Polarisedimenticolia > Gp22-AA2 > Gp22-AA2 > JANNTZ01. The sequence continues at coordinate 36,272 of JANNTZ010000116.1, forward strand.
ACCGTCAAGTGTCGATCGAGCGCCGGGGCCTGGAACACGACGCCGAGCGCCCGTCGCACGTCGCGCGCCTGGGCCACCACGTCCCGGCCGAAGATGCTTGCCCGGCCGCCGTGCGGCCGCAGGAGCGTGGCGAGGATCCGGAACAGGGTGGTCTTGCCACCGCCGTTCGGACCGAGGATGCCGAACATCTCCCCCTCACGGACCTCGAGATTGACGTCCCGCAGCGCCGGACGGGTCCCGTAGTCCCGGCGGAGAGCTTCAGTCAGGATCGCAGTGGCCATGAGGGGCGACATGGTACACCGCCCCGGGCGGACCGCCATGCTGTTCCGCGCGGCCTGGCCGGTTCTTCGCGGTGATAGACTCCTCGATCGTCGGCGCCGGATCGGCGCCGACGCCGGACCGCCCCCGGTGACCGGCGGGGGACCGAGGGACCGCTCCAGTGATCCTGTTGCCCGCGCTTCGCTCTCTGAGCCGCGCCGCACTCGGTCGGCGCCCCCGACAGCGCGACCTGGATCGGATTGTCGGCGGGATGCGTCGGCGTCTGTTGCATGGTCAGCCGCCGCTTCGGTTCCGTTCTCCACGTCTCCCGGCCGGTGTCGCCATCCGGCAGGTGCGGGCCCTGCAGTTGCGCAAACTGCGCCGAACGATCGCCCATGTCCGACGGCACGTCCCGTACTACCGGAGCGCTCTGGAGGCGGCTGGAGTCAGGCCGGAGGAGATCCGTTCCCTGGACGACCTGCGGCATCTGCCCCTCACGCACCGGGCCGACCTGGAGGCGGATCCGGGGCGGTTCCTCAGCGCGGCCCCGGGGTTAAACCCGACGATTCATCTTCACACCAGCGGGACGAGCGGCCGGCCGCTCGACCTGTTCCTCAGCCAGGAGGAGTTCGACTACTACGTCGCCGTCCAGGCGATGTCGGGCATGGCAGGCGGCTTCCTTGGACCGGCGCACATCCTGCAGGTGCACCTGTCGCTCGACACCAGCATCGCGGCCCGGATCTTCACGGCGGCGGCGCAGCGGGCCGGCGCCCTGGTGCTCAACATCGGGGTTTCCGGTGAGTACGACAGGAGCCTGCGAGCCCTGTTCGAGGAGCGCCACCTCCCGGGAAAGTTCTCCCGGGTCAGCGGACTGTTTGCCAGCCCGGGGCAGCTCTGGGCGCTCACCACCCGGGCCGAACAGCTCGGGCTGTCCGGTGCCGGATCCGGGCTGCGGCGCATCTACACCTGCGGCGCGATGGTCAGCGAGAATCTCAAGCGATTCGTGCACCGGGTCTGGGGACTGCCTCTGCGGGAAGCCTGGTCGATGGTGGAAACACTCAGCACCGGCGCTTTCGAATGCGAGAGCGGCCGTCTGCATTTTCTCGACCTGTCGGGCCTGGTGGAGTTCCTCGATCCAGAAACCCGCCGACCGGTCCCACCCGGCCGGCCCGGCGTGGCGGTCGTGACCGCTTTCTACCCGGACCGCGAGCTGATGCCGATCCTGCGGTACTGGAGCCACGATCTGATGGTGCCGTCCGCGGAGACGGCCTGCGAGTGTGGCGTGGTCTCCACCCAAATCGAGGAGATCCTCGGGCGGACCGACCAGATGGTGATCGTCGGGGCCCGGAACTTCTTTCCCCAAGCACTCGGTGAAGTGCTCAGAGATTTCCCCGGCCTGGTCCAGCCGCCACGTTTCCGTGTCGCCGTCCAGGAGCACACCGGGGCGCAGCATGTCGTCATGGAGATCGAGTGTGCCCCCACGCTGGAAGGTGACGCCAGGCCGGGATTGAACCGGAGCATCCGGGAGGCACTGCCCCTGTCCCGGGACCCGTACGTCGCTTCCGGCACCGTCCGCTTCGACGTCAGCCTGGTTCCCGCAGGAAGCATCCGGGATCCGTTCCGCGACAAGGGAGCGGCCCCGGGTCCGGAACACTGAGGTATCCCCAGTCTCGGGTGGCGGGCCGCAGCGCGGCGCCGCTCCGCACTCGCTCGCGAGGGCCACGGGGCACCCCTCTGACGCTTATGGCGCGGCTCGAGGTCGCTGCGCCGCGCTGCGGCCCACCACCTGCGTCCGGGGGTACCTCCGAGTG
>JANNTZ010000147.1:0-23507 GCA_031394595.1 Acidobacteriota bacterium
GCGACGACGCGCTGCGCCCCGCCACCCGGGACTCGGGAGATCTCATCAGATGCGGCGCGCTGGGAGGGTGCTGGAGTGGCGCGGATTGGGTGAAGCGACAATAATTGGCTGGCAGGGATTTTTTTGACAATTCCTTGACTCGGCCTTATATTATCGGTCAGGTTCTGGTCGGGCTGGAGAAACCATGACTTATCAAAAAGATACGACACATTCCCTCGCCAGAGATCTCGGGCCGGAGCGGGAGGTAAAAGCGGTGGCCACAGGCGCAGAGATTGTCCAGCAGATTGGCAAGCTCCAGGATCTCCGGGGATTCCGCGACCAGCACTGGGAAGGGAGCTTCGAGGATTACCTTCAGATTGTCCGCCACAACCCGAAGGTGACACGCTCCGCCTTCCAGCGGATCTACGACATGATCCTGACCAAGGGGACGCGCGAGTACTTCGAGTACAAGAAGCGGATCATCCACTACAACTTCTTCGACGACAAGGAGCACGGCGGGGCGGACGCCATCTTCGGGCTCGACATCGCCCTCATGAAGCTGGTCAACGTGTTCAAGTCGGCGGCGCATCGCTATGGGACCGAGAAGCGGGTCCTCCTGCTGCACGGCCCGGTGGGATCCTCCAAGTCGACCATCGTCCGGCTCCTGAAAAAGGGGCTCGAGAGCTATTCCAAGACTCCGGAGGGGGGGCTGTACAGCTACTCCTGGGTGATCCCCGGGGACCTCGGTCGCAAGCGCGCTGACCAGGTCGACGTCGTCACCTGCCCGATGCACGAGGAACCGCTGCACCTGGTGCCGCCCGAACTGCGTGCCGAAGTCATGCGGATGCTCAATGAAGGCCGGCCCGACGGCGAAAAGGTGGTCATCGAAGGCGACCTCTGCCCCTTCTGCCGCCAGTACAGCAAGGAGTTCACGCTCCGCTTCGGCGGTGACTGGACAAAGATCGTCTCGCAGGTGCGGGTCCGGCGCATCATCCTGTCCGAGAAGGACCGCGTCGGGATCGGCACGTTCCAACCGAAGGACGAGAAGAACCAGGACTCGACCGAGCTGACTGGCGACATCAACTACCGCAAGATCGCCGAGTACGGGTCCGATTCCGACCCCCGCGCCTTCAACTTCGACGGCGAATTCAACGTCGCCAACCGCGGCCTGATCGAATTCATCGAGGTGCTCAAGCTGGATGTCGCCTTCCTCTACGACCTGCTGGGCGCCTCCCAGGAGCACAAGATCAAGCCGAAGAAGTTCGCCCAGACCGACATCGACGAAGTCATCATCGGCCACACCAACGAGCCGGAGTATCGGAAGCTGCAGCACAACGAGTTCATGGAGGCGCTGCGCGACCGGACCGTCAAGATCGACATCCCCTACATCACCAAGCTGTCCGAGGAAATCAAGATCTACGAGAAGGACTACAACCCGGCGCGCATCCGCGGCAAGCACATCGCGCCGCACACCCTCGAGATGGCGGCGATGTGGGCGGTCCTGACCCGGCTCGAGGAGCCGAAGAAGGCCGACCTCACCCTGATGCAGAAGCTGCGCCTGTACAACGGCAAGACGCTGCCGGGATTCACCGAGGACAACGTCAAGGAGCTGCGCAAGGAGGCGGTGCGCGAGGGCATGGACGGCATCTCGCCGCGCTACATCCAGGACAAGATCAGCAACGCGCTGGTCTCCGACAAGGGTGAAGGATGCATCAATCCCTTCATGGTCCTCAACGAGCTCGAATCGGGCCTGCGGCACCACTCCCTGCTCACCTCCGAGGAACTGCGCAAGCGTTACCGGGACCTGCTGGCGGTCGTCAAGCAGGAGTACGAGGACGTCGCCAAGAACGAGGTGCAGCGCGCCATCTCCGCCGACGAGGAGGCGATCGCCCGGCTGTGCAGCAACTACATCGACAACGTCAAGGCGTACACGCAGAAGGAGCGGGTGCGCAACAAGTACACCGGCCAGGACGAGGAGCCCGACGAGCGCCTCATGCGGTCAATCGAGGAGAAGATCGACATCCCCGAAAACCGCAAGGACGATTTCCGCCGCGAGATCATGAACTACATCGGGGCGCTGGCGGTCGAGGGGAAGACGTTCAATTACAAGACGAACGAACGGCTCCACAAGGCCCTGGAGCTGAAATTGTTCGAGGACCAGAAGGACTCGATCAAGCTGACCTCCCTGGTGTCCTCGGTGATCGACAAGGACACGCAGGAGAAGATCGACGTCGTGAAGAGCCGCCTGAAGAAGGATTACAGCTACTGCGACATCTGTGCCACCGACGTGCTGCACTACGTGGCCAGCATCTTCGCCCGGGGCGACGCGCGCGACTGACGGGCCGCTCATCCGGCCGCCTCCCGGCCCGGTCGCAGCCGGTCCCTGGAGGTGGTGCCGTCGGGACGGGACGACGATGATTCTCCGCATCGAACAGGACCACAACCGCTTCCGGCAGATCGTCCGCGGCCGGATCAAGAAGGAACTGCGCAAGTACATCAGCAGCGGCGAACTGATCGGCCGCCGTGGCCGCGACCTGATTTCCATCCCCCTGCCCCAGATCCGCATCCCGCAGTTCGTCTACGGACCGAAGCAGACCGGCGGTGTGGGCCAGGGCGAAGGGGCCGTCGGCACCGTCCTGGGGCCGGGCGAGACCGAAGGCGGCCGCTCCCAGGCGGGCGATCGTCCCGGCGATCACATCCTCGAGGTGGACGTGACCCTCGACGAGCTGGCCGAGATGCTCGGGGAGGAGCTGGCCCTGCCCGCGATCCAGCCCAGGGGACGACGGAACATCCTGTCGCACAAGGACCGCTACACCGGCATCGCGCGCTACGGCCCGGAGAGCCTGCGTCACTTCAAGAGGACCTACAAGGAGACCCTGAAGCGCAGCCTGTCGATGGGGACCTATCGTCCCGACTTCCCGATCCTCGTGCCGATCCGCCAGGACAAGCGCTACCGGACCTGGAAGAGCGCGGCGATGCCGCAGGCCAACGCGGCGATCGTTTACATGATGGACGTCTCGGGGTCGATGGGCGAGGAGCAGAAGGAAATCGTCCGCATCGAGTCGTTCTGGATCGACACCTGGCTGCGGCACCATTACAAGGGCGTCGCGATCCGCTACATCATCCACGACGCGGAGGCCCGCGAGGTCGACCGCGAGACCTTCTACCATACGCGGGAATCGGGGGGCACGGTGATCTCCGCGGCCTACAAGCTGTGCGCCCGGATCCTCGAGACCGACTACCCGACCGACGACTGGAACATCTACTGCCTGCACTTCTCCGACGGCGACAACTGGTCGCAGGGCGACACGGAGGAGTGCGTCGCCCTGCTGGGCAAGCAGATCCTGCCGCGCGCCAACCTGTTCTGCTACGGCCAGGTCGAGAGCCCCTACGGGACCGGCCAGTTCCTGGTGGACCTCAAGGAGAGCTACGCCGACGACGAGCGCATGGCGCTCTCGAAGATCGAGAACAAGGACGGCATCTACCAGTCGATCAAGGACTTTCTCGGAAAGGGCCGCTAGGACGATGGCCGCGCTCCCGAAGGAACTGCAGGTCCTGCAGGAGGAGATCGAGGGACACGCCCGGTCCTTCGGCCTGGACTTTTTCCCCGTCATCTTCGAACTCCTCGACTACCGCGGCCTCAACCAGGTCGCGGCCTTCGGCGGCTTCCCCACCCGCTACCCGCACTGGCGTTTCGGCATGGAGTACGAGTACCTCCAGAAGTCCTACTCGTACGGCCTCTCGAAAATCTACGAGATGGTCATCAACAACGACCCGTGCTATGCCTACCTGCTCGAGTGCAACATGCCGGTGGACCAGAAGCTGGTCATGGCCCACGTCTATGCCCACTGCGACTTCTTCAAGAACAACCTGGCGTTCTCGAAGACCAATCGCAAGACGATGGACGAGATGGCCAACCACGCCACCCGGATTCGGCGTTACATGGACAAACACGGGGTGGAGACGGTCGAATCGTTCGTGGACACCTGCCTGTCGCTCGAGAACCTGATCGACCCGCACTCGCCGTTCATCCAACGCGAGCGCGCCGCCGATGAGGAACCGCACCGGCCGGTGGTGCGCCGCCTGAAAAGCAAGTCGTACATGAACGACTTCATCAACCCCCCCGCCGCCCTCGAGGCCGACCGCAAGCGCCTCGAAGCCGACGCGCGGAAGCGGCGGCGGTTCCCCGAAGCCCCCCTGCGCGACGTCCTGAAGTTCCTGACCGACCACAGCCCCCTGGAAAACTGGCAGCGCGATGTCCTTGCCATCATCCGCGAGGAGGCCTATTACTATGCTCCGCAGGCCCAGACCAAGATCATGAACGAAGGCTGGGCCACCTATTGGCACTCGAAAATCATGACGGAGAAGGCCCTGACCGACGCCGAGATCATCGACTACGCCGACCACCACTCGGGCACCCTGGGAGGGCACACCGGCCGCCTGAACCCCTACAAGCTTGGGCTCGAGCTGTACCGCGACATCGAGGACCGCTGGAACCGCGGACGGTTCGGCAAGGACTACGACGAGTGCGATGACCTGGTCCAGCGCAGCCACTGGGACCGGCGGCTGGGGGGCGGGCGCGACAAGATCTTCGAAGTGCGCCGGCATTGCACCGACGTGACCTTCATCGACAATTACCTGACCGAGGAGTTCTGCCACCAGCAGAAAATGTTTCTCTACGATTTCAATCCCAAGACCGGCATGTACCAAATCGGCGACCGCGACTTCAAGAAGGTGAAGCAGCGCCTGCTGTTCCAGCTCACCAACTTCGGGCAGCCTTTCATCTTCGTCGGCGACGGCAACTTCCGGAACAAGGGGGAGCTGCTCCTCATGCACAAGTACGAGGGGGTCGAGCTCAAACACGACTTCGCCCGCGACACGCTGCGTTCGGTGCAGCGGATCTGGGGCCGCCCGGTGAATCTCGACACCGTGGTCGACGAGAAGGCGCGCCGCCTCAGCTTCAACGGCGAGGAGTTCGAGGAGAAGGAAACCGGGGAGAAGGTGGCCTGATGGATTCTCAGACCGACCCCTCCCCCGCGCCACAGGCGGCCACGCCCCCGGCGCCGGCACCGCAGACCGCCGCACCCGGAACGCGACCGTCGGTCTGGGCCTTTGCCGGCGGGAAGGGCGGGGTCGGACGCACGCTCCTGGCGGCCAACCTGGGGATCCAGCTGGCGCGATCCGGCCGGCGTGTCGTTCTCGTCGACCTCGACCTCCAGGGCAGCGACCTCCCGACGTCGCTGGGCTATCAGCGGCTGCCGCGGACGCTGTCCGATTTCGCCGCGGGGCGATCGCGGGTCCTGGCGGACGTCGTCTGCGAGACCCCCACGGCGCACCTGCGTCTCATCGGCGGGCTGCAGCGCGGCGACCTGCACGACGATCCGGTCGCCTTCATCCGCCAGATCTCCGAGCAGTACGCGACCCTGTCCGCCGATCACATTCTGGTGGACTGCGGCTCAGGCCGTTCCCCGGCCACCGTCGCCGCGTTCGCGGAGGCCGGGATCGGGGTCCTGGTGGCCACCCCCGAGCCGGCCGCGGTCGAGGCGACATACCTGTTTACCGAGGCCTACCTGCGCTGGGCCCTGCTGCGCGCCCTGACCGGCGAGCAGATGACCGCCGTCGAGGGCCGGTTGCTCGCTGCCGGCCACGACCCGGCGCGCCTGACGTTCCGCGCCTTCATGACCCGGGTCGGCGTCCTCGATCGCCAGGCACGCGATCGGATCGCCGCCGTGGTCCGCAGGACACGGCTGGAGCTGGTGCTCAACCAGGTGCGGGGGGAAGCCGACGAGGAAACGGCCCGGTGCCTCGCCAGCGGCTTCCGCAAGTGCTTCGGCCTGGCCCTCCACACTGCCGGGATCATCGAGCACGACCTGTCGGTGCTCCAGGCGGTCCAGAAGCGCCGGCCGCTCTCCCAGCAGTACCCGAACGCCCCCGCGACCAAGGCGATGGCGCGCGCCGCCATGCGCCTGCTGTCGGCGAGCGCCCAGACGGCGCGCGAGGCGGATGAGGAATGGGAGGACCTCGACTCGCTCGACCATTACCGCGTCCTGGAGGTCGTCCCCAAGGCCTCCCCGAAGGAAGTGCAGACGGCCTACCAGGTTCTGAAGAGGACCTACGACCCGGAGACCACCTTCCTGTCGCCGCTTCTGGATGCCAACGGGCTGCGGGACCTGCAGGCCCGGATCGAGTCCGCCTACCGGACGCTGATTTTTCTCGAGAGCCGGTCCGATTACGACAAACGCATGCTCTCGGCGGGTGCCCTCAAGGAAGAGAATGTCCGCGGCCTGCACGCCTCCCCGGCCGCTCCTGACGTGGCTGCCGATCCGGCCTCGTCCGTCGACGAGGGGCCGGCGCTGGAGTTGGCCGGCGGCGGTGCCGCTCCGGCGGTCGCCGGCACGGCCGTCGCGGAAGTGACGGTCCCGGGAACGGCAGTCGCGGGAACGGCGGCGGTGGCAGTGGAGGATCCTCCCCTGCCGGCCCCCACGCTCCCCCCCGAGTCCCCCCGCCCAATCGCCACCAGTGGCGCCGAGCTGCGCGAGGAACGGCTGCACCAGCACCTGACGCTGGAGGGGATCGCAGAACAGACGAAAATTCGCCGCGCCTACCTCCAGGCGATCGAGGAAGAACGCTTCGCCGACCTGCCGGCGGCGGTCTTCGTCCGCGGCTTTCTCCGCGAGTACGCCCGTTGCCTGGGGCTCCCAGGAGACGAGGTCATGCGCCGGTACATGAAACGCTATCAGGACTGGCAGGGGTCGCGTCTGCAGCCTCCAGCCACGGGCAACGCCGCCGCCGGACGCTGACCGGCTCCTGGTACACCCGCCCTTCGGGTCGCACCTCCAATGGTAGAATCCGTGCCACGCGGAACACGCGGGAGAACACATGTCTCTGGACCCCAAGGGCGAACACCCGATCGAGCGCGAGGAAGACCTGCACGACTATTTCCAAGCCGGGTCCAAGCCGCGCGAGCGCTGGGGTCTCGGTCTCGAGTACGAACGGATCGGCGTGCTCCGCGAGACCGGGGCGGCCGTACCCTACGAAGGCGAGGCCTCCGTCGAATCCATGCTCAAGACGATGGCCCGCGAGGACGGGTGGATTCCGCACGAAGAGGACGGCCGGATCCTCGGGCTGGAGAAGAACGGCACCCGCCTGACGCTCGAGCCGGGGGCGCAGGTCGAACTTTCCAGCGCCATTCACCGGAACCTGGCGCCCCTCGAGCAGGAGGTCCACGCCTTCCTCGCCTCGGTGGAGGCTGCTTCCCGCCCCCTTGGAATCGCCTGGCTCGGGGTCGGGGTCCAGCCATTCACCCCGGTGGACGCCATCACGATCATCCCGAAGAAACGCTACGCCGTCATGCGCGACTACCTCCCGCGCCGCGGGTCGCGCGGCCCAATTATGATGCGGCAGACGGCCGGCATCCAGGTCAACTTCGATTACGGCAGCGAGGCGGACGCGATGGACAAGCTGCGCACGGCGATGGCGCTGTCGCCCCTGCTGACCGCCCTGTACGCGCATTCGCCGATCACCGAGGGACGTCTGACCGGGTTCATGAGCTGGCGCGCCTGGGCGTGGCGCGACACCGATCCGGACCGCTGCGGTCTCCTGCCGTTCGTGTTCAAGGACGGCGCCGGTTTCCGCGATTATCTCGAGTACGCGCTCGATGTGCCGATGTTCTTCGTGGTGCGCGACGATCGCTGGATCCCGGCCGGTGGCATGACCTTCCGGAAATTCATCCGCAAGGGGTTCGAAGGCGCGCGTCCGACACTCGCGGACTTCGAGCTGCATCTTTCGACCCTCTTCCCTGAGGTCCGTCTCAAGCACTACATCGAGTTCCGTAGCGCCGATTCCGGCGAGCCGGCGTCGGCGCTGGCGCTGTGCGCGCTGCTCAAGGGGATTCTGTACGACGGCGCCTCGCGCCGCGCCGCCTGGGAGCTCGTGCGCGATCTCAGTTTCCGCGACCGCGAGCGCCTCCTCGATGATGCCTGCCGTCTTGGCCCGGCGGCGCGGCTGCCACGGCCCGCCGGCGGGGGCGAGGCGGGCGAAGGGCCGCGGGCGCGCGACCTGCTGATCGACCTGGTCCGGCTGGCGCGCCAGGGACTCAACAACCAGGGCTGCCCGGCAGAGGAGAGCCACCTCGATATCCTGGACCGGCGTCTGGGGGGGGAGGGTGGCTGCCCCGCCTACCGGCTGGCCGCCGACTGGACCGGCCCGATGGGACAGGACCCGCGTCGTCTCGTCGAGGCGTTGTCACAGCCCGGCGGGACCAGCGGATGACGCCGGACCGCGGATCGTCGCCCTCGCCGGGGGGAGGGCCGATCGTCGAGTGCGTCCCCAACATCAGCGAAGGACGGGACTCCGGCGTCATCGCCGCGGTCACCGGTGCCCTCCCCCCGGGTGGCGCGGCCCGTCTCATCGATCTCTCCTCCGATCCCGACCACAATCGTTCGGTCCTGACCATCGCCGGCCCCCCGGACGCCGTGCGGGTCGCCGTCGAGGCCCTGGTCGCGGTCGCCGTCGATCGGATTGACCTGCGTCGTCACCAGGGCCGGCACCCGCGGATGGGGGCCGTCGATGTCATTCCCTTCATCCCCGTGCGCGACGTCACGATGGACGACTGCGTGCTCCTGGCGCGCCAGGTGGGCGCCGCCATCGCCGGGCGCCACGCGCTGCCGGTCTATCTGTACGAGGCGGCTGCCACCGCCCCCCATCGCCGCAACCTCGCCGAGATCCGCCGGGGCGAATTCGAGGGGTTCCCGGAGAAGATCCGGGACCCCCGCTGGTCCCCCGATTTCGGGCCGGATCGCGTGCACCCGAGCGCCGGCTGCACCGCGGTCGGCGCCCGCCCCTTCCTGATCGCCTTCAACGTGGATTTGAAGACGCCCGACCTCGAGATCGCCAAAGCGATCGCCCGCGTGGTGCGCGAGAGCAGCGGCGGGTTGCCCTGTGTCAAGGCCCTCGGATTGTTCCTCGCGGACCGCGGGCGGGCCCAGGTTTCGATGAACCTCACCGACTACCGGACCACTTCGATCCCGCGCGCCTTCGAGGCGGTGCGTGACGAGGCGGCGCGGCGCGGCGTGGAGGTCGCGGACAGCGAAATCGTCGGGCTGGTCCCCGAGGAGGCCCTCCGTCAGGTGTCCGCCCAGGCCCTGCGGATCGGGGGTCTTGACCGGTCCCGCATCCTGGAGCGTCGGATCGACGACGCCTTCCGCGGCGACACCCGTCCGGTGGCCGATCGTGGGGGCGGCCGGTGAGCGCCCCGATCGTCGCCATCCAGGGGGAACGGGGCGCCTTCTCCGAACTGGCCGCCCGCCGACTGTTCGGGCCCCGTCCGCGGCTCCTCTCCTGCGCCGACTTTGACTCGCTGTTCGCCGCCGCCCGCACCGGCCGGGCGCGCTACGCCCTCGCCCCCGTCGAGAACACCATCGCCGGGTCGATCCACCGCGTCCACGATCTTCTTCTCGAGACTCCCCTGCACGTGGTCGGTGAAGCGATCGTCCGGGTGTCGCACTGCCTCATCGCCCTTCCCGGGGTGCAGCCGCGGGACCTCCGCCGCATCTACTCGCATCCGGTGGCGCTGGCCCAGTGCGAGCGGTTCTTCCGCTCGCGCCCGCGTCTCATCCGGGTCGCCACCCACGACACGGCCGGCAGCGTGCGGCTGCTGCGCGAGGAAGGGGCCCGTGACGCCGCGGCCATCGCCCCGGAGCTGGCAGCCAGGATCCATGGGGCGCGCGTCCTGCAGCGCCGGCTCGAAGATCATCCCGCGAACTTCACCCGCTTCTTTCTCCTGTCCCGAATCGCGCGACCGCTCCGGCGGGCCGACAAGACCTCCATCCTGTTCGCCACGCCGCACGTCCCGGGAGCCCTGTTCCGTTGCATGGCGGTCTTCGCCCTGCGCGACATCAACCTCCTGAAAATCGAATCGCGGCCGCTCGTGGGCCGCCCGTGGGAGTATGTGTTCCACGTCGATTTCGAGGGGACGCCCGCGGAGGATCGCTGCCGGAACGCCCTGCGCCATCTTGCCGAGGTCTGTGACTTCGTGCGGGTGCTGGGATCCTACCCGCGGGCCCGGACACCCCGGGTCTGACCACGGGTCGTCCTGCGGTCTTGTGTCAGGGAGCGGGCGGGCGAGCGACCGCCCAGGCGCGCATGCGCTCTTCGAGAACGGCGAGTGGCAGGGCACCGTTCTCCAGCACGGCGTCGTGGAAGGCGCGCAGGTCGAACCGGGTTCCCAGGGAAGCGGACAGAGAGGCCCGCAACTCGCGGATCTTCATCTCGCCAATCTTGTAGGCGAGCGCCTGCCCCGGATTGACGATGTAGCGGTCCACCTCGACCACGATGTCGTGCTCGGTCTTGGCAGAGTTGGCCCGGAAGTAGTCGATCGCCTGCTCGCGGCTCCAACCCAGCGCGTGAATCCCGGTGTCCACGACCAGGCGGATGGCCCGCCACATCTCGTAAGTCAGCTGGCCGAAGCGGGAGTATGGGTCGGTGTACATCCCCATGTCGTGGCCGAGACTCTCGGCATACAAGGCCCAGCCCTCGACGAACGCGGTGGTCCCGCCGTGCCGGCGGAACTCCGGCAGGTCTTCCATCTCCTGGGCCAGGGCGATCTGCAGGTGGTGACCCGGGACCGCCTCGTGCAGACTGAGGGCCTCCATCTCCCACTTCGGGCGCGCCCGCAGGTTCCAGGTGTTGACGAAGTAGAGTCCGGGTCGACCCGCCTCCGGCGATCCCGGCTCGTAATAGGCCGTCGTCTGTGACCGGGCCGCGTAGTCGGGGACCGGCACGACACCGTAGGTCAGCCGCGGCAGCCGGCCGAACAGGCGGACGAGCTCCGGGTCGGCGCGTTTCGCGATGTCGCGGTATTCCTTGACCAGGGCGGTGGGGTCGGTGAAGAAGAAGCGGGGATCGGTCCTCAGAAACTCGGCGAACTCCGCAAACGACCCCTTGAAGCCGACCTCCCGGATGATGCCCTCCATCGCCGTCCGCAGACGCCGCACTTCGGCGATCCCGAGGTCGTGGATCGCTTTCGGGGCAAGCGTCGTGGTGGTGTGGTGCCGGACCTCCCAGGCGTACCAGGCCCCGCCATCCGGCAGCGCCCCGCAGGCAACCGTCTCCCGCGTCTTCGGGACGTAGGTGGTGGCAAGAAAGTCGTGCAGCCGCCGAAACGCCGGGGCGACGATCTCGCGGTAGACACGGGCCGCTTCCGCCCGCAACCTCTCCTTCTCCGCCCCGGGGAGGCCATCCGGGATATGCGTGAACGGGACCAGCACCGGGCTCTTCCAAGGATCATCCGTCACTTGACTGAGGGCCTGCGCCGGCACGTCACGCAGGGTCACGCGCGGCGGGGTCACGCCGCGCGCCAGACCCCGTTCGAGGAGGGCGATCGTCTGGTCGATGAGCCGCCCCACACCCCGCAGGCGCGCCAGCAGGTCTTCGTAGTCGGCGACGGTCGCGGCCGGCGCGAGAGCGAGGATCCGGGCCACCTCCTGCTGCGGGCCGCCCAGCTGGGTCACAGCGAGCAATTCAGCGGGGAAGTGGCTGCCATCGATCCCGTCGTCGGTGTCGTGCAGGATCAGGTCGTAATTGAGCCGATCAGGGGCGCCAAGACGGGACCGATCGACCGTCGCGATCGCGCTGCGCACGTCCCGCAACCGCGAACGGCGTCGATCGAAAGCCTCGGGGGAGAGATCACTCCAGCGGCCATTCTGACCCGGATGGCCGACCAGCGTCGCAGCCTCCGGGTTCTCGCTCATCGCTTCGCGCCAGGCAAGATCGATGATTGCCGCGAGACGCGCCGCGTCGCCGATCGACTCCGATCGCGCGCCGAGACGGGCCCAGGCCCGGGAGAACTCTTCCGGGGTGGGCTCCCCCGCCGACATCCCGCTCCCGCCGCCCGCCGCCACCATCACCAGCAGCGCTCCAAGGACGTGACGGGCGGACCGACAACCGACCCGGCCGCGGTCAACGACCCACGGTGTCAGTGACAGCCGCAGCCGGTGCCGCAACCCGCCGTCGCCGTCGTCGTCGCCCCCATTGCCGCCATCACGGGGAGCTGCGGCGAGGTCGATCGACCCGGCAGGCCGATCGCCGTGGCCGGCAGGGGGCCGTCCGAAGCCACCTGGATCGACACCGGCTCGGCCCGCGCCGCGAGCGGCACTTCCTTGCCTGCCGCGAAAATCGGATGCCGCCCCTTCTCCTTGAACCACTGGGCGGTGCTGTGGGTGGAGAACATCTTCTCCACGATCTGCCGCCATCCCACCCCGGTGTTGTAGGCGCAGAAGGAGACTTCACCGACCTGGGTGCCGTACGGGATGATGCACATCTCGGTGCGCCGGAAGTCATAGTTGAACAGATCCTGGAACCACATCCCGGCCACCATCACGACACGCCAGCGATAGCGCCCCTGCTCCGCCAGACCAAGCTTGGCTCCGTTGTGTCCGTCGATCAGCTTGATCATCTGCCAGATGTCGAGTTCGGCCGGCAATTCGCTGAACCTGACGTTGCGCAGCACGGCCAGGACGAACTGCAGGGCGGTGAGCGGCTTTGGCCTGCAGGTGTCGGTGATCAGCATCAGGTCCTTGAACAACTGATCGGTGTCCAGGACCTGCGGGAAGGGCACCGCCTTGTTGGTGGTCTGATCGACCAGCAGCATGGTGCCGATGCCACAGTTCGGGTGGCAGCCGCACTTCATGGCGCCGAACTCCGCCTCCAGGCCCTCGAGCTGGTCCCGCAGGTCGGAGAACGGCCCCGAGGCGGAAAGCGGGTACCAGTCCCGGAGCGGCTCGGTCATCCCCAGCTGCTTCTTGAGATCGTGGGCCAGGTGCGACAGGGTGTAGCGCTGCTTGCGGCGGGTTTCGTCGTCGATGTCTTCGTCGCGGCCGGTGAACGACACCGGCTGGAACGACACCGCGTTGATCATCCGGACGTTGTTGATCGCGAACTTGACGATCGGCCCGACCTGGTCGTTGTTGATCGTGTTGATGATGGTCACCACCAGCGTCGCGTCGATCCCGGCCTCCTTGAGGTTCTCCAGGGCGCGCTTCTTGACGTCGAACAGATTGCCGACCCCGCGATGATTGTTGGCCTCGTTGGTGACTCCGTCGAACTGCAGGTAGACGAGGCGCAGCCCGGCGGCCTTCGCCCGCCGGCAGAAGTCCATGTCCTGCGCGAAGCGGATGCCGTTGCTGGCGGCCTGCACGCTGATGTAACCAAGCTTGCGGGAGTAGGCCACCGCGTCCAGGAAATAGGGCGACAGGGTCGGCTCGCCACCGGAGAACTGCACCGACATCTGCCGGCGCGGCTTGACCTGGATCGAGTTGTCGAGGATCTGACGAATGTCGTCCCAGGTGAGCTCGTGGACATAACCGACCTGGTTGGCGTCCATGAAGCACGGGTTGCACATCATGTTGCAGCGGTTGGTCAGGTCGACTGTCAGGACGGCACCCCGGCCGTACTTCACGGTCGAGGATCCATGGTTGTGGAACGGGTCCGGCTGCATGCGGAAATCCCGGCCCGGGTAGTGATGCTCCATCCGGCGCAGGAAGTCCGAGTCCATCGCCATCAGGTCTTCGATGCGGCCATGTTTCGGGCAGTCCTTCTCCATCCAGATCTGGCCGTCGCGCTCGACGATCCGGGCGCGGATTTCGCCGGGCTTCCCCTGGATCAGCTCACGCCAGTCCCCTTCGCCGGAGATGATCCGGTTGCGCACATCCTTGACGCACATCGGGCACAGCGAGTCGGTCTCGCGCGGGAACCCGAGTTCCGGGAAGCTGCGCTCGTTGCTTTTCAGCAACGGCCCGGGGGCCCACTTCGGCTGCATCGTGCCGTAGGGAATGCGCCGGTTCACCGCCTGGAAGGTGTACCAGGCCAGGTTGGCGATCCCTTTCACACCGCTGCCGACGAGAAACGATGGCCGCAGGTACCGCCGGATCCCCTTCGGGGCCGCGGCAAGCGGCGAGTCGGTTCCGGCGGGCGCCGGGACGGGACGCAGGGATGGTCGCTGCGCGTGGACGTCGTGCGACTCGTCTGCCCTGGCGAGAGCCTGGTTCATGTCATCCCCCACGTGTCGAAGGTCCTGTTTGACGTCAAAAAACTCCCGGCGCCCCGGTCCCGGCGAACCCCCGGTGGGACCCGGGGGATCCACCCCGGTAGGCGCGTGTTTTCTCACGGAAAGTCCGGACGTCGTGCTGGTCGAGACGTCGCCGCGCGATCCTGATGCGCGCCGCCAGCCGGGCGCGGCGGGCATAGGCCCGGACGCCGGGTGCCGGTGTGCCGAGCGGCAGGCGATCGAGCACGGCCCCGACCCGTCCCGACAGATGGCGCGAACGGACCGGCCATGTCCGCCCCTCGCGGATCGCCCGCAGGAAGTCGTCCCTCCCGGCCACCGCGGCCGCGGTAGCACCCCGGCCGATGGCGCGGGCCGTGCAGGCGCCGCTGCCTGCCGTCACTCCGTAGCCGTGCTGGCCAGCCGCCTCCTGGGCGAGCCGCGCCGTCAGCGCGTTATAGGCGACGGTCTCACCGGCGTTCAGGATCTCGTACCGCCGGAACCGGCGCAGCACCGGCACCAGGCGCGTGAGATCCCCGTCCTCCGGCAGGGCCTCCACGTAGGGGCCGAGGGAGAACGCCAAGCCCTCACGATCGAGATAGAGGATGAGTTCGCCGGCATCCCGTTTCAATTTCTGCGCCTCGCGATGCTGCCGTTCGTTCAGCCCGAAGACCAGGACGTGGAGGTCGGCCCGAAGCCCCGGGTGTCGCGCCACCATCTCCTCGGAGATGAATACGTCCGCAGCGTCCGGGACCTGGTCGAGGATCCGCAGGCAGCCATCGATCCGATCGATGTCCGTCAGCGTGACCAGGTCCATCCCCTGCTCCCGGGCCGCCCGGTAGAGCGCCACCGGGTCGGCGGCGTCCCGGCGGACGGTGCCGGTCCCGCACGCGCACCCGGCCGACAGACTCGAATGCACGTGGAGATCGGCGCGCAGCGAACCGTCCCGCCCCCCCACCGAAGCGGAGGAATCAGACCGTTTTAGTCCGAAAAATGGCGCGGACATGACGTCCCCCCTCACAACGTGGCGTGCAGCATGTCCTCGATCGTGGTCTGTTCAAGGATGGACGCGACCGTCCTTTGAACTTTGCGGAACACGTGTCGCACATGACAGCGGGATCGCCGGCGGCGCGCCTTCAGATGATCGAGACAGCGGTGAAACTCGATCGGTCCCTGGAGTGCCTCGACGATCTCCCGCAAGGTGATGTGTCCCGCCGGTCGGGCCAGCCGGAATCCGCCACGGAAGCCGCGGCGCGACAAGATGATCCCTCGACTCGCCAGCCGCTGGAAGATCTTCGACAGGAAGGTCTCGGAGATCGACGTGGCGCGCGAGATGTCACGGATCATCGCCGGCCCCGTCCCCCTCCGGCTGGCGAGGTAGAGGACCCCCTCGATCCCGTATTCGACCCCCTTGGTCAGTTGCATGTTCGACACCCCTGCGACGCGACCTTAGTAGCAGAGCGATCACGACTTGTCAAGACCATCAACCGGCGGGGTCGGCGCCGCGAATCCCATAGGTCCGCATTTTTCGGTACAGATGGCTGCGCTCGAGCCCGAGCAGTTCGGCCGCCCGCACCACGTTCCCGCCGGCCTCGCGCAGCTTCATCAGGATGAACTGCCGCTCGAACTGCTCCCGCCCCTCGCGAAGCGACGCACACTCGCGGAACGGGCCTATTGACGGGTCTCCCTCGGGCCCGAGGACCTGCATGACGTCGGCGCGGCGGATCTCGTCCGACGGTGCCAGGATGACCAGCCGCTCCAGGAGGTTGCGGAGTTCGCGGACGTTGCCCGGCCAACGGTACCCTCCCAGCAGGGGGAAGGCGTCCGGTGCCAGGCGGCGGGCCCGGCCGTACTGGCGGGAGAAAGAGTCGACAAAGTGGCGGGCCAGCGCCGGGATGTCCTCGACCCGCTCCCGGAGCGGCGGCACCCGGATCGGGACCACGGCGAGGCGGAAGTACAGATCC
This sequence comes from Acidobacteriota bacterium, assembly GCA_031394595.1. GTDB lineage: Bacteria > Acidobacteriota > Polarisedimenticolia > Gp22-AA2 > Gp22-AA2 > JANNTZ01. The sequence goes on from JANNTZ010000147.1 coordinate 15,985, forward strand.
TCGCGGAACCGGCCGGCGGCGATCTCCGATTTCAGGTCTTTGTTGGTGGCGGCGATGACCCGCACGTCAACCCGGAGGGTGGACCCGCCCACCGGCTCGAACGCCTGTTCCTGGAGCACGCGGAGTACCTTCGCCTGGGTCTTGAGCGACATGTCGCCGATCTCGTCCAGGAACAGCGTGCCGCCGTCCGCCAGGACGAAGCGTCCCGGCTTGGTCTCAATGGCCCCGGTGAACGACCCACGCACGTGGCCGAACAACTCGCTCTCGATCAGCTCCTCCGGGATGGCGGCGCAGTTCATCTCGACGAACGGCTCGTCGCGTCGCAGCGACTGGGCGTGGATGGTGCGCGCGACGAGTTCCTTGCCGGTGCCGTTCTCGCCGAGGATCAGGACCCGGCCGTGGGTGGGAGCGACTCCCGCGATCTGTTGCCGCAGATCGCGGATCGCCGGGCTGTCCCCGATGAGCGCCATCGGCTCATGCAACTGCTCCCGCAGGTTGTGGATCTTCTCGTCCTTCTTCTTGTCGGCGATGGCATTGCGCAGCGTCAGGGCGACCTTCTCGAGGGACAACGGTTTCTCGATGAAATCGTAGGCCCCGAGCCGCCCCGCCTTGTGCGCCAGCGGCACGTCGGCGTGACCGGAAATCAGGATCACGCGCGGCGGGGACGGCAACGTGACGATTTCCTCCAGCACCTGGAGGCCATCGCGCCCCGGCAACCACACATCGAGCAGCACCGCGTGGTACGGCTTGCGGCGCAGCAGGTCCAGGCACCGCTCGCCGGACTCGGCGAGATCGACCACATAGCTCTCGTCGCGGAGAATGCTCGCGAGGGTGGTCCGCACTCCCTCTTCGTCGTCCACCACCAGCACCCGTTCGCGGGCCATGGGTCACCCTCCCCCGTGTCCGGCGGCTGCCGGCCGCCCATCCGAACCCGCGGCCGGCCCGACCGGCAACTCGACCACGAACCGCACGCCGCGCGGCCGGTTGTCCTCGACGGCGATCCGGCCGTGATGATCGGTGACGATGCGGTGCACGATCGCCAGTCCCAGACCGGTCCCCTTTTTCTTGGTTGAGAAGTACGGCAGGAACAGCCGGTCACGATCCTCGGGCGGGATCCCCGGCCCGTCGTCCGCCACTTCGAGCCGGACCGTCCCAAGATTCGGCTCGCGGCGGGCGGCCACCTCGATCGTCCCCTGGCCACTCATCGCCGCGATGGCGTTGTCGAGCAGGTTGACGAGGACCCGCTTGATCTGCTCCGGATCGACCGGGACGGGCGGCAGGCCGACTTCGCACTGCGATCGGAAGGTGACGCCGGGGTGGGTCCCGTCGTACAGCGCCAGCGCGGCGGCGACCACGTCCCCCAGCCCGGTCGGCACCGGGTTGGGGGCCGGCAGGCGCGCGAACCGGCTGAATTCGTTCACCAGGTTCTTGAGCGCCCCGACCTCGCGGACGATCGCCGTGGTCCCTTCCTCGACGATCGCGTCCAGGTCGCCGGAGCGCTCGGAGTATTTCTTGCGGATGCGTTCCGCCGACAGCTGGATCGGCGTGAGCGGGTTCTTGATCTCATGCGCCATGCGGCGCGCCACTTCCTGCCAGGCGGCGATCTTCTGGGCCCGCATCAAGTCAGAGAGGTCTTCGATCACCAGAAGCGCCCCCACCGCGCCACCCGAACCGTCGCGCAGGGCGGCGGTGCTCAGTGCCAGGGTGGAGGCCCTCCCACCGGCCGGCAGGTCCACCTGGCGGGCGGCAGGGCGCTCGCCACCGGCGGCGAGTTCGGTCATCAGGGCCTCGACCGCGGGTCGCACCTCGTCGGCCAGGAGCGCGGGCAGAGGGCGGCCGACCGGGTCGGAGCCCGCCGCCAGCCCGAGCAGCCGCCGGGCCGCCCGGTTGACCGTGGTGACCCGTCCATCCGCGTCGATCGACACAACCCCCGCGGTAATTTCCTCAAGAAGCGTCTCGATGTACCGTCGCCGCTCCATCAGTTCGCGGTTGCTGGCCGACAGCTCCTGGTTGCGGCGATCGATCATCGCCCGGCCCGTCTCCAGCTCCTCGGTCATGCGGTTGAACGACTCGACGAGGATCCCGAGCTCGTCGCCGGCCTCGACCTTGACCCGGTAGTCGAGGTGCCCCGACATGATCGCCAGCGTTCCCTGGGCGAGGGACTGGATCGGATCGGTAATCCGCCGCGCGAGGTACAGGCCGATCCAGGTGACCGAGAACAGCACCACCAGGGTGATCAGCGCGAACACCGAGACATACACCCGCTTGATCAGGCCCTTCTGCGCGCGGATCTGCCGGTAGTCCTCGTTGCTCCGGGTCACCGCGGCGGTCATGCGCATGAGATCCCGCTGGATGAAAATGCCGGCGGTGATCACCGACCCGGGCTCCCCACCCGGCCCCGGCATCGGGTGCCCGGCGCGGATCAGCTGGCCGCCGAGGAACTCCGAGACCCAGGTGAATGGTGCGCCCCGGGACGCCTGCTCGCGGAGGTTGTGCGGGATCGCCTGGAGCCCTTCACGCCGGGCCAGGTGCGGCGCGAAGACCTGGACCGGGCCGCCGGCCGGCCGGTCGATGGCGACGAAGTCGAGCGCGTACTCCCGCCGGAATGTCTCCAGCGCCGTTTCGATCCCCGCCGGCTCCCCCTGTCCCGTGAGCCCCACCGCGCCGGCGCGCGTCGCCAGTTCGCGCGCGAACGCCGCGGCCCGTCCTTTGGCTTCGTCATAGTAAAAATCGACGATCGCCTGGGAGGTCTCGGTGAAGCGGTCCATCGGGTCGTTGAACCAGCGGTCAACGCTCCTCTGGATCAGGTGCAGCGCCGCCCAGAAGATGATCCCCGAGGGCAACAGCCAGAGCAAAAGAAGGGAGAAGACCAGCTTGGTCCGGAAGCGCGAACCGAGGATTCCGCGCCGGCGCTCGACGAGCGCCTTGACCAGGTTGCGCATCAGCAGGATGACCAGGGTCAGGACAAGGATGGCGTTGGTCAGGAAGAGGCACGACAGGAGGACTGAATTGGTGATGTAAGGCCAGGTGAAGGAGTCGGCATTCTCCTTCAGCAGGAGGCCGCCAACCGCCACCAGGGTGAGCGCCAGGAGCCCGAACAGCAGGACCCGACCGACCCGCAGACGGGCGGCGCGGCCTCCCCCGCCGGACTCAGGGCCGGTTCGCACGCGCGCCTCCCCCGCCGGCGGCGATCGGTATCTCGATCCAGTCGGTGTTGAGCCGCCAGGGAATCAGGTAAAAGCGCCACATCAGGCCGATGTCTCCGCGGACCCGGACGTAGTACTCCCGACCGGCTTCCATCTGGGCCGTTTCGATCAGCGCCACGCCGCCGATCGTGGTGACGAAGTCGCGCATCGCCGTCTCGTCGCTGGTGGCCTGTGAATCGACGACGACGCCATCCACGCTCCGGGTCAGGGTGTACTGCCGCGTCAGTACGTCGTTGCGCACCGCGCACTCGACCCGGCGACGCACCACGACTTCGTCCATCCAGCCGGTCCGGCGGCGCACGACCTGGAACCGGTATTCCAGGATCGTCTCCAGACCAGAGGCGATCTCCTCGGACATTTCCGGCGTGATGGCGTTCTGGAGGCGGCAGGCAGCATGCACATTTCCCGCCGTGGTGAAGAGGCGGACGTCGGTCAGCGCGGGCGCGGGCCGGGGGGCGTCGATCGCGGCACCCAGAAGCAGTGCCGCGAGGCTGAAGGTGATTGCAGTCATCGTAGGATCCGGCCGCGGAGCCATGCGGCGGAAAGTCCGACGCGGCGCCGGAACCGGCCGACGCGCAGTCTACCGGAGGGCGTGGATCAAGACAAGGCTTCGGAACGTCAGATCGCGGCGCGCACCGGCGACGGCAGGACGTGATCCACGAGGTGGCCGAACGCGGCCACCTCGTCGGCCGGGAGGCGCTCGTCGGAGGTCCGGTTGGTCCAGGCGGCGCGACTGGCCAGGATGCGGCGCACCAGCGCCGCGTGCAGGCGATGACCGGCCTTGAAGGCGATGACGTGCGCCCGCAGCGGGGCCCCGAGCAGCGCCAGGTCCCCGATCAGGTCAAGCACCTTGTGCCGCACGAATTCGTCCGGGAACCGGAGCGTTCCATTCACCACGCCGGTCTCCCCGACCACCACGGCATTGTCCAGCGACCCACCTCTGGCCAGGCCGGCGCGACGCATCGCCTCGACCTCGCGCATCAGGCAGAAGGTGCGGGCCGGAGCGATCTCCGTGGCATAGGTGGCCGCCTCGACCCGGGTGGTCGCCGCCTGGTAGCCGATCGCCGGGTGAGGGAAGTCGATGGCATAGGTCACCTGGAGGTCGTTGGCGGGCAGGGCCAGGATTTCCTTGTCCCCGTCCTTCACACGCACCGGCCGCATCAATGCCAGAAAACGGCGTGGCGCCGCCTGCGTGCGGAGTCCCGCGTTCATGATGAGGTCCACGAACGGCCGGGAGCTGCCGTCGAGAATCGGGACTTCGGGACCGTCCACTTCGACCCGCGCGTTGTCCACCCCCAGCCCGACCAAGGCCGACAGGACATGCTCGACGGTGGCCACCGAGTCGGCGCCGTGCGACAGCGTGGTCGAAAGACTGGTACCGTTCAGGAGGCGCGCAGCAGCGGGGATCGCCGCATGGCCGCGATCGACACGGACGAAGACGATTCCCGCCCCCTCTGCTGCCGGCCGGATCGCAACCCTGGAAGGCCGTCCGGTGTGCAACCCGATTCCCTCGACTTCGACGATTCCGGCCAGTGTTTTCTGTCGTTGCGCCACCGCTGTCCTCCGCGGCATCACTGCCCGCAACTCCCTCTAGTGCAGTCTGCATGCCACTCTGGAGGCCGCGAGATTGAACTCATGCAAGGCATTGCAATAACGGCCTTTATGTGGATTTCCGAGTTGCGACTCCCGGCGCCACGCGGCCAACTTGTCGCATCGGCGCCACAGGCAGGTGTCTCTTTCGCGCCATCAAGCCTGTTTGACTCTCTGGATCCGGTGTGATATTCAGTTCCAACTTTTCAAGGGGCTTGGTTGCCGGGACGTCTGAGGGACAAGGTCGAGGCCGAGGCGGCAAGAGTGCTCCGCGAGCGCTCGGCCCGACTGCGCCAAGCTCTCGATCGCGCCCTCGAAACGCTCGGCGATCCGGTGGAATTCCCGCTCGCACCGGGGGACTGGGGGACGGGCGAGGGACACGGGCAGCTGCAGTCGCTGCGTGATGCCGCCGAGACGATTGCCCGCCATCAGAATCAGCGCGACATCCTGACCGGGCTTCTCGACGGCGCCGCGGCCTTCTGGCCCCGCGTCGTCCTGTTCGTTTGCCGCGAGTCGAAGATCCAGGGCTGGGCGGGCCTCGGATTCCTTGGCGAGGGCGGGTTCACCAGCCAGTCGGTCACGCGCGTCAGCCTGCCGGCCAGCGGCTCCCACCTCCTGGCACGGGCACTCGGCGCGCGTGGTCTCCAGCAGACCGGGCCGGACGGCCCCGGCGACGCGGTCACCCACGCCCTCGGAGGAGTGCGACCGGCGGCCGCCTGCGCTGCGCCGATCCTGGTGCGGGATCGCCCGGTCGGCGTACTTTACGGGGACAGCGGCGCCGCCGGGACGGTCGGGGATCCGCTGGCGTTCGAGATCCTGGTCCGATTCGCCTCCCTCGCAATCGAGAGGCTGGCGGCACCCGCCCGGGCTGCCACGGGACCTGAGGCTCACAACCCGTACCCGGACCAGCGTCCCGCCGCCCATCCGGCCACCCGTTCCGGCCACCCGACACCGCCCGAAGATTCTGAAGTGCAGGCGCTGCTGGCCGATCTCGAAGCGCCGCGACGTAATGCCGGGGACTCCGGACTGTCCGACGAGGAGAGACGCCGGCACGCGGACGCCCGCCGGTTCGCACGCCTCCTGGTGTCGGAGATCCTCCTTTACAACGAGGAGGCGGTGGTCCAGGGGCGGCGGCATCGGGACCTGGGGCGCCGTCTGGGAAAAGAGATCGATCGCAGCCGTCAGGCCTTCGAGGTGCGCTTCCCGCGCGCCGCCATCGGGACCGACTACTTTGGAGAGGAAGTGGTCCGGACGCTTGCCCAGGGCGACCGATCGATTTTCGCAGGCGCTCCGGTCCCTTCGGGGCGCGCCTCCGCGGGGCGCTGAGCGGCCCCAGGAGCCTGCCCGGGTATTGCGTTGGGCCGACGCAATACCCGGACAGGCTCCTAGCCGCGGGCGCTGAACGCCTGCAGCAGCTTCTCGTGGATCCCGCCGAAAGCGCCGTTCGACATCACGAGCAGAACGTCGCCGCGCGTTGCCTGGCCCGCCACGTGGGTCACGATGTCCGGCACCGTGGGAACGAGGATGGCATCCTTGCCACGCGACTGCAGAGCCTCGACCAGGCGCTCGACGGAGAACCGCTGCCCTTCCGGCGCGCGCTCCGGGTGGTCGACGGCGGCGATCACGATCCGGTCGGCGTCGTCGAATGACCGGGCGTACTCGTCCTGGAAGACGCTGCGCCGGGTGGTGTTGGTCCGGGGCTCGAAGATCGCCCAGATTGGACGGCCGCGAAAGCGATCCCGCACCGCCGCCAGCGTCTCGCGCACCGCAGTCGGGTGGTGCGCGAAATCATCGATCACCAGGATTCCAGCGGCGTTGCCGCGCACCTCCTGGCGACGCTTGACGCCCGCGAAGGTCTTCAACCCCTCGCCCACGACGGAAGCGTCGAGACCCCGGTGGTGCGCCACCGCCACCACGCCCAAGATGTTGCGCAGGTTGTGCTGTCCGGTCATCGGCGTTCGGAACACCCCGTACAATCGCCCGTCATGCTGCACCTCGATCTCCATCCCCTCGGGGTCCGCGGATCGCACCTTGCCGCGCCACCCGACGCCACGGCCGACGCCATAGGGCTGTCGTGGGCTCCGGCCGGCGGTCACCACCTCCCGGACGTTCATGTCGTCGTCGCACCAGACCAGGAGCCCGTCCGGCGGCAGGAGGGCGACAAACTTCCGGAACGCCTCCTTGACCGACGGCAGGTCGGGGTACATCTCGGCATGGTCGTATTCCACCGAGGTCAGGATCGCCGTGCGCGGCCGGTAGTGCAGGAATTTCGGCCCCTTGTCGAAGTAGGCCGTCTCGTACTCATCCCCCTCGATCACGAAGTCGGTCCCCCGCCCCAGGCCGTAGGACCGGCCGAAGTTGCGCAGCACTCCGCCGACCAGGAATGACGGGTCCCGGCCGGCGGCGGTCAGCACCCAGGCCATCAGCGCCGAGGTTGTCGTCTTGCCGTGCGTGCCGGCGATGACGATCGGGTGGCGGCCTTCGAGAAGAAGGCGGCCGATCGCCTGCGGCATGCTGCAGGTGGACAGACCCCGTTCGACGGCGGCGACCGCTTCCGGGTTGGTCCGGGTGGCGATGTTGCCGACAATCACCAGGTCGGGGCGGTCATCGAGGTGATCGGGACGATACCCCTCGAGGAGCCGGATCCCCTTGTCCCGGAGCATGGTGCTCATCGGGGGATAGACCGACTCGTCCGAGCCACGGACCTCGATGCCGGCGTCGGCCAGC
>JANNTZ010000185.1:0-6752 GCA_031394595.1 Acidobacteriota bacterium
CCGACAGCCCGAGGCGTCCCAGAAACGGTTTCTCCGGAACGAGGCCGTCTAACGGTACGCCGCCGCCGAGGTAGGCCGCATGGACCTGGTCCACCGTCAGCCCGGAATTCGTCAAGGCCCGCGACAGGAAGATGTTGCGCAGCTGTCCATCCTGTCCCCGGACGCTGAACAGCAGGAACTCCGGATACTGGCGCAGCATCGAAGTCAGCAGGTCCTTCCGGTCCACGCCCTCGGGGGCCGCCAGGCGCACGGCGTCGGAGAAAATGCGCATCTTCTCGATGAGATGCCGCACGTTGGCCTGCACGTCCCCGGCGACGGTCAGCGCGCGCGAGGTGTTGAGGTCGAAGACATAGGACGATTTGTCCTCCTGGAACAGGAGGATCGCCTGCCCGGAGATCAGGCCGATGGCGACCGAGATCACCAGGAACATGGCGATCAGCAGCCGGGCCCGCAGTCCGAGTCGCAGCATCAGTTCCCCGACATCGAAGCGGAGTTCGATCGTTTCGAGCCCTTGTAGGTGATCAGCCGCTTGCCATACTCGGAGTTGCCGGCCGGATCGACCGCCTCGATGGTCACCAGGTTCACGCCTTCCTTCAGTTTGAGTGTCGTCGCGAAGCTCCCGTCGGGATTCACGCCCACCTTCTGACCGTTGACCTTCACACGCGCCTCACGATCGGTTTTCCCGTTGACCTCGACGTCGGGGCGCGGCGACACGAACATCTCCGGCGGCGAAAGGATCGCCAGAGAAGGCGGTGCGTCGTCGTAGGCCGCCCGGACCGATCGGACGGCGCTGTAGGGCCCCTCGAACCCGTCTCCGTCCTGGGCCCGCACGCGCCAGTAGTAGGTTCCGGGCTGCAGGTTGCGGATTGGCAGGCTGGTCGCCTCGACCCGCTCGTCCGCGAAGATCTTCCGGAACGAAACGTCGGTCGCCACGACCACGCGGTACCGCCGCGCCCCGGGGACCGCCCCCCACTTCATCTCGACGCGGGGCACCTTACGCTGGAAGGTGTAGGTCTCCCCGTCCTGCGGGAAGGCGAGCGCCGGGACGCCCGGGAGCATCCGCGGTTTCAGGACGATTCCCTCGGGGGAAATCTTCGTGATCATCCGTTCATTCAGGGTGACGGCGGCCCGGCCGGGCGTGGTCAGCTGGACCGCACCGCTCATCGCCGCCACCGTCGTCGATCGATCCGGCAGTGTCCGGATGGCGACCCGGGTCTTCGTCGAGGGCGGAACGCCGGCCGCCCGGCGGATGGTCATCTGGCGTTTCGTCGACTCCGCCTCCAGGATTTTCGCCTGCTCCGGGGCCGGTTTCGCGGCCAGACTGTCGATCAGATCGCCCGACAGCAGCGCCAGGGAGATCTCGTTTGTCTCCTTTTCCCGCCGCTTGACGATCACCAGGGCGTTCTGATCGACCTCGACGATGTCGCCCGGTCCGAAGGCGATCGCTGCCGAGGCCCTGTCGAACGTCCGCACGGCATCGTTCTCGAACAGTTCCATGTCGAGCTGCGCGTCGTCCCAGAGGAGCTCGCTGGCCCGCTTGGTCTTCACCGTCCGCTCGCTCTGGACCAGCGTCGCAATGGAATCCCCCGCGCCAAGGGCGACATCGGCCAGCTCGGGGGGCGGCAGTTCCTCGGCCACCGGCTGCGGCTCCGCCTGGGAGGGGAACTCGGTCCCTCCCGTTTGCGCGGGGCGCGCCCCGAACTCCCGGTAGACGTAGAAGCCGCCGCCGCCGAGCAGCATGGCCAGCAGCAGTGCCAGCGCCGCAACCCTGAACGTCTTCATTCCCCTCCCCCTTGCAGCAACCGCGTCTCAGTACTTGCCCTGGATGCGGAAGAAGAATCCCTTGGCCGAGTAGTCGTTGGCCGCGAACTCGTTGTCGGTGAACTCGGTGAAGTTGTAGCCGACACCGAGCCGCAGGTGATCCCAGAACAGCCGGTTGATCTCGAGCAGGAACCCGTCGGCGCTGTTGTCGCCGGCGTCCTCCATGCCGAGGATGCGGTACTCGATCGCCGCGTCCCAGGTGTCCGACAGGTGGTAGTCGAACCTGTTGATCCACAGTTTCATCCGGCTCTTCAGGTCGGCGGCCACGTTGGGGACATTGATCGTCTGGTCGCGGATGGCGTACTTCTCCGTCATGCTGATCCGGCGATGCAGGTCGACCGTGGTCTGCAGCGACAGCACCGTGTCGGTGCGCTCGTCGCGCGGCGCGGCGGCCTGGTTGAGCGTCGGCAGATTGCGCACCTCCGTCCAGCGCACCAGGGCGTGGATCCAGTCGACCGCCACGGGCCGGTAGGCGAAGCCGGCGCTCTGCTCGGTGAAGATCGATTCATCGAGCGGGCCGTTGACCGACTCGCCGTAGGTGAACCGCCCGACAAAGGTCAGATCGCGGAACATCTTGACCTCGAGGGCGTTGGTCGTGAGCCACTGCTCGCGGTCGTCGAGCGCATTTTCGTCGTTACGGATCTCGTACTTCGAGAAGATCTTGAACCAGGGGTGCGCGTAGGACGCGCTGGCCGACGCCGCCTGTCGCAGGGTGTCGGGGTTGCCCGTTGCCCCGTCGAGACGGCTGCGCTCGAAGGCCACGCTGGTCGTCAGCCGGTCGGACAGGCGGCTCGACAGCCCGACAACGCTGGTGGTGCTCACCTCGCGCTCGTTGCTACGGAACTGTTCCTCGGTGTAGATCCGCGACCGGTCGCCCAGGGCCGAGGTCGCGCCCAGGGTCACGGTGCTGGTCGTCGTCCCGGAGTGGTCCGGGGACATCGTGTAGGTCCCGTACAGCAGCGACTTCTCATCCACGCGCGTCGTCACACCGACCAGGGCCCCATCGCCATCCTCGGTGCTGATCAATTCGGCCTTGGCCGAGATCCGCGGCGTGACCTGCGCGTCCACGCCGATCGCGGCCTGCCGGCGGCTGGCGAAGATCGCCAGCGGATCGTCCGATTCCTGCAGGAAGTCTTCCTGGGCGCGTGCGAACACGGTCAGCGTCGGCTTGATGCGGAAGTCGAAACGCAGCGCCCCGATCCCCTCGCGGGTGTCGAAGGACAGGGCGCTGTCGGTGTCGCGGTAACGCGCCTCGGCGGTCACACCGAAACGGCCGACCTTCTGGCGATACTGCAGGGTGCCGGTGAAGGCCGCCTCGAACCCCTGCACGTCGCGGTGGTCGGCCAGCAGGTTGATCGACCCGTTCGCCCCGATCGGGAGCGCCACCGTGCCGCCCACCTGGTCGCTGTCGGCCACCCCGGTCACGAAGGACGACGAGAAGCCGGCGTCGATGTGCCGGTAGTACGCGGTGCCACGGGCGCGGTCCTTGCCGGCCGTCAGTTCGAAGCGGTACGCCTGCGCGGCGTCGGTGGTCGCCGGCGCCGGCTTCGGAGTAAAGGTCAGCCCGCCGTCGTTCGAGGTGAACTGGGACAGCGCCTCGTTTTCCGACTGGCTGTACTCGGCGGTCATCCGCGCCGACTTGCCGACCTGCACCGTGACATCTCCACCGGTCAACCGGTACGTGCCACCGGTCCGCTCTTCCTGGACGTAGGTGGCACCCACCGACACGTTGTCGCCCAGCGCATGCTTCCCCCGCGCGCCGTAGGTCGTCTCGTCGAGCGACGCGGTGGAGACGCTGTTGTACTCGTAGTCCACGACCACGACGACGGGGTTTCCGTTAAGCACCTGGTCGCTGATGATCGTGCCGCTGGCGGCGATCGAGGCGACCGGCTCGCGGAACAGAATCCTCCCGTCCGCGTAGTCGATTTCGTAATCAACGTAATTCCTGCGGGTGATGTTCGCAACCGCGATGCCGGTGATCTTGTCGCGCACCTCGACGCGGATCTTCTCGGATCCGGGCACGACCTCCTTGTTGCGCAGCAGGAACAACGACCCGCCGGTGCCGTCGTATTCGTCGTGGGCGGCGAGCGTCTCGGGAAGGGCCGCGAAGACCAGCGCCTGGCCCAGCGATTCGCCGCTCTTCCCTCTCTTGAGGCTCTTCCAGGTCGCCTTCCCGCCGTACAGGGTGCGGTTGTAGGAGGAGAGCTCGTTGCCGGTGATGCCGGAATTGTAATTGCCCCACTTGAGGTCGTAGGACGGCGCCTCGAACAGGACGTAGAACCGGCCCTGGCTGTCGGTGTCCTTCACGGTGCGGCTGGAGTCGCCATAGACCGGATAGAAGGCGTCCGGGTCGAGGTTGCGGAACATCTCGCGATTGTTCCGATCGTCCAGGCGGTCGCCGATCTCCGACAACCGCCCGTCCCCGGTGTCGAGGCCGGCGGTGATCAAGTACTTACCCTGAATCCGCCCCTTCATGTAAAGGGCGACGCGCCCGTCCACGAAGACGTCGTCTTCGAACTTGTCCGGGGCGTTTCCTTCGACGCTCATCTTGTTGATGGTCGCGTCGCCCAACGCCACGAGGAAGAAGTATTCGCTGTTGACCGTGACCGGCACGCCGACGCGCCCTTCGGTTCTGTCGGGCATGCTGACCACCACGTTGATGACCGACGGACCTTCCGGCAGCCGGACCGAACCGGCGAAGGTTCCGTTGGGCTGGACCGGCAGACGCCAGTTGTTGACCGACACCGTCGATCGTGACGGGGCGGTGCCGCGCAGGAAGAGGTTCGGGCTCGACAGGACGGCGCCGCGTGGTGGCAGCTCGATGGTGAAGGCCGGCACCGGCTTGCGCACCGTAATCAGATCGCGGTTCTTGTCCACGCCCGACAGGTTGACCTCCAGGTTCACCAGGCTGGTGTTCCCGTTCGGTCCCTGGGCGACGACGCCGAAGGTGTTCTCCCCGACCGCCAGCGGCAGGTGCGTCTTGAAGGATCCGTCGCCACCCACCTCGACCGGTTCGCCATCGATGAACACCTGGTTGCCCGGCTCGGTGCGCCCGCGGACCGGGATCTTGACCGTCGGGTAGCGCAACACGCCGTCGCCGTAGGAGGGCTGCATCAGCCGGATGACGTCCTCGCGCTTGCCGATTTCGAGCTTCACGTCGGTCGTCGGCTCCAGGATGGTGATGGTCGGCAGGGTCACCGTCGTCGCCGCCACGCCGCCGTCCTCGGTCCGGATCCCGACGTACACGCGTCCCTGGTCCTTGATCGAGTCCACCACGGTGCGGAACGATCCATCCTCCTCCACCGGCACCGTCTGGCCGTTGACCACGACACCCTGTTCCCCGGACTCGGTTTTCGCCTCGAAGGTCCGGGCGCGCTCCGTGTCCTCCAACTGGGCCTTGATCTCGACGCGCCGGTTGCGGGCCCGCCCGGCCTCGGTCGTGTTGGGGGCGACCGGGTCGGTGGCGCCGCGACCCTCGACGATCAGCCGGTCCGAGAGGATCCCCGAGCCGGTCAGATAGTTCCGGACCGCCTCGGCACGCTGCACCGACAGCTTCTCGTTCCAATCCGCCGAGCCGGTGTTGTCCGTGTGGCCGCGGATGATCACCTTCTCGTCGGGGTACTTCGCGAGCGTCTCGACGATTTTCTCGAGGATCGGCCGGGCCTCCGGCTTCAACCGGTCGGTGTTGACGTCGAACGACGCGCCGGTCAGCTCGAACGCGATCGCCTGCGTCCGGTTGACCCCGAACAGCCGGAGCGGACTCTTGGAGAGCGACCCGTCCTTGAACTCGATGGTCAGCTGGTACTGGTAGATGGCGCCGCCGCGGACGAGATTGCCCTTCGCGTCCTTCCCGTCCCACACGACCTCGGTGGTCTTGAGGTCCTTCGCCCGGAACCCGCGGATGCGCCGGAGCTGCGCGTCGAAAATCTCGAACTGCCACTGCTTGACCGATCTTTCCTGGGGATACGACAGCTTGAAGATCGCCGGTTTTTCCAGCTTCCCGTTGACGATCTTCAGGTTGCGCTCGAGGCTGAGGACGTCCATCTTCACGCGCGCCTTCGGGAGCCGCGCCTGGACGCCGTTGACCACGGCCGTCATGTCCTCGAGGTTGCCGACCACCTCCGCCGGCGATTCCACGCTTTCGCTGATCACGGCGACGCCGTAGGTCCCCGGCTGCCCCTGCTTCACTGTGAGTGGCGGCTTCATCTTCACGCCAAAGTTGATCTTGACGAGCAGACCGGGCGTCAGAGTGACCGTCTGCGCTTCGGGCAACGTCAGCCCGTCATTCGGCGGCAGGGTGTGGGCGGCGACCTTCACCAGACGGTTCCCCGGACGGGCGGCGGCGATGTGGTACATGCCGTTGCCGTCGGTGACCGAGTAGACGCCGTCCTCCATCGCCACCATGACGCCGCCGATGCCGGCCTCGCCCGCCCCCTGGAGACCGTTGCCGTCCTTGTCGTCGAACACCTTGCCGACGATCGTCCCGAGGTCGAACTCGGCGTCCTCCAGCAGGGTCACGGTGTTGTCCGCCGGGCCGGACAGCCGCTGCGCCGCCACGTCCTGGCCCATGACGACGGTCTCGAGGGCGCCGAGGCGGGCGCCGGCGTTCACCAGCGCGCGATACGTCAGGGTGACGGTCTGCCCGGAATTGACAATGCCGATCGGGATGATCAGGGGGATCGCCGGGGTCGGATCGGCCTGGGGAACGCAGACCGGCGCGCAGAGGGAGAGCGTCCCCGGGACGATCTTCACGCCGATCGGCAGGCGGTCGCTCAGGTCGACGTTGGCCACGGCCACCGCCGTGGGATTGCTGATCGTGACGGTGTAGAGGATGAAATCGCCTCTCCGCGCCACCGACGTGTCCGCCGTGATCGACACCTGGAGGATGTCTCCCAGGTAGACAGCCGCCGTCAGCGTCGGGTCGTCGTCGG
>JANNTZ010000196.1:0-9154 GCA_031394595.1 Acidobacteriota bacterium
CCGCTCGTGGTTCGGCTGGGCGCGCCGCTGCCACCTCGAGCCGATGAAGGAGGTCGCGCTTCTCTTGAAGCGCCACTGGGCGAACATCCGGACCTACTTCGCGCAGAGGATCACGAACGCAGGCGCCGAGGGGATCAACGCCAAGATCCAGGCGGTCAAGTACCGGGCGCGGGGCTTCCGCAACCGGGAACGTTTCCGGAACGCCATCTACTTCCACTGCGGCGGTCTCGACCTCTACCCCGCGGGGCTCGGCTCAGGCCGGTGAAATCACCCACACGAAACCCGGAAGACCCCTTTTTTTCTGGTATTACCAGGACTTCCCTTTCGGAGTTGCCGCCCCGGTGGGATGGGACTCGACCCGGTCTCACCGGCGATGCGGGTGGCGCTGACCAGCGAGCGATGGAGGTAGCGGCGGCTGCTGGCGCGCCTGCTGGTCCACGGGTGCGAGCAGGCTCCCCCGGTCTGGCGGGATCTCTGAAGACGGGACTGGACTACGCCGGTGCTCCCGTCGAACACCCGCCACCAACTCGTTCGCGCTTACTGAGCGTCGCAGTCAGGGACAGGCGGAGCGCTGGTGGGACTTGGATTTCCGCTCCCCAGAAGGGGGGGGAGGCGTCGCACCAACCCGCCGGACGCAAGCCCCATGGTGGTGCGGAGTTTGTCATTCCCAGAGGTCAGGCTCGCGGCCCTTCCTGACCGTCAACCCAAGATGCTCCCGGGCTCTCGGCGTGATCCGCCTCCCCCTCGGTGTGCGATCGAGAAAGCCGATCTGCATGAGGTAGGGTTCGTAAATCTCCTCGACCGTGTCCCTCTCCTCTCCGAGCGCCGCGGCGATGGTGGCGACCCCCACCGGACCGCCGTCGAATTTCTCGTGGATCGTCAGGAGGATCTTCCGGTCCAACTGGTCCAGGCCGTACTTGTCGACCTCCAGCCTCTCGAGATAGCGTTCGGCGACCGGGGCGTCGATCACTCCGCCCGCCTCGACCTGGGCAAAGTCGCGGACCCGCCGCAGGAGCCGATTGGCGATCCGGGGCGTCCCACGGGATCGCCGGGCGATCTCGTTCGCCCCGTCCGGTTTCACCTCGACACCCAGGATGGTTGACGACCGGCCGACGATGCGCACCAGATCGGCGGTTGGATAGAAGTCCAGGTGGTGGACGATGCCGAAACGGTCACGCAGCGGCCCGCTGAGGAGGCCGACGCGGGTCGTCGCTCCGATCAGCGTGAACCGCGGCAGGTCGATCTTGACGCTGCGCGCCGTCGGGCCCTGACCGATGACGATGTCGATTTGAAAATCCTCCATCGCCTGGTAGAGGATTTCCTCGACTGCGGCCGGCAGCCGGTGGATTTCGTCGATGAAGAGGATCCCTGCGCCCTCCAGGCCGGTGAGGATGGCGGCGATGTCCCCCGCCTTCTCCAGGGCCGGGCCGGAGGTGCTGCTCAGACCGCAGCCCATCTCGCGCGCCAGGATGTGCGCGATGGTGGTCTTCCCGAGCCCCGGAGGCCCGTACAGCAGGACGTGATCGAGGGGCTCCCCGCGTTCCCGGGCGGCCTGGATGAAAACGCGAAGGTTGGCCTTGATTTTCTCCTGCCCGACATATTCTTCGAGGCTTCGCGGACGCAGGGTGAGATCGTCGCGCCGCTCCTCGGGAAGCGGGACGGCGTCGAGGAGCCGCTCTTCGATGGGACCCGGCTCTGTTGTGCCCAAGGGTCTCCAGGGTGGCGGCCGCGATCCACGGGACCGCGGGAGCCGCTCAGCGGGACAGGTTTCTCAACGACCGTCGCAGCAAATCCGGGAACTCCGGGTCGGTCCCCGCCTCTTTCAGGACGCGGTCGGCGGTCTGCGTGGCCGTGCGCGCATTGTACCCGAGGTTCACCAGGGCCGAGACGAGATCCTGGCGCGGCTCGGACCCTGCCCCCTGACCCATCCCGGTTCCAGGTCCGCCGAGGTCCTCGATTCGGTCGGCGAGATCGAGGACGATCCTCTCGGCCGTCTTCCGGCCGATACCGGGCACGGACGCCAACCGTGCCGCGTCACGGCGCCGCACCGCGCCGATCAGGTCCTCGGTTCCGAGGCCCGAGAGCACGGCGATGGCGGTCCTGGGGCCAACCCCGTTCACCGCGATGAGCCGTCCGAAGAGCGCCTTCTCCAGGGCTGTCCGGAACCCGAACAGGGCGAGGGTGTCCTCCCGGACGTGGGTGTGGACGTGCAGTTCGACGCGGCTGCCGGGATCCCCGAGATCGTAAAACGTCGAGAGGGGAATGGCAAGCTGGTACCCGATCCCGCCCACGTCCACGACGACGCTGCCGGGCTGCTTCTCGATCAACACGCCGGTGAGATGCGCGATCATCATCCCCTCCCGATCAGAAGGCGCCGGGGGCGATCCCCTGCTCGATCGCCGTCTGCAGGCGTCTGGCCTCGGCCTGGTCCGGGTTCATCTGGAGCGATCGCCGCAGCGTCTCCATCGCCTCGTCATTGCGACCATTGAGATAGAGGCCGTAGGCAAGCGCGTTGTAGATCTGCGGTGCCCGCAAGCCCGACTGATCCGCCTCCTCGACCAGCGACCGGGCGGCCTCGGGATCCCCTGACAACCCCAGCGCCACGATCAGGTTGATGCGCGATTCGATACTGCGGGGGTCCTTCTCCAGCGCCTGGCGGAGCGTCGCCACGGCCTCTTCCTCCCTGCCCTGCTGCAGGTAGATCGAACCGAGATTCGCCATGGCGCCGGTCAGATCGGGCGCCGCCTCGAGGCTGAGACGGAACTCGGCCTCCGCGCCCTTCAGGTCACCACGGCGGCGCAGGACGAGACCGAGCCAGTTGCGGTGCATCGCTGACTTCGGATCGTCGGCGAGCGCGCGACGCAGCAGCGGCTCCAGATCCGCGGCCCTCCCCTGGGCGTCGTACAGGGCAAACAGTTCCTGCATCGCCATCACCGATCCCGGATCGATCTGGAGGGCCGCCCGGAACGACTTCTCGGCCTCCTTCGGCCTCCCTGCCGCCTGCTCGAGCAATCCCGCGGCGATGGCGACTCCCGGCGGTCGCTGGGCGCGGCCCGCTGGAGTGTCCGCAAGCTCCCGGATCGATTTCAGACCGTCGGCCGGTCTCCCCAGCCGGATGTAGAGCTCGGCCATCTTGACGAGGATGGCCTGCGCGTCGGCGTCCGGCGATTTGAGAGCGAGGCGCAGTGTCTGAAGCGATTTCTCGTAGTCTCCCCTTGCCTCGTAGAGAATCGCCAGCCCCGCCAGGGCCTGGATGGCCGACGGATCGATCGCGAGGGCCTTGCGGAACTCGGACTCCGCCAGATCATACTGCCGCTTCCCCAGGTGGACCGCCCCGAGGTTGGTGTGATAAAGCAGCGTCGGGACTTCGCCGCCGGCCCCGGCCGGTGATCCAGCTGCCCCGGGCGAAGATCCAGGCGCCCCGCCCGGAGGCCCAGGCGCCCCGCCCGGCACATTTCCCGGCGACGACCGAGGACCCGCCGGCGATTCTCCGCCGATGTAGCCGAGGGATCTGAGCTGCTCGACGATCTCCTCCGCGGCGGTGTCCTCGATGGCGGGGCCACCCCGGCCGGAGTTCGGGCCTGTCTGATCGCCGCCCGGGGCGAGCCCCTCGTAGGACGGAACGCGGACCGGCGGCAGCGCCGCCAGGACACCGGGGTCCAGTGCCGCATCCAGAATCTTCCCGGTCATGTCCTCGGGGACCGGCAGCCCGAGAAGATACAGGATGGTCGGCGCCACGTCGTAAAGGGTCACAGTCGGGATTTCTCCCGTGTGGCGGATCCCTGGCCCGGCGGCGACGAAGACACCGGTCAGGTCATGCCAGAGTCCCGGTTTCCCTTCGATGAACGGCTTCTCGTCTCGGGGACGTCCCGCGCCGCTCGCAAACCCGTGGTCCGACAGCAGCAGGATTGTCCAGCCGCGGGTCCGGTCCAGAAGATCGCCGAGGACCTCGTCCTGGTAGCGGTAAAACTCGGCGATCGACCCGCGAAACCGGCGGTAGTCGCCATCGCTGCACAGGGAATGTCGCGGGGGCGCGCAATGCGCGAAGCGATGCTGGACTTCGTCGAGCCCCTGAAAATAGACGGCCAACAGGCGCGGCCCGGGTGGATTCGGACCGGCGCGGTCCAGGAGGTCCTGGGCAATGCGGCTGTACGACCGGGTTGCGGCCAGGACGCGCGCGAACAGATTGATCGAGGCGGTCCGTTCGTCGGCGGGTCCCGTTCCCGCGACCGGGCGGCGGGCGGCGCGGAACTCGGCCTCGCCGATCTGCAGGAAACGGGATACCTGGGCAAAGGTCACCGATTCCTCGGTCGTCCTGAGAGCCGCCACCCGATCCGCATAATCCACTGGGGAGACGGCGCCCTGCCGCACGGCCGGATCGGCGAGGTCGAACGTCGAGTAGGCGACCCGGTCCGAAACGAGGTGACCCGAGATCGACTCCGCCGGCCAGGTGGCCCACCAGGCGACGACGTCACATGGGATCTCCGCTTCGGTCAGGATGTTCCAGAATGCCTTGACCTTGCGAAACGTGGAGTTGATCGGGACCCGGCGCCCGGTGCGCGGGTCATGGACCAGGAAGTCATTGATGCCATGGCGGTCCGGGGCTTTGCCGGTGGCCACCGTGGTCCACAGCAGCGGCGAGAGGGTCGGGATGTTGGTGCGGAGCCGTGCCCGGACCCCCGCCCGGATCAGGCGGGTGAGGTGCGGCAGTTCCCCCCTGGCGATCATCGGGTCGATCACGTCCCAGTCGGCGCCATCCAGTCCGATGAGTAGCACGCGCCGATCCGTCGGCCGCCGCTTCCCGTAGATCGCCGCCTTCTCGAACGACGCCCTGACTTCGGGAGACAGCCCAGCGGGCCCGAGTTGGAGTACCACGTCCCGCCCCAGGAGGTCCTCAAGCGACCGCGCCACCTGGGGCGACAGGGTCCCCAACGCGGCCCCGGAGGCAAGATCGTAAAGGGACGTGGCGGCGGCACTCCGGCGAATCTGCGTCTCCAGCGCGACGCGGCTTGCCGCCCCCGCCCCCCCGTTCCCTCCCTCGCGGGACAGGTCGAGCAGCCTCTGGGGGCCGAGACGCGCCCGGAGGCGATATGGCAGGTCCAGGGCCACTCCTTCGCGCGACGCCAGATTGATCATGCCCTCCAGGACCAGGACGCCGCCCGGGTAGCGATCGACCCGTTGGAGCCATGGGATCCGGAGGGCCAGACCGGGCTGGAGCAGGCTCGGCGTTCCCCCACCCCGCCACGACCTAACGCCGACGGCGGCGTCCGGCACCCGGACCACGGACAAGACCACGCCCGCAAGAACGGCAAGACCGGCTGCCAAGATCAGGGTGGGACGGCGGGACATGGCGCGCCGGCGCCGTCAGGCCGGGGGGATTCGCGGCGGGAGACCGCGGAGGCTGGTCCCTGGATGTCGAATCGGGGCCGGCATGAGGGTCGAGGCATGCGCATGACAGATCGCCACAGCGAGGGCATCCGACGCATCGAGCGCCAGCGGCTCGCGCGGCAGGTTCAGGAGCAGCCGGACCATGCGGCGGACCTGGTCCTTCTCCGCTCCGCCAAAGCCTGCCACCGCTTTCTTGACGAGCCGAGGGGCGTAGGTCGCGATCGGCAGGGATCGACGCAGCGCCGGGAGCAGAATCACGCCACGCGCATGACCGAGCAGAAGGGCGGCGCGGCTGTTGCGGGCCTGGAAGACGTCCTCGATGGCGACTCCCTCCGGGGCATGCCGGTCGAGGAGGGCATCGATGGCGGCCTCGAGGTGGGGAAGACGCTCAAGAAAGCCGCTGCCGGCGGGTGGCCTCACGACACCGTACGCGATGGGCCGCAGTCTTCCTCCCCGGCTCTCGACGATCCCGTACCCGGTCGCCCGGGAACCGGGATCGATGCCGAGGATCACCATCGTTCAGGACGCGGCACGCTGTTCCGTGATCTCGGAGTCCGCGATGTCGAAGTTCGCCCAGACATTCTGGATGTCGTCGTGATCCTCGAGGGCTTCCATCATCGACAGCAGCTGCTGCGCCTTCTTGCCCTCGATCTTCACGGTGTTCTTCGGCACCATCGAGATTTCCGCGGAGACCACCGGGACCTTCCGGGCCGCGAGCGCTTCTTTCACGGCCTCCATCTGATCCGGAGGTGTGAGCACCTCCCAGTTCTCCCCGTCATCCCGAAGATCGTCGCCACCCGCTTCGAGGGTAATCTCGAGCAGTTGATCCTCGGGACCGCCGCGTTCCTTGGCGATCACGATGTAACCCTTCTTCTCGAACATCCAGGCAACGCAGTTGCTCTCCCCCAGGTTGCCTCCGAACTTGGCGAAGAGATGCCGGATCTCCGGGAGCGTCCGATTGCGGTTGTCCGTCAGTGCCTGCACGAACATTGCCACGCCACCGGGACCGTAGCCCTCGTACTGCACTTCCTCGTAGGAGACGCCCGGGAGCTCTCCCGTTCCTTTCTTGATCGCCTTGTCGATGTTGTCCTTCGGCATGTTGGCCGCCTTGGCCCCCAGCAGGACCGTCCGCAGCCGCGGATTACCGGCAGGATCGCCGCCCCCGATGCGGGCAGCGACGGTGATTTCCTTGATCAGTCTGGTGAAGACCCGGCCGCGCTTCGCGTCGGCCGCGCCTTTCTTGTGCTTGATGGTGTGCCACTTCGAATGTCCAGACATGTTCACCCCGAATGGCGCATTCTAGCACAGCGAGGTCGAGAAAAAAGAAGCCCGCGGGTTGCCCCGCGGGCCTGGTGATTTATCCCGGCGATGTCCTACTCTTCCACGCCGTTGCCAGCGCAGTACCATCGGCGCTCGAGGGCTTAACGACCGTGTTCGGAATGGGAACGGGTGTGACCCCTCCGCTATGGTCGCCGGGAAACTCGTATCAAGACGGCGGCAGTCTAGCACAACTCCGTTAGAAATTAAACTTCATTCCGAGGCCGAGCGAAAACCCGCCCAGACGGATGTCACCACCTTGGATGATGTAGAGGTCGCTGGCATTGTCGGTTGAGGTCGTCGACCCCAGGGTACCCGAGGACGGGATTGGCGGGCATCCCGGGCTGTCAATGATCGCCAGCTTCCGCGCCCGGATTTCAGGCGTGTCGGTCGGGGCCGGCAAAGTCAGCGACGACGGGTCGTATCGCGGCGGGCACCCACTCGGCCAGACGTAGTGCGGGATGTTGGTCACGCCGGACGAGCAGCGCGGGTGCCCGGCGCCCTCGGGCGTCGTGCAGATGTCAAGGCCGTACAGCAGATTGGTGTCGAGGGCGGTATTGCCGTTCTTGTCCTCGGTGTCCTTGTTGCGGCCCGCATACGCGCCCGCGGTTTCCGGCCCGTTACCATCGCACGTCGGGCAGTAGAATTCGCCGACCCGGGCGGCAGGGTCCCTCTCGTTGACCGGCAGAAGGTAGATCACCCCGTCGTCCTCGTCCGACTCGTAGAGCCCGTTCTGGATCCCGCCGAACTTGTCCTCGGTGGCCAGAAACTCGTCCCCGGCGCACGATATTTTCGGCGCGGTGGGATCCAAGGGGTCAGGGTACTCGCAATCGTTCCGACCAAAGAAGCCGGTGTCCTCCCAGATGCCGTCCACCGACCGGATGACGATCTGCCCCTCGTCGGTCACCGCGAATCGGACCTGCGGATCCCCGTCGACCCGGATGTCGACCGACCCGCTGGTCCAGGCGTACCGCGCATCCACGTAGAACGAGAATTTGTCGTTCACGTAGTAATCAACGCCGGCGATCGCATGCCACTGGAAGGCATCGCTCACCTCGGCGGTGATTGGACCGGAGTCAAAGTTGGCGCACAGCTGATCGCGGTTGGGGCCGCAGTTCGTCGTCTGGCCGTTCTTCGTGTAGTCCCCCTTGTAGCCGGAGGCCACGAAAAGGTTGTCCACTTCACCGGCCCGGGAGGTGAACTCCGGTCCGTGCTGAAGGTCCGTGAAGGTGTACCCGAGCCCGAGCCCGATATATGGATCGAGTGGGCTCTCCGGACGGAATCGTACCAACCCGCTGATCTGCAGCGGCAAGGTCGTCAATTCGCCGACCGGCAGGAAGGTGTTGACCTTGTTGTCGACCGGGCTGTTGGTCGAGTAGGTCCAGCAGGAATCGGGGGCGCCCAGTGGATTCGGGCCGCACATCCGGGCCACGCCCTCCGAGGTGGCGTTCGCGACGTAGGTCGTCTGGTCCCGGAAGAAGAACTCGATGTTGCCGACCTGGGACTTGAAGTATGAGGCCATCAGCTCCAGCGCCAGCCAGCGCGTCACGCCATAGCTGGCGTTGAAATCGATCTTAAAGTCGTCGCTGATCGATGGCTCGTTCAGAATATTGATGTCGGGTCGTTCATCGACGGAGGAAACCGGTGGCAGCCCGGTGGGGCCAACCACTCCCGACGAGATGGCAATGTCGGCGTTGCTGCGGATGTAATCGGTGACCGCATAGTAGGAAATGCCGAAGCCGAACTGCCACTTCCCCTTCGTGTCCTCGGCAAAGGAAGGCACCGCCGCGAGGACCGATCCCAACAGCACCAACGTCAGAATTCTGACGAGCCTTGGCAAGGTGGTAAACCCCCTTTCGCCTCCAGTTGAGAGGCCTGAAGTCTGCCAGAGGATACGATGAAGGACTTGCCCGTACAACATGATTTTGCGGTTGGCGCTGCAAGGATACAGCGGGAAGTGGACAACGATCCGGTAAACTCGCAAAGGCGCAGGGCAGTATGGTCAAGCCTCACGGCCGATTAGTACCGGTCAGCTGAATGGGTTGCCCCACTTACACCTCCGGCCTATCAACCTGGTAGTCTCCCAGGGGCCTTCAGTCCGCCCGAAGGCGGAAGGGATACCTCATCTTGAGGAGGGCTTCGCGCTTATATGCTTTCAGCGCTTCTCCTTTCCGGACATAGCTACCCAGCGATGCTCCTGGCGGAACAACTGGTACACTAGAGGTCCGTCCATCCCGGTCCTCTCGTACTAGGGACAGATCCTCGCAAGTATCCTGCGCCCACACCAGATAGGGACCGAACTGTCTCGCGACGTTCTAAACCCAGCTCACGTACCGCTTTAATGGGCGAACAGCCCAACCCTTGGGACCTGCTTCAGCCCCAGGATGCGATGAGCCGACATCGAGGTGCCAAACCTGGTCGTCGATGTGAACTCTTGGACCAGATAAGC
>JANNTZ010000204.1:0-1624 GCA_031394595.1 Acidobacteriota bacterium
CGGGTTCGAGCGGTCTCTACCTCGCCCAGGATAAGAACCTGGCCAAGAAGATCTTCACCTTTCACGTCATCCACACTCCCTACTTCAGCACCGTCTATCGCGGGCGCACCGAGCATTCCCACGACATCAAGTTCCCGGTGATCGTGAAACCGGCGCGCGAGGATGGCTCGATCGGGATCCAGTTCGGCGCGGTGTGCAACTCGATCAAGGAGCTGATGGAGCGCATCGACTACATCCACGCCGAGTTCGATAGCCCGGCGCTGATCGAGGAGTACATCGAGGGGCGCGAGTTGTACGTCGGGGTGCTGGGCAACGAGAAGCCCGAAGCCCTGCCGGTGGTCGAGCTGGACCTATCGAAGCTCCCCAAGGGGACGCCCAAGATTGCCGGTTCCGAGGTGAAGTGGGAGGAGGACACCGAAGCCTACAAGACCACCAAGCCGTTCTTCCCCGATGACCTCGACGAAGAAGTGGTGCGCAAGCTCCAGGAAACCGCCGTCCAGGCCTTCCAGGCGCTCCAGTTGCGCGACTACGGGCGCATCGACTTCCGCCTTGCCCCGGACGGCACGGTCCACGTGCTCGAGGTCAACCCCAACCCCTACCTGTCGCCGACCGCCGAGTTCTCGATGGCGGCCAAGAAGTCGGGGCGGAGCTTCGTGAGCACGGTGGGGGAGATCGTGGATCTGGCGGTGGCCCGCTACGCCGGCGGCATGCCTGCGCGATTCGACCGCCTACCCAGCCACTTCCGCCAGATCCTACGGACCTCGTATCGGTAACGCTCCAACGCGTGACCGTTGCCCGTGATCCCGTAGTAGGCGTCATGGCCGAGCAGCTTGCGCCGAAGCGCGCGGTGCTGCTCCTCGACCGAAAGGTGGCGCTGCGTCCGGCACCATTGCTTGACGGCCTTGAGGGCCCGGCTCATCCGGTCCCTCGCCGTTTTGCGTTTAACGATCGGATACCCTCGTCGCGATCGGCTCCAGTAATGCGTGAAACCAAGGAAGTCGAAGGTCTCCGCTCTGCCGCCCCTCGTGCGGTCTTCCAGCCTCGGCGCACCGAACAGCATGAGCCGGGTCTTCTCCGGATGGAGACTCAGCCCGTACTTCTCACACCGCTTCGGCAGCACTGCCGCTACCCGCCGCGCATCATCCTCCCGAGCGAATACGAGCACCGCATCGTCCGCAAATCGGACCAGGCGGACCGTGCCCCGCATCCGCGGTCGCACGACGTCCTCAAACCACTCGTCCAGCACCTCGTGAAGATACACGTTCGCGAGCAACGGTGAGATCACGCCACCCTGGGGCGTGCCGGCCTCGGGGTATGTCAGACTCCCCTCCTCCAGCACTCCGGCCCGTAGCCACTTCCCGATCAAACGGAGCAGCACTCCGTCTCGCACCCGTCGACCAAGGATCTCCCGCAACCGCTGGTGATCGAGGGACCCAAAGAAGTCCTCGATGTCCAGCTCCAGCACCCAGCACCCAGCCCCCTTCATCAGCCCTTCCCACAGCGCTTGCAGCGCTTGGTGCGCCGACCGCCCCGGTCGAAAGCCATACGAGCAGTCCCGAAAGTCCTGTTCGTAGACCGCGACCAAGATCATCGACACCGCACGCTGCAGCACCTTGTCCTCGAA
>JANNTZ010000210.1:0-1866 GCA_031394595.1 Acidobacteriota bacterium
CCCGCCAGGCCCTGATCCCGCACCCGGTCACTCCGCCGGACAGAAACCAAACGCCCGATCGCATCTGGAGCATCACTCCGACCGGGGCGCCACGCCCTGCGGTTGACGGGTCCTCTGAGACCGAGCGACGGGGTCCCACCACGCGCACTTCAGCGTGGTGGGCGGAGCGAGGCGAAGGGAGCGGAGGCTCGCGTGAGCGAGCCGGACGCGTGCCCGGCAACTGCAGGGCGTGGCGCCCCCCTGTGGCAGAATGATGCATGGCCCGCACGCGTCAGGCCGACTACCTGCGCAGCAACCGCATCCTCGATCTGCCACTGGCCGATCCCGCGGACCTGGCGCCGCTCGCCGGAAGGATGCTCGAGATCCACGACGCCATGAGCCGCCGCGTTTACGGCGTCGAGCTGATCGTGGCGCTGGCCGGGCAGACCGGCATCCCGGTGCCCGACCTGGTCGTTCCCGACGACCCGCAGCCGCACCGGCGCAGCGGCGGCCGGATCGTTTACAGCCTGCAGGGGGACTACCGGCGGCGGACTCCGTCGGCCGCCGACCCGGCGCGGGCCCGTGGTGGCCTCCCGCTCGGCCGCATCCGGGTGCTCAACCGGACTCCGGCGCGCGGCGACGTGGTCCGCCCCTCGGCATTCCTCAACACCCTGCTCCACGAGTTCTGTCACCACTACGATGCCGAGGCACTGGGGCTGCTGCGCTCCTTTCACACCGCCGGCTTCTACGCCCGCCTCCGGCACCTGCGGGGCCAGCTCGGCACGTGACTCGCGCCGTGATCCGGCTGGTCTATAATCCGCGGCGATGAAACGCGCCTCCCGGATCCGCAAGGCGGTCTTCCCGGCCGCCGGTCTCGGCACCCGCTTTCTCCCCGCCACCAAGGCGCAGCCCAAGGAGATGCTGCCGCTGGTGGACAAGCCGATCATCCAGTACGTGGTGGAGGAAGCGGTCGCGTCGGGGATCGACTCGATCATCATCGTGACCGGCCGCGGCAAGACGGCGATCGAGAACCATTTCGACGTGGCCTACGAGCTCGAACACCTGCTCCAACTGCGTTCGAAGAACGATCTCCTGAAGGAAGTCCGCGAGATCTCCGACATGATCAAGGTGGCCTACGTCCGCCAGAAGGAGCCGCTCGGCCTCGGCCACGCCATCCTGATGGCGCGCGACCTGGTCGGCGACGAGCCGTTCGCGGTGTTCCTGGGAGACGACATCATCGAGTCCCCGGAGCCGGTGATGCGCCAGATGATCGGCATCTACGAGAAGACCGGCGGATCGGTCCTGGCGGTGGAGCGGGTGGCCCGCGCCCGGACGCAGGACTACGGCATCGTCGCGGTGCGGCCCTCGACCGGCAGGATCCTCGAGGTCACCGACCTGGTGGAGAAGCCGCCTCCCGGGGAAGCGCCCTCCGATCTGGCGATCATCGGCCGCTACATCCTGATGCCGGAGATCTTCGATCACCTGGAGAAGACCACGGCCGGCCGCGGCGGCGAGATCCAGCTGACCGACGGCCTGCGATCGCTCCTCCGGCGCCAGCCGATCCACGCCTACCGGTTCCTCGGCAAGCGGTATGACACCGGCGACAAGCTCGGGTTCCTCAAAGCGACGGTGGAATTCGCCCTGCGCCGCCCGGACCTGGGCGGGCCGTTCCTCGAATACCTCAAGGGACTGGATCTCGACGCCACGTGGGGCGGGACCGCGAAACCCCGGGCGCGCGGCGCCGCCGGCACTCGGAGCCGGACGGGCCGGCGCCGGGCGCGCTGACCTTAGGAGCCTGTCCGGGTATTGCGTTGGGTCGCGCGCCTGGGGCTTGCGAGGTGGATGCAAGGAGCGCCGAGGCGGCGATGGGGATCCATCGCCAACGAG
>JANNTZ010000212.1:0-7552 GCA_031394595.1 Acidobacteriota bacterium
GATCCCGTTGTACGTATGGCTCCCGGACGCGATGGCGGGACCGACACCGGTGTCGGCGCTGATTCACGCGGCGACGATGGTGACCGCGGGTGTCTATGTTACCTGCCGCATGGCGCCGTTGTACGAGGCGGCCCCGGCGGCGGCCGCCGTGGTGGCGACGGTCGGTGCGCTGACCGCCCTGCTGGCGGCGATCATCGGGACGGCCCAGGACGACATCAAGAAGGTGCTGGCCTACTCGACGGTGTCGCAGCTCGGCTACATGATGCTCGCCGCCGGTGTCGGGGCGTTCTCGGCGGCGATCTTCCACCTGATGACGCACGCCTTCTTCAAGGCGCTCCTGTTCCTCGGGGCCGGTTCGGTGATCCACGCCCTGTCGGGAGAGCAGGACATCCGCAAGATGGGCGGGTTGCGCGGCCACGTGCCGGTGACCCACGCGACCTTCCTGATCGCGGTGCTGGCGATCGCCGGCGTGCCGCCGCTCGCCGGCTTCTTCAGCAAGGACGAGATCCTGTGGGCGGCGGCGAGTGGCCCCGGCGGGTCGTTGCTGCTCTGGGCGGTCGGTATCGTGACCGCCGGGCTGACGGCGTTCTACATGACGCGCCTCTACCTGCTGGTGTTCACCGGAGCGCCGCGGACCACCGCCGAGACCCGGCGCCATCTGCACGAATCGCCGGCGATGCTGACCGTCCCACTGACGGTCCTCGCCATCGGATCGGCCCTGGTCGGCTTCCTCGGCGTGCCGCACTTCCTGGGCGGCGAGACCCTGCCGAACCGCTTCGAACACTACCTGGCGCCGGTGTTCCACGCCGCCCCGTCGGCGGAGGCGCATGCGGGCGCGGCGGATGCGGCCCACGCAACGGCGCTCGCGGTCCATGCGGCGGCAGGCCCGGTCCACGGGGCGGCCGGGATCAGTGAGTGGACCGCGATGATCGTGGCCCTGGCGGTGTCGGGCGCGGGGATCCTGGTCGCGTGGATGGTGTTCGGCCGCGGCCGCGTGCCGGCGGTGACGCAGAACGCCGTTGCCCGGCTGGTACGCGGCAAGTTTTTCGTGGACGAGGCGATCGACGCCGTGGTCCTCGCCCCCTGGCGTGCGTTGTGCCGGATCTCCGCCGCGTTCGATGGGAAGATCATCGACGGCATGGTCAACGCGTCGGCGACGGTGACCGATCTCGCCAGCCAGACGCTGCGGATGGTGCAGACCGGCTACGTGCGCAACTACGCCTTCGTCTTCTTCCTGGGGACGATCGCCATCCTGTACTACATGCTGCGATGAAGGACTACGGTCCGATGAAGGCTTCGATCCGATGAGCGCCGTCGACCTGTTCGGGATCCTGCCGCTGGCGCTGCCGGCGATCGGCGGTCTCTGGGTCCTGATCATGCTGGCGATCGTCGGCGACCGCGACCTGCGCTGGCCGGCGGCCCACAGCCTGATCGTCCTGGCGTTCTCGGCCATCCCCGCCGTCGTGCTGCTCGGCCACGGCGCCCGCCAGGAGATCTTCGACGGCGCCATCATGATCGACCCGATGGCGCTGTGCTTCCACCTGCTGTTCCTGACGGTGGCCGGGTTGACGATCCTGGTCTCGGTCGATCACCTCCCGTGGGCCGGCGCGGCGCACGGCGAGTTCTACGCCCTGATCCTGTTCGCGGTCACCGGGATGTCAATGATGGCGGCAAGCGAGAACCTGCTGACGCTCTTCCTCGGGCTCGAAATCCTGTCGGTGTCGCTCTACGTGCTGGCCGGGTTCGCGCGCGATCGGGTTCTCGCGGTCGAGGGAGCGCTGAAGTACTTCCTGCTCGGTGCTTTCGCCACCGGCTTCATCCTCTACGGGATGGCGCTCCTGTACGGTGTGACCGGCCACATCGATCTGCGCGGCATCCACGACGAGCTGGCAACCTTCGCCGGCAAGCCCCTCGACCCGCTGGCACTGGCGGGGGCCGCTCTGCTCCTGATCGGCCTCGGTTTCAAGGCGGCGGCGGTCCCGTTCCATTTCTGGGCGCCGGATGTCTACCAGGGGTCGATGGCGCCGGTGGCCGGTTTCATGGCGGCGGGGACGAAGGCGGCGGCGTTCGCCATGCTGCTGCGGGTGGTGAATGTCGCTTTCAGCGGAGCGGAGCTGCGCGACCGCTGGACGGCGATCCTCTCGGTGATCGCCATCCTGACGATGATTCTGGGCAACGTCGTGGCGCTGGCGCAGGCGAACATCAAGAGGATGCTCGCCTACTCGAGCATCGCCAACGCCGGCTACCTCCTGGTCGCGGTCGTGTCCGGGGCTGACGCCGCCGGTGGTGCGGGCGCGCGGGGCGCCAGCGGTGCCGGCGCGGGTGGCGCAGGCAATGGCGCGGCGCCAGTCGTTCTCTTCTACCTGACAGCCTACGCCTTCATGACTCTCGGAGCCTTCGCGGTCGCCTCCCTGGTGGGACGTTCGGGCGAGGACGACTCGGGGTTCGCCATCACGTCCTACGCCGGATTGTCGCGACGCCGCCCGGCGCTCGCCGCCGCGATGGCGATCTTCATGTTCTCCCTGACCGGGATCCCGCCAACCGGCGGCTTCATGGGGAAGTTCTACGTCTTCAAGAGCGCCGTTGACTCCGGTCTGTACGGGCTGGCGGTGGTCGGTGTCCTGGCGTCGGTCGTCGGATCCTTCTATTACGTCCGTATCGTCTGGCAGATGTACCTGCGCGATCCCGGTCCCATCGACGCCGCCCCGGCCCGGCTGTCACCGCCGGAACGTCTCGCCGTTTTCACGGCCGCCGCGGTGACCCTCTGGATCGGGCTCTTCCCAGGAGCGCTTCTGGAACTGGTGCGGCTGGCAGCCTGAGGTCGGCACCCATGGAACGGTCATGGTGAAACGCGGCAGGAAAAGGCGGCGTGCGGGACGCGGCCTTGGTGCCGGGCGCGGCCGTGCCGCCGCGATCTCCGACCTGACGGCGCAGCGCCTGTCGGTCTACCTGCGCTGTCTCGATGATCTGGAGAAGAGCGGGGTCACCACCACCTCGTCGCTGCGTCTCGCCGACCTGTACCAGCTCAACTCGGCCCAGATCCGCAAGGACCTGGCGTACTTCGGGGAGTTCGGGGTGCGCGGGGTCGGGTACACTGTGAGCGACCTCCGCCGGGCGCTGGCGCGCATCCTGGGGCTCACCCGCGAGTGGAAGGTGGTCATCGTCGGGGCCGGGAACCTCGGCATGGCGCTGGCCGACTACGGCGGCTTCAACCGGGAGGGGTTCACCATCGTCGGATTATTCGACAGCGACGCCGCCAAGATCGGCGGCCGATCGCGCGCCGGTGTCCCGGTCCACGACATCCGGGACCTCCCGGCGATCGCCCGGCGCGACCAGGTCAGTCTCGCCATCCTGGCGGTGCCGGGGGCGGAGGCGGATGGAGTCCTGGGGATGGTCGCGGAGGCCGGCATCCGTGGCGTTCTCAATTTCGCGCCGGTCCGTCTCAAGCCGCGGGCCGGCATGACGCTCAAGGCGGTCGACCTCAAGGTCCAATTGGAGAACCTGGTGTTCCACCTGACACGCGGCGACGGCACCTCCGCCGGGGGACGGTCATGGCGGTGACGCGATGAGGGACGCATGGCGGTGACGCGGCCGCGTTCCGATCGGGTCGATCCGGCGCGGGTGCTCGAACACTTCCGCCGGGCCCGCGGCCTGCTGGGAATCCAGAGCAAGATCCCGATCCGGGACGAATACATCCTCAGCCTGGTCTACACCCCGGGGGTGGCCGAGCCCTGCATGGCGATCCACCGCGACCCCGAGGCCTCCTTCATCTACACGATTCGCGGCAATGCGATCGCGGTGCTGACCGACGGATCGTCGGTCTTGTCGTACGGCGACGTCGGCCCGCGCGCCGCGCTGCCGGTCATGGAGGGGAAGGCGGTCCTGTTCAAGACCCTTGCCGGGATCGATGCCTTCCCGCTGTGCACGTCCGAGCGCGACCCGCACCGCATGGCACGCCTCATCCAGTGCCTGTCCCCGACCTTCGGCGGGATTTCCATCGAGGACATCGCCTCGCCGCGGTCCTTCGAGCTGATGGAAATCCTCGAGGGTATGAGCGATGCGGACCTGTCGGTGCCATTCTTCTTCAACGACATGCAGGGGACCTGCGCCACCGTCCTGGCGGCGCTGCGCAACGCCCTGCGGATCACCGGGAAGGAGATCGGGTCGATCCGCGCCGCCATCACCGGAGCCGGCGGCGCCGGTCTGAGTGTGGCGCGCTTCCTGAGGAAGGCCGGAGTCCCGGAAGTGATCCTGTGCGACCGGCATGGCATCCTGTGGGAAGGGCGACCGGAGGGGATGAACCGTTTCAAGGAGGTGGCCGCGCGCGAGTGCAATCCGAAGAAGCGCAGCGGCACGATCGCCGACGCCCTCAAAGGGGCGGACCTCTTCGTCGGTCTGTCGGGAGCGCATGCCGTGGACCCCGGGATGATCCGGGCCATGGCGGCCAAGCCGATCGTCTTCGCCCTGGCCACACCGGAACCGGAGATCGAGGGCGACGAAGCCCGGGCCGCAGGGGCCGCGGTGGTCCTGCACGGCGGCGCCAACTATCGCCACGGCCTCAACGTGGCGTTGGCATTCCCCGGTATCCTGCGCGGCGTCATGGAGGCCCGTGCCTCGCGGGTCTACGACGAGATGCTGATCGCGGCCGCCGACGCCATCGCTTCGCTGGTCTCGGACAAGGACCTGAGGCCCGATCGCATCGTGCCACGCGTTCTCGATCTGCGGGTCGGTCCGGCGGTGGCCGGGGCGGTCGCCAACGCCGCCGTGGCGCTCGGCGTGGCGCGCCACGACGTCGATCCGAAGGCGGTCGCCGATCGGACCAAGCACCTCGTTTACGAAGGGACGGCCGCGATCGCCGAGGCCGAGTACACCGGCGAGACGAAAAGCCTGGCGGCGGAATCGCTCGACCTGCACCGCCGTTATCGCGGCGCCATCGAGATCGTCAGCAAGTTGCCGGTGAAGGACGAGCACACGCTGCTGGTGATCGCCTCGCCCGGGGTTGCCGCGCCGGTGCAGGAGATCATGCGGGATCCCGTCAAGGTCTGGGAATACACCACCAAGGGGAACCTGGTGGCGGTGGTCACCGACGGATCCGCCGTGCTCGGCCTCGGCAACATCGGGCCGGAGGCGGCCTTGCCGGTGATGGAAGGGAAGTGCGTCCTGTTCAAGACGCTCGGCGGAATCGAAGCGATCCCGATCTGCCTGGGGACCCAGGACACCGGCGAGATCGTGTCGATCGTCAAATCGCTCGAACCGTCGCTGGGCGGGGTCAATCTCGAGGACATCGCCTCGCCGCGCTGCTTCGAGATCGAACGCCGGCTCCGGGAGGAGACCGGCATCCCGATCTTCCACGACGACCAGCACGGCACCGCCGTCGTCGTGCTGACCGGTCTGATCAACGCCCTGCGGCTGACCGGCCGCGACATCGGCACGGTGAAGATCACCGTCAACGGCGCCGGCGCCGCCGGCATCGCGGTCACCCGCTTGATGATGCAGGCGGGGGTGAAGGACGCGATCCTGTGCGACCGTTTCGGGGCGCTGGTCTCCGGGCGGCACGACATGAACGAGGAGAAAGAGGAGATCGCGCGGGTCACCAACCTCGATCGCCTGAAGGGGACGCTCGCCGACGCCATGCGCGGCCGCGACATGTTCATCGGCCTGTCGGGTCCGAACCTGGTGAGTCCTGACATGGTGCGTAGCATGGCGCCGAAGCCGATCGTGTTCGCCCTCGCCAACCCGGTGCCGGAGATCGCCCCGGAGGCGGCCCACGCCGCCGGCGCCGCGGTGGTGGCCACCGGCCGGTCGGACTACAAGAACCAGATCAACAACGCCATCGCCTTCCCGGGGATCTTCCGCGGCGCGCTCGACGTCGCGGCGCGGAACATCAACGACCCGATGAAGATCGCCGCCGCCCGGGCGCTGGCCGAGTTGGTCCCGGACTACGAGCTGTCGCCCGATTACCTGGTGCCGAAGGCGCTCGACTTCCGCGGCGCCCCCGAAGTCGCGGCGGCCGTGGCGCGCGCCGCGCTCGACAGCGGCGAGGCCCGCCTCCGGGTCGACCCGCGGCTCATCCTCGAGAACACCCGCGACTATCTCTACGGTGGCGTGCTGCGGGCCCTGCCCGGCGAATCGATCGGCCGGCAACCGGAACTGCCACTCAAGGGCTGAATTGAGACCACTCACGATGTTCTTCGCTGTCGCGGTGGTCTTCGTGGCCTCGGCGGGCCACGGACTCCCGCAGTCGGAGCGACGCCCTTCGGAGCGCCCCACCCAGTCGGCCCGGAGCATTCCCTATACGACCTCGACCGGCGCCAATTACGTCGGCTACTACTACGCCCCGAAACACGGTGCGACTCCTTCGATCCCCATCATCTTCTTCTCCGACGAGACCTCCTGGCGGCCGCTGTACGAAGGGGTCGCGAGCGACCTCGCGGCCGCCGGCCGGCCGGTACTCGGAATCGATGCTCCGGCCTACTTCAAGAAGATGGTCCCCGGGTCGGCCTACGCGAAGGACCTCGCGTTCTTCCGCGGCCATGTGAATGAACAGGCGAAACGCCCGGCGAACGCCCCGGTCTTCCTGGCGGGAATGTCGTTCAGCGCCGAATTGATCCCCTACGTCCTGAATCGCGCCGGAGCCGCCGGGATCGCCGGGCTGATCCTGATCGCTCCCGATGGCAAGGGGGCCGCGATGCACCGGGCCGCCGTCGTGCTCGGGATGGACAGCCCGGCGGAGGAGATGTTCGATGTCGGCGTGGAGTTCTCCAGTCTCCCGCCGATCCCGACCGTCCTGATGCAGGGGACCGATGATACCAAGGGGACGGCGCAGGCCTTCCTCGGCAGCCTGCGCGGGCCGAAGAGACTGATCGTCATCAAGGGAGGCGACCACGAGTTCCGCGGGCTGCGCGACCTGCTATCGGATCACCTCGTGGAGGCTCTGCGCTGGCTCGACACCGTCGCCCAGGCGCC
The DNA here is from genome assembly GCA_031394595.1 of Acidobacteriota bacterium. GTDB lineage: Bacteria > Acidobacteriota > Polarisedimenticolia > Gp22-AA2 > Gp22-AA2 > JANNTZ01. The sequence continues at coordinate 6,967 of JANNTZ010000212.1, forward strand.
CCCGCAGCCCGCGATTTGACCGGCTTTCGGGCCGGGTGCTATATTGCGCGTGCTGCTTCAGTCGCACAGTCCGAACGTGGGGGCGAAACGGTTTCGACGGGGCTGTTGAGGCTGGGACCGCGTGCCGAGGCCCACTCCTCGTAAAACAAGTGGAAAATCACCAAGCGCCAACAACCAGTTAGCGCTGGCTGCTTAAGCAGCCCGTCCACCGGGCCCTTCTCCCGCGGGGGTCCGGATGGGCGTCGAACAGCGGGATAGTCTGACGGTCCTGGCCCGGGACCCGAAGGCGAAACTCAACGGGCTGGCCGGCCGCATCTCGGCTTCTCCGGAGGGCGGCCGGTGAGACTGACGGAGAGGCTACGCACGTAGACGTTCCACGCGGATCTGTTCCGGACGCGGGTTCGACTCCCGCCGCCTCCACCACGCTGAAGGTCTGTAAATACACAACTGGGTCTTCCGGGTTTCGTGTGGGTACTTTCACCGGCTTGAGCTGAGCCCCGCGGGGTAGAGATCGAGACCACCGCAGTGGAAGTAGATGGCGTTCCGGAAACGTTCCCGGTTGCGGAAGCCCCGCGCCCGGTACTTG
>JANNTZ010000266.1:0-2278 GCA_031394595.1 Acidobacteriota bacterium
GAAGGTCATGGAGAGAAATGGCTCCATCGGAACGTCGTGAGCCCATGAGCGCTTCGGCGAGTGCTGTGACTTGCATCGGGTCTCCTCCATAGTGTTGTCGAAGATATTGTGCCCAAGCGCACCCGGGAATACATCGGTGACGCTCCACGGCCTTCGTCGGTGGTTGCACGGATGCGTCTGCGCCTGAAGGGACTACGTACGTAAGTTCCTCAATCGTACGGATGATTATTCCGAGGCGCGTAGACTAATAGATCCTCAAGTTGGGCGGTCTACGGCCAGCGTTCTCCGCGCAACTGCGCCGAGGCCGCTTGCCGGCCGGGAGGGATTCCTGCCTCACATCATTCAATTGCTCATGGTCTGCCGCAAGCGCTTCCATTCTCTAAACGCGCGTCCTCCGCGGACGACAGCCTGATGTTCTCACAATCCGTCGACGCTTATCGTCGCGTCGGCGTCGCGCCCGACGCGCGCAATCTGCACCGCCGCAAGCTGAGATCCGCGACCTATTGGATCCTGGAGCCGGAGGAGGCCTCACCGCCAGCATGAGTCCTCCCCGCGATCCTTCGCCCAATCCCAGCAGGGTCGTCAGGACGCCCGGTGGCCACTGGGCTTTCGTCCCGGAACCACTCCCTCCGATCTTGAACTTCGACGCCACGTTAATCCTGCGCCTCGCGGAAGCGGAGCGTTCCCTGGGGCGGCTCGCCGACCTGGGGAGCAGGCTCCCGAGCCCGGAGTTCCCGACCAGGCTGCTGCTGCGCCGCGAAACGATCCTGTCGAGCCGGCTCGATAATCTGCGGACCTCCTGCCTTGACCTGGTGCTCTTCGAGGCACGGCCGAGGGGCGGGCCTTCCGATGAATGCCAGGTGGCGAACCACCTGCAGGCGCTGGAACATGGTCTTGGCGCCTGTCACGGTCGGCCCGTGACCCTGAAGTTGATCCGCGTTCTGCACCGAATCTTGATGAAAGGTGTGCGATCTGAACACCAAATGCCGGGCCAGTTCCGGAAAACACGAAGGCCGGTCGACCCTCCGGGATGCATGGAGCCTGCCGCCTTGCTTCCGCCGCCCGTGCGCGAGATGCGCACCGCGCTTGCGGCCCTGGAGAAGCACCTGCGCGAACCTTCCGACATTCCCCCTTTGATTCGCGTCGCCCTGGTTCATTCCCAATTCGAGACGATCCATCCCTTCCTCGAGGGCAACGACCGGGTCGGGCGCATGCTCATCGCGCTTCTCCTACGGGCCTGGGGACTGCTTCCTTGGCCCTGGTTGTGTCTTAGCGCCCACTTCGTGCGGCACCGGGAGGAGTACTACGGTCGCTTGGTCGCCGCTGGCGAGCCGGACGAGTGGGAGGGGTGGGTCGGATTTTTCCTCAGGGGCGTGGCGCATCAGTCGCGCGACAGCCTTCGGCGCGTTCTCGAAATGCAAGGACTGCGAATCAATCTTCTGGCCCGGCTCCGACGGTCTCCCTTCCGGTTGCCGCTCGCCGCCCTCGTCGAGGGCCTGTTTGAACGTCCCACCCTCACCGTCGTCACCGCCGCCCGGCAATCCCGAGTGACCAAGCGCGTGGCAAATAGCCTCATCCATCGTCTTGTGGACGCGGAGATCCTGTCCGCCGAAGTCCGCAGAGACGGGGATGTGGTCTTCGTGGCGCGGGACATCGTCCGGACGATCGAGGACAACCCGAGGCCGGGACGATCGTGAAGGCGACATCATCCTTGACGGCCGTGCGCGGGCTTGAATCCGTCGACCATTCTTCCGTGGGGGGCACCATGAGAGGCGCTCTGGTTCTGATCGCGGATGATTCGAAGCTCTTCCTCGAGATGCAGAAGGGATTCCTTGTGCGCGCCGGCTTCGGAGTGCTCGTGGCGGGAACCGGCAGGCAGGCCGTCGAGCAGGCGCTCCAGCGGCGGCCGAATCTGATTCTGATTGACCTCAACTTGCCCGACCTGGATGGTGCCGCGACCTGCACCGTGATGCGGCGCGATCCGAAGCTGGCGCTCCTGCCGATCATCATCATGAGCGCCACAGGCTCCGAGCAGATCAGGGAGCACTGCCTGCAAGCCGGGTGCACGGAGTTCGTCTCCAAACCAGAGAAGCCCGACGAACTCCTCGGTCTTGTGGCCCGAATCCTCGCGAGCAGGCGCAGGAAGTCGACCCGCATCACCGTCATCCTGGCGGTGGCCGGCAACCTCAATGGCCGCCAAATGGTCGGGAGCGCCACCGATCTGAGCAGCACGGGACTGCTTCTGGTTAGCAACGTGTCCTTGGAGGTGGGCGCGGTG
>JANNTZ010000385.1:0-2140 GCA_031394595.1 Acidobacteriota bacterium
CTACACCCAGCCCCTACGACCGAATAAGCTCCGTGCCTCTGCCTGTCCCGCCGAAGCCATCAGGCGAAGGCGGATGTCTCCGTGGCCCGTGGAGAGGGTGAACGGCCGTGGAGGTGAGCGTCGGCGGGCCTTGATATACTCCTCGTTTCGTAACCCACCGGAGATCGATGCAGTACATCTACACCATGAAAGGGCTCGGGAAGGTCCATCCCCCCGACGCCGTCGTCCTTAAAGACATCTGGCTGTCGTTTCTGCCCGGCGCCAAGATTGGCGTGCTCGGTTTGAACGGGTCGGGCAAGAGCTCCCTGCTCAAAATCATGGCGGGCGAGGATACCGAGTTCATTGGCGAGGCGTTCCCAGCCGACGGCATCTCGGTCGGCTTTCTGCAGCAGGAGCCGACGCTCGATCCCGCCAAAACGGTCCTCGGCAACGTCGAGGAAGGCGTCTCGGAGATCAAGGCGCTGCTCGAGCGGTATGACGAGCTGAACATGAAGCTGGGGGAGGATCTGCCCGCCGACGTCATGGACAAGGTCATGGAAGAGCAGGGACGCCTGCAGGACCGCATCGATCACGTCAACGCCTGGGACATCGACTCGCAGCTCGAACTGGCCATGGACGCGCTGCGCTGCCCGCCGCCCGATGCGGACGTGTCGACGCTCTCAGGCGGCGAGAGACGCCGCGTCGCGTTGTGCCGTCTGCTGCTCAAGTCGCCCGACCTCCTCCTGCTCGACGAGCCGACCAACCACCTGGACGCGGAGTCGGTGGCCTGGCTCGAACGGTTCCTGAAGGAATACAAAGGCACCGTCGTGGCCGTCACGCACGACCGCTACTTCCTGGACAACGCGGCCGAATGGATCCTGGAGCTCGATCGCGGATCGGGTATTCCCTGGAAGGGCAACTACTCGTCGTGGCTCGAGCAGAAGCAGCAGCGGCTGGTCCAGGAAGAAAAGACCGAGAGCAAACGCCAGAAGACGCTCGAGCGCGAGCTCGAATGGATCCGCATGTCGCCGCGCGCGCGCCAGTCCAAGGGGAAGGCGCGCCTCAACTCGTACGAAGCGCTGCTCAACCAGGACACGGCTGAGAAGCTCGAACAGGTGGAGATCTACATTCCGCCGGGTCAGCGCCTGGGCGACCTGGTGGTCGAGGCCCGCGGCGTCCGGAAGGCCTACGGCGATCTCCTGCTGATGGACGATCTCACCTTCACACTGCCACGCGGCGGCATCGTCGGCGTCATCGGGCCGAACGGGGCGGGAAAGACGACGCTCTTCCGCATGATCACGGGACAGGAAAAACCGGATGACGGGACGCTGCGGCTGGGCGACACGGTGCAGGTCGGGTACGTGGACCAGAGCCGCGACGCGCTGAACCCCAACAAGAACGTCTGGGAAGAGATCTCGGGCGGCCTGGACGAGCTGCAGGTGGGGAAGCGCCCCGTGGCGTCGCGGGCCTACGTGTCCTGGTTCAACTTCAAGGGCGCGCAGCAGCAGCGCAAGGTCGGCACGCTGTCGGGCGGCGAGCGGAACCGGCTCCACCTGGCCAAGCTGCTCCAGCGCGGGTCGAACCTGCTGCTCCTCGACGAGCCGACCAACGACCTCGACGTCGACACCTTGCGCGCGCTCGAAGAAGCGCTTGTCAACTACGCGGGCTGCGCGGTGGTCATCAGCCACGACCGGTGGTTCCTCGACCGTATCGCCACGCACATGCTCGCGTTCGAGGGCGACAGCCGCGTAGTGTGGTTCGAGGGCAACTACCAGGACTACGAAGCCGACCGGAGGCGCCGCCTGGGCGCCGAAGCCGACACGCCGCACCGGATCAAATACCGTAAACTCACCCGATGATGTAGAGGCGGACCTTCAGGTCCGCCCCAACCGAGGAGGTCCCATGAATGCAGACCAAGCCAAGTTTCTGACGGAACATTACGCCGGCATGCTCGAGAACGAGGGGAAGACGACCGCCAAAGTCCTGGCGGCCGTACCCGACAGCGGCAAGGACTACCGTCCCGACCGGTAGTCGCGATCCGCGTGTGACCTGACGACCCTTCTGGCGCTGGGCGACGTCTGGTTCCTCGACAGCTTCCTCGCGTGAATATTCGAGTTCGACGCGGATGGCGAAATGAACGCCGCCGCCAAGTTCAAGAACG
>JANNTZ010000415.1:0-19012 GCA_031394595.1 Acidobacteriota bacterium
CGCGGCGGGCGGTCCCGCCGGTCGATCGGTGGGCGCCCCCCCCGCGTTGGTGGTGGAGCTTGGTGGCGTGGCGGTGGCGCACGGCCGGCCCCGGTTGCGGCCGGGGTGGGCCCGCCGCCGATCGGGCTAGACCCGGGGAGCCCGCGTGGCGGAGTCGTCCTTCGCCTCGGTGATGCGCCGCAGGTCCTCGGTCTTGGCCGGGGCGGGGCGGCGCGTGGCGTCGCCGGCACGCTCCATGTCGACGCTGCCCTTGAAGTGGGCGCCATCGGCGATGGTGATGCGCGGCGAATGGATGTCGCCGGTCAAACGACCGGTCGGCGCCAGTTCGACACGCTCGGCGGCGTAGGCGCTGCCGACCACGTCGCCCGCAATCACAATGGTCTTGGCATAGAGATCGGCCTTGATCTTGCCGTTCGCGCCGATCGTCAGGTTGTGGTCGCGCAGTTCGATCTTCCCTTCCACCCGTCCGTCGATAGTCAGGTCTTCGTCACCCTGAAGTTCGCCCTTGATCTGGATGGACGGTCCGATGTTGATGTTGACCATGCGCCCCGACCGACCCGGGTCGGATGTCTGCGTCGGGCTGACCGTCGGATCCAACGGACGACCTGCTGCGTCTCTCTTATCCCACATGCGGAGACCTCCTTGGAAACCCCGGAGCGATCCCGGGTGGAACCTTGGCCTGTCGCGCCGCAACCGGTGTCGCAGCATCGCGACGCGAACGTTGGAATAGAAAAAGGGGAGCCACGCTCCCTCGAAAAAACCATTCAGACCGAGCTGCGTCCGGGTGCGCCGGAATCTAACACACGGTCCGGGGAGCGTCAAGGACGTCATCTGTTCGAGTGACGCGATCGATCTTGTGTCGCGCGCTCCCGGCTCTATATATAGTGACGACCCGCGCGAGGCTGCAAGTCGCCGGCGCCAGAAATGCTCGTGAGACCGGAGAGACTGTGTGAGACTGCGGCACTTGACATCGATGACACGCGCGGCCCTGGTGGCGATCTTCGTTCTGATCGCGTGCACCGCCGCCCGCGATGCGCGGACCGACGCAACGCCCGTGCAGTCGCCCGATCCCGGGTGGAGCGCGGTTCTCGCCGAGGAGGACGCAGCGGTCCGCGCGACGCGTCTGCGCGATCTGGGGCGCGATCGCGACGACGTCTGTGGATCCCTGGCGGCATTCTCGGTCGATCGTGATGTTCGGCTGCGCGAGAACGCGGTGCGGGGGATGGATGATCTCGGGTGCGTCGCGTTCGCCGACTATGCCCCGTTCCAGCACGACCGCAGCCCCTGGGTGGTCATGGCGCTGGCGCAGGTGGTGCAGCGCCGGCGAATCGGCGGAATGGTGCCCTTCCTGATCGACCACAGCGGGGATCCCCGCCGGGTGGTCGACGGGGATCGTCCCCGCACCATCGGCGAGATCGCCACGCGCGCCCTGCGGGCGGTCACTGGCCGCGCGTTCGGGTGCGACGCGTCGGCTCCCGATCCAGTCCGGGCGGCCACAGTGCAGAGCTGGCGCCTCTGGTACGCCGATCACCGGGACGAGCCGCGCGCGCTCTGGGTGGAGGCGGGGATCGCGGAGGCGCGGGCCGGGCTGGCGTCGGCCTCGCCGGTGCTCCGGATCGAGGCGTTGCGGCAGCTGGCGATCATCGGTCTGCCGGCTGCAGCGGTGCTGCGCGAAGCGCTGCTGCGCGCCGCCGGCGACCTGACCGCCGGGGTGGTCTGCCAGAGCGACGATTCTCCCCGGGTGACCGAGACGCTGGCGTGCCGGCTTCTGGTGCAGAACGCCACGGATCGGCGGGTGGCCCTGGCGCCGGGGTTGGAAGCGCTGATCGAGATCGCACCGGTCGTCGTCGATCCCGCCCCGCCGCCACTCTCCGCGGCCCGCCGCGGCAAGTCAAGCCCGCCGCCGCGACCGGCCCCGGCCAGTCGGGCACCGACCGGAGCGGCGACCGGTCCAGTCACCGACGACCTGCTGGGCGATCTGGCGGACACGATCGTCGACCTGGCGGTGGGAGAGATCCTGGCGCGCGAGTTCCGCGTCGGGCCGGTCCCCGGCGCCGGCCGCTACACGGTACGCGCGGTGCTGCCGGATCGTGCCGGCGCGGTTGCGACGAGTCCGGCGATCGAAGCCTCCACGATCGTTCGCTTCGAGCAATAACTAAACGAGACTGGCGGCCAGGTGCAGGTAGTTCTGGATCCAGAACAGCCACTGCTGCGCCAGGCGGAGCACCGGCCGCCGGTCGGCTTCGAGAAGCCGGCCATTGTTGGTGCGATCGAGATCGACGGCCAGAATGCCGTCCGGGTCAACGAGGGCGAGTTCGGCACGCGCCGGTCGCTCGAAGGTCCTGCGCCACCAGGTCGCGCGCCCATCCCAGGTCTCGCGCACCTCGTGGCCGTCCTGGAAACGAACCAGGATGTCGACCGGCAGAATCGCATCGCCGAGCCTCCGGACGATCACTTCAGTTTCATGGAGCTCGGCCGGCGTCGGTCCGGGGCTCGAGTTGCCGTCCACCGGCGATGCCGGCGGGAAACGCTGGTCGGCGGGCGGCCGGCCGGCGCGATCGGCGGGCAGCAGACCGCGCGCCGGCGCGAGCGGCCGGCTCCGGAGCGCGGTGACCGCGTAGTCCACCCGCCCGGTGCCGTTCACGAGGACTTCGATCCAGGGCGTGAGGTCGAGACCCGGACGCGTGGTCGCGGCCGCTTCGCGGATGGCGGCGACGAGGTCCCCGCGGGTCGGGTGCGAGAAGCGGTGCCGGCGGACATAGTCGGCAAGCGCTGCGTCGAGAGTCTCGTGTCCAATCAGCCGGGCCAGGGTCTCCAGGACCACGTGGGTCTTGTCGTAGACAGTGCCGGCGTAGGATCCGGGCAGGAAGCCCCACGACGGGGTCGTCAGCGCATCGTCCCGCGCCACCGCGCCGTAATCGACGCGTGACGACTGCAGCAGGGCATCGTGGAACCCCGGGACCCGCAGATCGAAAGGCGACAACGGGTAGCCGACGAACCCGTCGGTGTGCGGTTTGAGCGGCGTGACCCCGAAACCGAAGAGCCTGTCGAGATCGATCGTCGCCCCCGGCAGCCGCAGCTCCAGTCCCTCGTTGATGACCCGCGCCGCGGCGTAGTGGAACAGGCCATCGATCGTCCTGCCGGCGGGCGCCGGTCGCAGCGCCTCGATCGCCCGGCCGGTTACGTACGTGTTGACCCCCTCGTCCAGCCAGGCCTCCTCGAATTCGTTGGTGGCGACGATGCCATACCAATATTGATGGCCGAACTCGTGCAGCGTCAGCTCCTCGGGCGCGGCGTAGGACGCGGGAACGAACCCGGCGACCGAAATGGTGAACAGCATCGGGTATTCCATCCCGCCCCTCAGGCCCATCGGCAGGTCGTCGATGACGAGGCGCGGGTACGGGTAGGGCATGAACTTCTCCCCGTAATAGAGGAGGCCATGACGCGCCGCCGCGAGGACCCGTGGCGCCATCCGTCGGTGCGCCGGCTGATGGAAGTAGATCACTTCGACGGGGCTGGAAGCATACGGGCCGTCGCCGACGATTTGCCGCGCCACCTCCGCATGGGCGTCGGCTATCCAGGCGAAGTCATGGACGTCCGCCGCCCTCCAGGTGACGGTGCGCGTGCCGTCCGGATGATCGCGGGAGGCGTCGGGGATGCCGGTGGCCTCGACATGGAAGCGGGCCGGCGTGGTGATCGCCACCTCGAAGGTGCCGTAATCGGCGAAGAACTCCGTGTAACGCGAGAACGGGTACATCTTCCAGCCGGCATCGGTCCAGACGCCCGGTTTGGGGTACCACTGCATTACGTCGTAGTGATCCCCCCACCGGCCGGTCCGATGGAAGGTGCGCGGCAGCACCGTCTCCCATTCGATCTCCAGGCGGATCGACCGCCCGGGCAGGACCGGGGAGGGGAGCGGGGCGACCAGGACGGTCTCGTCGACCCGGGCGGCGGCGGTCAGGTCGATGCCACCGGCCCGCAGCGACCGGACCTGGATCGAACCCCAGGACCCCTCGGCGAGGAGCCGATCGATCTTGGGGCGGAAGGTCTCGTCGTTCCATGGAAGCGACCGCATCCAGAGGCTGCGGTCGTTCGAGAAGGCGTTCATGTATAGGTGCAACTGCACGTCGCTCATCGGTCGGGCGGCATCGTTGCGGTAGTCGATGGTGGCACGGCCGGCGACCGCGTGCCGATCCGGATCGAGCACCGCCTCGATCCGGTAGTCCACGACCCGGCGGCTGAGCGGGCCGACCCCCGCCGGCGCGAGCGGCCCCCTGCCGGGCCCGCCCGGCTTCGGAGCGGGCGCGGCCGGGGAGTCCTGCGCTGCGGCGGTGAATGGTCGGGTCATCGGCAAGGCGATCGCCGCCGCGGCGATCAGGATGGTCAGGACGCCGGCCGGCTGGAGCCGGCGCCTCATTCCTCCGCCTTCCTTCGGGTCCGTGACCGCGGGGGAGACCTCCTCCACGGCGGCCGGGGTCATCCCGGTGGCGCCGCCGGTCGCCAGCCGGTAGTAGGACAGCAGCGATCCGAAGGCCGAGATTCGGATCCAGTGCCGGACGATCACCACCGCCTGCTGGGCGAAGAGCAACGGCACGAACAGGGTCCCCCCCGGCAAGTGGCGCGTGACCAAGGCGTAGGGCGCGAAGACGGCGACCCCGAGGATCAGCAGCGTGGTGGAGATCGTCAGGACGGCGACCAGGTGCCGGGCGACGAAGTTCGAGGCGGTCAGCAGGGCGCCGATCATGTGGGTGCGATCTTCGACGGCCGTCAGGATGCGGGCGAGATCGAACACCGCGGCGGTGCCCAGGAGGAGAAACAGCACCAGCACCTGCTTGCCACGCATCGCCCAGAAGACCGCTGTCTCCTGCGTCGTCTGATCGAAGCCGATGGTGATCAGCTGATCCAGACCGCGCCCCAGGGCGGCGATCCCGACCAGGACGACCGCGAGATACAGGAGCAGGCGGAGGTAGCGGAACGCCAGGCGGCCGGCGCCGCCGAAGAAGCGCGGCAGGAACGGGGACCGGGGCGGGGAGTTCAGCGTGTCGATGATCCCGCCCGTGATCACAGCGGAGAGCAGGATGTAGGCCGCGGCGGCCAGCCCCACCAGGGTGAACTGCGCATCGAACCCGGGTGCACGCGATGCCAGCAGATCGACCAGGACTTCAAGACTGAAGTGCGTCTCGAGTCCCCGGGCGGCGGCGCTCCGGCCGAGGGCCTCATCGATCAGCGTCGCCATCGGCGCCGCGACCAGCAGGGCGGTCGCGAAGTTCAGAACGTAGATCAGCAAGGTGACGCGGAACCGTCTCGCCGAACCGACAAACCCCTCGCGCAGCGCCCGGCCGATCATCCGCGCGGCCAAACGGAATACCCGGACAGGCCTCTGGTGCAGGTGCAAAAGGGGCAGATTGTGAGTTTCATAATAAGGACTGCGATTGCTTGTATCACAACGTCACCATTCCGGGACAATGTCCGGCCGGCTGTTTGATTACCCGGGATAACTGTTCCCTTGGGCCTGTTTGACCCGGATTGATATTTTTCCGTTGACAATTACAATTTTGGTCGTAGAGTTATGGCGCAATAGCAAGTCAGTGACTTAGAGTACCAGGAACGGAAATTGGTACCAAAACGGTCGCTGGAAGTCGAGGGCGTACGGCCCGCGGCGAGCCGGCCGTCCAACTGACAGCGACCGATTACTTTGCTCCCTCCCATGAGCGGGCGATCCCGCTCGTGACGGGGCGGTGGGCGTGACCACCGCCCCTTTTAATTTTTCCGCCTCCCGCCACGCCCGCCACATCCACCCCGGAATCCTTCGGCCCGGCTTCCCGCACCCCCGCCGCTCCCAGCCAGCGCCGATCGAGCAGGTGGCCGGACCGCACGTTCGAGAGGGCTCTCAGCATCGAGTTCTTGATCCCCGCGTGATCGGCTTCCAGTCGCCCGAGGAGGGTCTTCATGCGCCGGCGCATGAGCGAGTTGTCGCCGCAGACCGGGCAGGCGCAGCCGATGACCGGGAAGCGGCGTTCGGCGGTGAAGCGGATGATCTGATCCTCCCAGACGTAGCACAGCGGCCGGATCACCGTGTTGAGTCCGTCGTTGGCTCTGAGGATCGGCGGCATGGAGCAGATTTCACCGTTGAAGAACTGGCTCATCAACAGGGTCTCGATCAGGTCGTCGGCATGATGCCCCAGGGCGATCTTGTTGCAGCCGAGCTGCGGCGCGAGCCGGTAGAGGACACCCCGGCGCAGCCGCGCGCACATCGAACACTGGGTGTTGCCGTACGGCATGGTGTCGTCGATCACCTCGGCGATGTTGGTCCGCTCGATGTGATGTTCGAACCGGTGCTCCTGGAAATAGCGCTCGAGCACGTCGGCCCGGAACCCGCGATACCCCTGGTCGACGGTGACCGCCACAAGCTGGAAGCGCACCGGGGCGCGGCGGCGCAGATGCTCGAGCACATCCAGCATGGCGTACGAGTCCTTGCCGCCCGACATGGCGCAGAGGATCCGGTCGCCCTCTTCGATCAGCCCGAAGTCCTGGATCGCCCGGCCGACCCGGTGGGCGAGTGTCTTGAGCAGACTCTTCGGTGCGGGGCCCGAAGGCCCCTGCCGGGAGCGCGGCGGTTCGATCTGGATGAGGTCGGCCATGTCTTTGGGCCCCGACCCGATCGGGGCGGCATCATTATATGTGCGCTCAGGGCGCCAATTGACAGGCCTGTCCCCCGGTGCTATAAGCGGGTCAAACATGCCCGTCAGTCCAAACCCCGAGAGCATCGGGGCCGCAGGAGGTGGGGTCATGAACAAGGCCGAACTCACCAACCGTGTCGCCCGCGACAACCGGATTACAAAGGTGCAGGCGGCAAGGGTCATCGATTCATTTCTGGATCACATTCTGAGGGGGCTCAAGCGGGGCGAGCGTGCCAGCCTCGTCGGCTTTGGCACCTTCACCGTCGGACGCCGCAAGGCGCGCACCGGGCGCAACCCTCAGACCGGTGAGCCGATCGCCATCCCGGCCCGCCGCGTGGTCCGCTTCACGACCGGGAAGCTGCTGAAAAGCGAAGTCCGCTGACCGACGCCTCGACCCGAAGTCCGTTGCCGGAGGGAGTTGCTTGACGGAGCGTGGCGGCTATATTAGCCTTGCGCGCGTCGCGCGTCGCACGAACACGGGGGTGGCGGCCCAGCCACCCCCGTTGTCGTGACAGCGGAGGGGATGACGCTCTAATGGACATGTTCCTGCTGTTCCTCGTCATATTCCTGTGTGTGATGTTTGGCCTGGGGATCAGCGCCCTGGCGCTGTCACTGATGTTCCGGCTGATGCTGAAGATGTCCGGGACACGGAGCCCCGTCGCGGTCCCGGTGACCGCCACACCGCAGACACCGAACGCCTGATCGCACAGGACCGAATCCTCAACGGGCTGCCGGCTCCAGCGGGTGCCGGCCCGAGTACTTCAACATCTGCAGGGCGAAGTCCGAGGTGAACTCGAGGCGGGCGTCCACCACCTCACCGGCGGCGTCCCGGACCGGGACGATGTCGGGCATGACGAAAGCGATGTAGGAGGGGATACCGGCCCGATCGGCCCGGGCCACCACCTCGTCGCGCAGCGCCGGGTCGAAGCGCACCGCGTGGCGCTCCATCAGGGCGCGGGCCGCGGCGAAGTCTCCCTCGCTCTTGATCCGCTGCACCTCGGCGAGCAGGGTCGCGACGCCCCGCCGCATGGCGCCGATGTCGGTCACCCGCATGTAGGTCCGGCCGTCGCGGCGGACCTGATCGACGGCGCCGGTGACGTCCTTCAGCCAGTCGACGATCAGGTGGGTCGCCCGCATGTGGTCGTCCTCGATCAGATCCCCGTCGCGCATCCGCCGCAGCATGTAGAGATCGTGGGTGGCGTAGTCGCGATAGGCGGCCTCGGCGACCTCCTCCGAGGCGACGACGCCGGCGGCGCGCAGGGCGGGATCGAACAGCGTGTGCAGCGCCACCAGTTCGGCGCGCGCCTCCTCGAGGGCGGAGTAGTGCTCGCGCAAGTGATCGCGCGGATCCCCCTTGAGCGTGTCGCTGACCTTGCCGGAGGCGTGCCCCAGGATCTCGTGCAAGGCGGTCGTCAGCAGGCCGATGTCGGCGCCGTGCTCCATCTGCAGCCGGCGATCCTCCGGCAGGAAGAACTCGTCCACGGTCGAGACGTGCGTGGCGCGATGGCCCGCGTCCATGATGTTCACGAACGACACGCTCTTGTTGCCGTGACGCTCGCGGATCGCTTCCTCGTTGGGGAGGTTGACGCCGATCGCCGGCATCGGCCCACCGTCCCCGATTGCCGCGATCACGTTGACGGCGTTGGCGACCGGGATGTTGAAGCCGCGGCGCTTGTAGCGATCGTCCCAGGGGGCGTGGTCCTCGAAGTGCTGCGCCAGGTCGGCGATCGCCTTCTGCGTCCGGTTCATCGGCCGGTTGACGAAGTGGACGACGCCTTCGTACGAACCCTTCTGTCCGCGCGGGTCCTTGTAGGTCTCGATGAAGCCGTTGATCGTGTCGATCGGCCCCTCGTCGTGCACCCAGGCGATGTTGTAGCGCCGGAAGGCTTCCGGGTCGCCGGTCGCGAAATATTCGATCAGCTCGGCCAGGACCGCCGACTGCCCCGGTTCGGCGTGGACCCGCGCCTTCTCCAGGAACCCGACGACCGTCTTGAGTTGCATGGCGTAGCGGCCGGCGGGGACCGCCGCTTTCCCCGGCGCCGCCCCGCGCCCGGCGCGATACACCTCCTCGGTCATCCCGCCGTTGCCTCGCGCCAGGCGCGAATTGAGCGGGTACGACTCGCGGAACGCCTCGACCTCCGACAACGTGAGGCCCTCGTAGAAGTTGACACTGCTGCAGGTCAGGAGGTCGCGTCCGGGAGGCGGGGTCTTGCAGGTGGAGAGCGGCTCGAACTCCGGATCGAAGATCACCGCCCGCAGGCGGGCGAGCTTCGACGGCAGCGTCTCGCCAAGTCCGAGGGCGAAGCCCGCCCCGGTGCGCCCCGCCGCCGAGGCGGCCCCCTGCAGCTGTTCGAAGCTGAACTCCGGGACGAATTTGCGGCGCGTCCGCTCGTTGTGGTTGCCGTTGTTGATCCAGAACAGCTTCAGGTAGCGGAGCAGGGTCCCGCGGACCTCGGGAGCGACCTCGCGCGGGTGGGTCAGGATCTCCTCCAGCAGGTCGCGCACCTCGAGATTGTCGCGGCCCATCTGGTCATAGTAGATGTCCCGCCCGGCGATCGCCGCCCGTGACAGGTAGTAGGCCAGCACCCGTTGCTTCGGCGGCAGGTCCTCGAATCCGTCCGCGTAGACCCGGGCGATGGCGAACTCGCCGATGGTCTCCAGCAGGTAGGGGCGGTTGTCGGCGTCGCCCTGCGCCTGGTGCGACATCGTCCTGTTCTCCTCCCGGCAGGCCGCGCCGGCCGCCATCAGGCACCCGAGAAGGACCACCCCCAACGGGCGCAACGTGCCGTCCGGATCCATCGACACCCCCGGCGGCCCCGCGCCGCGCCGTGTTCCCGACCCCGATCCGCCTCGTGCTCCCGGGGCCGGGCGCATTCTAGGAGCCCGGCGGGGTAGGCCGTCAAGCCGCGCCCGCGGGGCCCCCGTGGGGCGGGCGATTATATTGACATTATCCAAGCTGTGGTCTATTTTGAACATGTCCAAACAAGGAGGAACGCCATGGACCAGCCGATTCACCTGTCCCCGGCGGCGCGCCCGACGGCCGCCGAGCTCCAGCCGATGCTCGTCGATCTGATCGCCCTATCTCTGCAGACCAAGCAGGCCCACTGGAACGTCCGGGGGCCATTCTTTCAGCCGCTGCACGCCCAGTTCGACGCTCTCACCGATGCGCTGCGCGGCTATTACGACGACGTCGCCGAGCGGATGCTCGCTCTCGGAGTTGCCGCCGACGGCCGTCTGTCGACCGTCGCCTCGACGTCCCGGGTCGAGGACCTGCCGGCCGGGTTGATCGCCGACCGTGAGGCGGTGGCCTTGATCACCAAGCGTCTCGAGTCGGTGGCGGCCCGCCTGCGCGGCCGGGTCGGCGTCCTGGGCGACCAGGATCCGATCACCCAGGACTTGATCATCGGCGTCGTCGAGGGGCTGGAGAAACAGGCGTGGATGCTCCGGGCGCAGCAGGCCTGAGCGACGACGAGGTCACCGGTCGTCTGCGGCGGGCCGGCTTTCGGCTGACCCGCCCCCGCCTCGCCCTCTATCGTCGCTTGCGCGATCTCGGCGGCCATCGTTCGGCCGACGACCTGACCGCCGATTTGCGGAGGGAGGGAGAGACGATCTCCCGGATGTCGGTGTACAACGGCCTCGTGGTCCTGCAGGAGGCCGGCCTGGTCATGCGGGCCGACGCCGGTCCGGGTCGGGCGCTGTACGAAGCCGCGGGGGAGTGGCACCACCATTTCGTCTGCCGCCGCTGCGATCGGGTGTTCGACGTCCCCTGCGCCCGGGGCCGGAAGCCCTGCCTGGATCTCCCCGCCCGGATCGGCCGGGCCGAGGAGGCCCAGGTGGTCTTCCGGGGAGTGTGCCGCGCTTGCACCAGCCCGCGCAGTGCGTCCCAAAATCGTCCACGCCGCGGCGTTGACACCCCCAGGGGCGTGAGGTAGAGTCCGCCGACCCACGCGCACCACCTCGAAGTGCCCGGTGCGGGCCCGACCGGGCGGATTGGCGACGAGGAGGCACCGGGATGCACACCGAGACGCACCATGGAGGCGGCGGGCCCGCGAAGGCGTTCAAGCCCTTCGTCGCGGACGAGGCCCACGTCCAGGAGTTCACCCCCAAGGCGGTCCTGCTGGGCGCCTTCTTCGCCGTGCTGTTCGGCGCGGCGACTGTCTACCTGGCGCTGCGCGCCGGCGTGACGGTCAGCGCCTCGATCCCGATCGCCGTCCTGGCGATCGCCGTCTTCAAGAGGATCGGCTCGACCATCCTCGAGAACAACATCGTCCAGACGATCGGATCGGCAGGCGAGTCGGTGGCGGCCGGCGTCGCGTTCACCGTCCCGGCGTTTCTATTCCTGTCAATGGGGGCGGGCGGCGATCGCTTCTTCCGCTACTGGCCGATCCTGATGCTGTCGATGGCCGGCGGCATGCTCGGCGTCCTGATGATGGTGCCGCTGCGGCGGGCGCTCATCGTGCAGGAGCACGGTGTCCTGCCGTACCCGGAAGGGACCGCCTGCGCCGAGGTGCTGGTGGCGGGCGAGCGCGGTGGCCAGATGGCGAAGCTGGTCTTCGGCGGCCTGTGGGCGGCGATGATCTACAAGGCCTGCAACAGTGTCCTCGGCTTCTTCAAGGAGATCCCGTCGTACGTCACCTCGAAGACCGCGGCCTATCCGAACGCCACGGTGAACGCCGAAATCACCCCGGAGTACCTCGGGGTCGGCTACATCATCGGCCCCAAGGTCGCCGGCTGGATGGTCTCCGGCAGCATCCTGGGCTGGATGGCGATCACGCCGCTCCTGTCGCTGTTCGTGTCCGAAGAGCAGCTGCACGGCCAGCTCAGGTCGCTCGGCTTCACGCAGACCTGGATCGACACGCACGGGATGAACGATCAGTTCTACCGCGGTTACGTCCGTCTCATCGGCGCCGGCGCCGTGACCATGGCGGGGCTGATGTCCCTGACACGTTCGCTCCCTTCCATCTGGAATGCGTTCGCCGGCAGCGTCAAGAGCCTGCGCAGCGGCGCGGGCGCGGCGGGCGGGGCACGGCGGACCGAGCGCGACATTCCGATCCACATCGTCGTGGTCGGATCGATCGCCCTGGCCCTGATCATCGCGCTGTTCATGCCGGGCCTGCCGACCCGCTTCCCGGGAAGCCTGCTGCTCGCGGTCCTGATCATCGCCTTCGGGTTTTTCTTCGTGACCGTGTCGTCGCGCATCGTCGGGCTGATCGGGTCCACCAGCAACCCGATCTCGGGCATGACCATCGCCACCATCATGGGGACCTGCGTGTTCTTCTTGGGGCTCGGCTGGAGCGGCGACCCGTATCAGTCGGCGGCGATCGTCGTCGGTGCCATCGTCTGCATCGCCGCCGCCAATGGCGGCGCCACGTCGCAGGACCTCAAGACCGGCTACATCGTCGGGGCCACCCCCTGGCTGCAGCAGGTGGGGCTGGTGATCGGCGTCCTCGCCTCGGTGTTCGCCATCGGCGGGACCCTCTTCCTGCTGCACCACAGCGGCTACGGCCCGATCGGGTCGGACAAACTGCCGGCGCCCCAGCCGACACTCATCGCCACCATCGTCCAGGGGATCCTTGGCGGCAACCTCCAGTGGGGGTTCGTGTTCGTCGGCGCGGCGCTCGCCGTGATGGTCCAGGTGATGGGAGTCTCGGCGCTCGCCTGGGCGGTCGGCGCCTACCTGCCACTGTCCACGACGATGCCGATCTTCGTCGGTGGCATGATGCGTCTGGTGGCCGAGAAGTTGAGCCGCCGCAGGGAGGAATCGGAAGTCTCGTCCGGGATGCTTTACAGCACCGGCTTGGTAGCCGGCGGATCGGTCGGCGGGGTGCTGATCGCCGGGCTGACGGTGATCCCATGGGGCGATGCCTACCTGAAGGACGCCATCGACCTGCGCGAAAAGATTACCGATATCGTGCCGGCGCTGCAGGGCGGTCTCGGCGACCTGGTGGCGATCGCCGCGTTCGGTGTCCTGTGCTGGATCCTGGTCCGCACCGCGCGCCGGAAAATCGCCGGACTCGAAACCTGACGGACGGCTGCTTCACGCGCCAGCCTGGAGGGAGGCTGTGAGCGTGCCATGAGCAATCTGCGCCGGGAACTCCGGCTGTGGGACCTGGTCCTCCTCAACGTCGTCGCCATCACCGGACTGCGGTGGTGGCTGACCTCGGCGCGCGAGGGGGGCTACGCCTCGCTGCCGCTCTGGATCCTGGCCTTCCTCTGCTTTTTCGTCCCCTCCGGTCTCGCGGTCATCGACCTGACCACCCGCTATCCCCAGGAGGGCGGGATCTACGTCTGGACCAAGCGCGCCTTCGGTGACGGGCACGGGTTCATCGCCGGCTGGTGCCTGTGGACCAATAACCTGATCTACTTCCCGCACCTGCTGATCTTCACGGTCGGCAATCTGATCTTCATGGCCGGCGCGAAGTTCGCGCACCTCGAACACAACGTCGTGTTCATGGCGCTGCTGTCGTTCAGTTTGTTCTGGGTCATCATCTGGATGAACGTCCGCGGGCTGCGCTACGGCCGCTGGCTCAACAACCTCGGGGCGGTCGGGACCTGGTTCCCGGCAATGATCTTGATCGGCCTCGGTGCCTGGGCGCTGCTGCGCCACGGGTCGGCCACGCCGTTCAGCGCCGCGGCGCTGTCCCCGGTCTGGGGGTTCGGGACGATCGCCTTCTTCGCCCAGATATGCTTCGCCTTCTCCGGGCTCGAGGTCGGGTCGATGATGAGCGAGGAGATCGTCGACCCGCGCCGCAACGTGCCGCGCGCCGTCCTGATCTCGGGGGTGATCATCACGCTGATCTACGTTCTCGGGACGACGGCGCTCCTGGTCGCGATCCCGCAGGGTTCGATCGGCATCCTGAGCGGTGTCGGCGCCGCCATCGCCGCGGTGCAGGAGAAGATGGGGTTCGGGTCCCTGGCGGCCGTCTCGGCGCTGTCGATCGCCCTGGGCGGGATCGGCGGTGTCAGCGCCTGGCTCGCCGGCGCGTCGCGCATGCCGTTCGTCGCCGGCATCGACCGCTACCTGCCGCCGGTGTTCGGACGCCTCCACCCGCGGCACGGATCGCCCTACGTCGCTTTGCTGGTGACCGGCGGCGTCTCCAGCCTGCTGATCCTCGTCGGCTTCTGGGGCGTCAGCGTCGAGGAGGCGTATCTCTTCCTGGCCGACTTCACCATCGTCGTCTATTTCATCCCCTACCTGTACCTGTTCGCGGCGCTGCTGCGGCTCGGCCCGCCGCAACCGGCGGCTTCCGAGGGCGTGATCGCGGTGCCCGGCGGCTGGATGGGGAACAGGCTGGTGGGTCTGGTCGGGTTCCTGACGACGGCGGTCGCCATCGCCTTCGCGTTCCAGGCCCCGGAGGGGGCGAGCCCCGCGGCGTTCGCCGGCAAGATCCTCGGCGGTTGTGCCCTGCTGCTGCTGGCCGGCTGGCTGCTCTACGTCAAGGGGCGTCGCGCCGCCTGAGCGCTGTCCACGCCTTCCAATTTCTGCGTCGAGCGTTTGTCCACCCTCCCGATGAAGAAGTCTAATAGGCTATTGAAGATGCTTGGCCTAAGCGCTACCAGCTAGATCGTCGGTGCTACCTTGGACCGGGCCACCACCATGAAAACGGGGAACATGTTGGCTGGCCCATTCATCGGTGGAGGCGGTGGCTGGAACCTGATGTCCAATGGGCGGGGCTGTCTGCGTGCAAGGGAGTGTCAGGCTCATCTCGCCCAACCACTCGCGCGAGGAAAACGCGCGGTACGCGCTGCGCCGTGAGTTTCAACCATGAGCACTCAGGGAATCTTGATTCGGACTAGAGGGAGGATGGCATGAAGGAGGACACGGCAGAGCCTGATAGAGGGCGATCAGTGGAAGGGGTCGATGTGGTTGCGATCGCGTTGAGAGTTAGGAACCTTGAGAGAGTGGTATCAACCATACGCTCCCTTGCAATTGGGCTTGCCTTTGCGATTGGGCTTGTGCTGATGGCCGGATTGGCGTGGTCGGGCGCATGGATCTGGGGTGTAGGGGCGGTCGCTGGCGCTGGCACCCAAGCACCGGTTCGGGCCGATGATGTCGTAGATGGAGAATTTAACTCCCTTCGCGCGCGGCAGCTGTTCTTGGTGGACGACGCAGGACACGTAAGGGCATCCCTTGCTGCTTCCCGTGACACAAACAGCGAGCTACAGCCCGTCCGATTAAAGTTGGTCGATGTGAAAGGACAAGAAGAGGTTGTTCTGAGCGCGGGCGGATTTGGTGGCCCCTCGATCGACATTGTTCATAATCATGTGACGAAGGCCAGCCTGGGCGTACAGGGCGGAGATCCAGTTCTCCAACTCATCGATGGGGATGGGAAGCGAGCGGCTGTCCTGTGGTTCATGAATGAATCACCGCACCTCATCCTTACCGACGAAAAGGGCAAGACAAGAGCGGTGTTTGGCTATCAAGACGCGTGGCTCAAGGGAACCGGCGACCTGAACCGAAGAATTCCATCCAGTATCGCAATTTATGATGAGAAGGGTAATGTTGTGTGGTCCGCCACCTCGCCGAAGTGAGCCAAGAGATGTTGTTCCTTCCGACGTCAGCGCGCCGCGATTCTGGATCCAGCCAAGGGGGATGCCGGGGATGAGGCCGCGCCGGAACTCCTTTTGACGGCCGTTGGTTTCTTCAGCAGGCGCTCTAGGACTTCGAGGCGCGGGCCCGCGTCACGATCATCAGCGCCGGCAGGGTGGTCAGCGCGGTGATCAGGCAGGTGACCGAACCCAGCACGCAGACCAGGCCCATCGACTGCAGCCCGGGGTAGTTCGACAGCCCGATGACGCCGAACCCGCCGACGTTGGTCAGCGCCGCCATCACCACCGCCTTGCCGGTCTCCATCAGGCCGGCCGGGTTGCTGAGCCCTTCCTCGTGGATCCGGTGGATGATGTGGATGCCGTAGTCGATGCCGACGCCCAGGATCATCGTGGTCACGAAGGCGTTGATGAAGTTGACCTTCATCCCCAGCAGCGCCATCCCGCCGAGCATCCAGATGACGCCGGTCAGGAGCTGGATCATCGCCAGGGTGGTCAGGCGCAGGCTCCTGAAGTCGAGCCACAGCAGGAGGGTGACGACCGCCAGCCCCAGGATGATCGCCCGTCGCGCGTCGCGCTTGAAGATCCGTCGCAGCTCGGTGCTGACGATGTTGACGCCGGTGATCTCGATGCCGTCACCGGGCGTGTCGAGGGCCCGCACCACGGCTGCAGGCGCGTGTCGCTTGGCCTTGGGGTCGGCCGGAAAGACATAGGTGACGGCGGTCCAGCCGTCGGCTCCCTGCTTCAGGTACCGGCTGACGAAGCGGTCCAGACCGGCCGCCTGCAGGTCCTGGATGGTTACCGGGCGGCCGGGCGCCAGGGTCGCCGGCAGCGACTTCAGGAACGGGTCGTAGATCTCCTCGCGGAAGCCGTTGGCCCGCAACGCGGCCCTGAAGGTCCGCTCGATGCGCCGCACATCGAAATCGTTCCAGGCGCCCCGCTGCAGCGTGGCGATGACTTCCTGCTGATCCTGGCGCGCCGGCACGTAGGAGAAGATCGACTCGTACCCCTGCAGCGTGCCGTCGGCGACGAACGCGTCGAGCCGCCGGTTGGCCTCGCGGTTGCGGTCGAGGGCGGTGTCGAGATCCGGTCCGCGGCTCACCACCATCATCGGGCTGAAGGCGGCGCCGAATTTCTGCGCGATCGTCTCCTGCATCAGGATGCCCCGATTGCGCGGTGACCGCAGGTCCTGCACGTTGTCGCTGAACTCCAGCCGCAGCGCGAACCCCCCCATCGCCAGGGTGACCAGGACCGAACCGGCGACCACCGGCCACGGGTGACGGGTGCTCCAGCGGATGGCGCGCTCCAGCCCGAACGAGTGCAGGTAGAGCCGGCGCGGTTTGTCGCGGTTGCGGGCGCGTCCCTCGTTGTAGGTGATCATCGCCGGCATCAGGAACAGGATCGCCACGGTGCACAGCAGGATCCCGGAGCCGACGAGAAAGCCGAAGTCCCGGAGTCCCTTGTAGTCGGTGATGCACATCGAATAGAAGGTGCCGGCCGAAGTGATCGCCCCGGTGAACACGCCGAACGCCGAGGTCCCCATCATCCGCCGCAGCGCCTCCGGCACCGCGTGTCCGCGCACCCGCTCCTCGACGTAGCGGGCGTACATGACGATGGTGAAGTCGGTGCCCAGACCCATCAGCATGGCCGAGAAGCCGGTGGTCGCCGAGTTGAGATTGCGCAGGAAGATCCAGGCGACCGCCAGGGTCAGACACTGCCCGACCATCAGCGGCACCGAGGAGTAAAGGATGGCGCTGATCCGCCGGTAGCAGTAGTAATAGAGGATCACGATCACCAGGAACGACAGCACGCCGTTCCTGACCATGTCCTGCATGATCAGCGCGCTGTCCTCGACCGCGATGACGTAACCGCCGCCGAAGGCGGTCTCCGGGGCGGCCGGTGGGGCGTCGCCCGCGGCGGGCTCCGCTTCCGCCTCGAACCGGGCCCGGGCCCGGCCGGCCGCCGCCTCGACCTCGACGACCAGTCGCTTGTCGAAGGCGACATCTTGCGCCGGCTTGACCGGCTTGGCGATCAGCAGTAGCGCCGTCCCGTCGCGCGACAGGTAGTAGCCCGACTGCAGATCGACCTTGAGCGGTCCGCGATTTCCGAGGACTGCCTGGAACAGCAGCGGGCTGACCAGGAACGGGTCCTGTTCGAGAAGCTGCTTGACCATGAACGACGACGGGCCGGTCAGTTGGCGCAGGTTGTCCCGCACCCGTTCCTGGATCGCAGCGTCGCTGAACTTCGCCGCCAGGTCGTCAAGTCGATCGGGCGGCAGGAACAGAAGCTGATGGGTCCGGAAGAACTCGAAGAACGGGCCGCCGGTGTCGACCTTGTGCTCGACGTACTGGATCGACTTGAGCGCCTGCAGTTCCTCGGCCAGGAGGTCGGCGTAATCCTGCAGGTCCTCCACCCCCTGTCCGTCGCGCGCCTGCACCAGCACCAGCAGGTAATCGAGACTGCCGAAATCCTCCAGGGCTTCGCGGAAGGTGCTGACGGCGCGGTTGGTGCGGGGCACCAGGTTCAGGACGTCGCCGTCGAGCGACAGACGGCGGCCGAGGTAGATCGAACCGAGGACCGCGAGGATGGTGACCAGGAAGACCAGGCGATAGCGGCGCCGGGCGAAGTCCTCGATGCGCAGGAACAGGCCCTGTTTGACGCCCGACCTCATAACTCGCGCCGGCCTTCGAACGACTTGCCGACGGTCACCTCGTCGGCATACTCGAGCTCGCTGCCGACCGGCAGGCCGAGCGCGATGCGGGTCACCCGCATTCCGAGCGGCTTGAGCAGACGCGACAGGTAGACGGCGGTCGCCTCCCCCTCGACATTCGGATTGGTGGCGAGGATGACTTCCTTGACGGAGCCGTCGCGCAGCCGTTCCAGGAGGGGCGCGATCTTGAGATCGTCCGGGCCGAGCCCGCGCAGCGGGGCGATCGATCCGTGCAGGACGTGGTACAGGCCGTGGAAGCTGCCGGACTTCTCGATGGCGACCATGTTATGCGGCTCCTCGACGACGCACAGGCCCGATCGGTCGCGTGCCGTGTCGGAGCAGATCAGGCAGGGGTCGATGTCGGTGATGTTGAAGCAGGTCCCGCACAGCCGGATCGTCTCCTTGACGTCCACCACCGCCGCGGCGAGGGCGCGCGCCTCCTCGGCGCTCATTTTCAGGACGTGGAAGGCGAGACGCTGCGCCGACTTGGCGCCGATGCCGGGCAGCCGGCGGAGCTGCTCGATGAGACGTTCGAGCGGGGCGGCGAAGGCCATCTCAGGCGGTCTCCGGAGCGGGGGCGGGCGGGATCAAAACCCCGGCATCCGCAGACCGCCCATTTTCTCCGCGAGCGCCGCCTCGACCTTGCGGTTGGCCTCGTTGAAGGCGGCCCGGACCAGGTCCTCCAGCAGTTCGGCGTCCTGGGCCTGGATCGCCTTCGGGTCGATGCGCAGCGCCGTGACTTCGTGACCACCGGTCATCGTGAGGGTCACCATGCCGCCGCCCGCCGACGCCTCGACCTTGAGATCGGCGATCTCGCGCTGCATCTTCTCCTGCATCTGCTGGGCCTGTTTCATGATCATGCGCATGTCCATCGGCAACCTTTGCGGTGTCAGACCTGTTCGATGTCCACGATCTGCGCCCCGAAGGTTTCCAGGACGCTCTTCACCAGCGGCTCGCGCAGCGCCTCTTCCTGCAACTGTCGCCGGCGTTCCTCCGGGATCGCCGCGCTCCGGTTCGGGCGCGCGGTGGATGGGGCGGCCGACGCGACTCCGGTCGTGGGCGCAACGGCCGGCGC
>JANNTZ010000419.1:0-3470 GCA_031394595.1 Acidobacteriota bacterium
GGGGCCCCCGGGGCCCCGCCGCCCCCCCCCGGGGCCCGCCCCCACGCCGCCCGAACCCTGCGGGCGCCTGCGGCGTCGCGCCTCGTTGGCGATGGATCCCCATCGCCGCCTCGGCGCTCCTTGCATCCACCTCGCAAGCCCCATGCGCGCGACCCCACGGAATACCCGGACAGGCTCCTAGCCACCTCCCGCACGGACGACCGCGCCAAGGTTAGCACAGGACGTTCCGTCATGCCCGTCCGAACGTGCGCTGGAAAAGGTCGTCGACGTGGCGCAGGGAATGGTCGAGATCGAAGCAGCGATCGATCTCGCCCGGTTTCAGGTGGCGGGTGACTTCCGGGTCTTGCAGGAGGTGCTGCCGGAACTCCCCCTTGCCGTCGATCGCCTGCATCGCCGCGGCCTGCACCCGGGCGTAGGCGTCCTCGCGCGACATCCCCTTCTCGGCCAGCGCCAGCAGCACGGTGCCGGAGAAGATCAGGCCCTGCGACGACTCGAGGTTCCGCCGCATCCGGTCGGCGTGGACCACCAGGCCGTTGACGATGCGCGTGAACCGGTCGCCCATGTAATCGAGCAGGATGGTGGCGTCCGGCAGGATGACCCGTTCGGCCGACGAGTGCGAGATGTCGCGCTCGTGCCACAGCGGCACGTTCTCCAATCCAACCTGAAGGTAGCCGCGCAGCAGCCGGGCCAGGCCCGACATCTGCTCGCAGCCGACCGGGTTGCGTTTGTGCGGCATCGCCGACGAACCCTTCTGGCCGTGGCCGAACGGTTCCTCCGCCTCGCCGACCTCGGTCCGCTGCAGGTGCCGGATCTCGACCGCGAATCGCTCGATGGAAGTCCCGGTCAGGGCGATCGCCGCCAAATATTCGGCATGCCGGTCGCGCTGCACCACCTGCGAGGCGATCGGCTCCGGCTCCAGCCCGAGGGCCTTTAGCGCCACCGCTTCGCGATCGGGGTCGAACTGGGCGAAGGTCCCGACCGCACCCGACAGCTTGCCGACCGCCACCCGCCGGCGCGCCGCCTGCAGCCGCTCCAGGTTGCGCCGCGTCTCCGCGTGCCACAACGCCAGGACCAGGCCGAACGTGGTCGGCTCGGCGTGCATCCCGTGGGTGCGGCCGACCATCACGGTGCGCTTGTGCTCGAAGGCGCGGGTCTCGATCGCTGCGGCCAGGCCTTCAATCCCGCGGATCAGCAGGTCGGCCGCCTCCACCATCTGCAGCGCCTGGGCGGTGTCCACCACATCGTTGCTGGTCAGTCCAAGGTGGACGTAGCGCGCTTCCGGGCCGACGTGTTCGGCGACATTGGTCAGGAAGGCGATGACATCGTGCTGGACGGTCTTCTCGATGTCGCGGATGCGGGCCGGCTCAAAGCGCGCCTTTGCCCGGATCACCGCGACCGCTGCCTTCGGGATCCGACCGGCGGCCGCGTGCGCGTCACAGACCGCCAGCTCGACGTCCAGCCAGCGCTGGAACTTGCGATCGTCCTCCCAGATCCGACTCATCTCCGGTCGGGAGTAGCGGGCGATCACGGGCGGGTCTCCGGGGTCCGGCAGGGAGTCATCATGGTCGAGGCCCGAATTGTAACGGAAAGCGCGTGGCGATGTCCGGTCCGGTCAGATCTCGAACCAGGGGGACGGGCGGTCCTGGTCGGCGGCGTGCACCGCCGGCAGCGGGCGGCCGGCATGCTCGAACGCCTCCCGCGTTGCCCGCAGCGCAATGTCCGGCCGGTTGTTGGTCCGGCTGAGGTGCGCCAGGACGAGACGCGCCGTGCGGTCGGTGCAGGCGGTGCAGGCCAGCAGCGCGGAAGTCTCGTTGTCGAGATGGCCGTGACGACCGAGGACGCGATCCTTCACCACCTCGGGGTACGGCCCCTGCCGGACCATCTCCACGTCGTGGTTCGATTCCAAAACCAGCAGGTCGCAGTCGCGGATCGCGTCGCGCACGGCCTCCGGCCAGTGTCCCAGATCGGTGGCGTACCCGACACGCGATCCGTTCGACTCGATGGTGAACCCGAGCGTCTCGGCGGCGTCGTGCGGGACTCGGAACGGCCGCAGCCGCAGGCCGCCAACGTCGAACGGCGTCCCGCCCTCGATCGGCACGTGCGCGTGGACCCCCTGTCGATGGAGCGACGCGGCGCGGAAGGTCTCCGGCGCGCAATACACCGGCACCTTGTAGGTGCGCGAGAAGAGCGACGCCCCCTTGATGTGATCGGCATGCTCGTGGGTGATGACGATCGCGTCGACCCGTTGCGGCTCGACCCCGACCGTCTGCAGCCGCGCGACCATCTCCCGGCAGGAGAATCCGGCATCGAGCAGGACCCGCGCTCCGTCCGCCTCCACGCAGGTGGCATTCCCCGCGCTGCCGCTGCCGAGCACCGAGACTCTCATCGACTGGCCCGGACAGCCCCCCCTAGAACTTCGCCGGCGAGGCTTCCCCGGATTTCTTGTAGAGCCACCAGGCGATGCCGAAACCGACGAGGACGAACGCCATGGTCCAGGCCCAGGCGTTCTGCGCGTAGACCATCGGGGAGTGGTTGCTGACCATCAGGAAAAGAAGCGGCACCGACATGAAGGTGTTGTGCTTCGACCGCATGCCGGCGAGCGCCACGACCGCCGCGTCCGGCGCCTGGCCGCCCTTGATGGCGGCGATGATCTTGCGCTGCGAGGGCCAGATCCGCATCCAGACGTTGGCCGCCATGATGGTCCCGAACAGGGCGCCGACATGGATCATCACCGCCCGCCCGGTGAACGAGCAGTTCATTCCCCAGGCGATGCCCGCGACGAGGACCAGCGACACGATCATCCCGGCCATCTGATTGTTCTTGAGAGCCGACTTCCAGAGCAGGTCGTAGATCAGGAAGCCGACAATCAGAACCGCGACGACGATGACCGACGCGACTCCGGGGCTCATCGTCGCTTCCGGGTCGAGCAGGGCCCCGCCCATGGCGTAGACCAGCCCCCAGAGCACGATGCCGGTGATCCAAGTCCAGGCCGCCCCCCAGCGGAAGAAATAGAGGGCCCGCGGCATCAGCTCGGGGACCACTTTGCGCTTGGAATCGGCGTCGTAGGTCTTCGCCACCTGGGCGTTCACGAAGTTGAAGAAATAGAGGTGACCGATCCAGAGCACCCCGGCGATCACGTGGATCCAACGGAACAGGGCATTCAGCCAGTCGTTCAGCGGGCCATTCATCGTGATCTCCCCTCCTCAGGTCTCGAAAGACAAGCCGTTGCGGACAAGGGCACGAACGCGCGACAACGGGAACCCGGACCGGGACGGTCCGCAGATGACCGAGACTATCGCAACCACCGCCGGCGGCGCAACTGGATGTCAGGGCGCCCCGGGTCGCAGCCGGGCGAATGCACGCTACATGCCGGCCCGGCTGAAGATCTGTGCGAATTCGGCCGCCCGCAGATTCGGGACCACGACCCTGAGGACGTGGTGCTCCCGCCTCGTTTCCTCACCGGCCGGCGT
>JANNTZ010000437.1:0-2969 GCA_031394595.1 Acidobacteriota bacterium
GCGGATCCCAGGGCGATCTTGCGCCGGACCAAGTCCGAGAGCTGAATATCGCCCCAGGAATGGGAACCGACCCTCGAAATAACTGTTTGGAATTCCATGAAGATAGCGTGGCAGCCAGAGCATCCTGCGAGATGACTGTCCAGCAGCGCCGCTTCGGGCGGCTCGAGGTCACCACCCACACGAAGCGCGAGTCGATCTCTCAGTTTCAGACAGTCGCTCATGTCCCTATATACCCCGAGCCCCGGACGATCGTTCAGCCCCCGGGCCATTTGCCCTACGGACAGCCACCCGAGGCCGGGAACCCCGGCTTGCCATTGGTGGCGACCGTGTAGTTCCCGGGTGCGCCACTCAACACGGCGCGAACGGCGTAAAAGTAGGCGTCGCCGATCGGTGGGACCCCGGAGTCGGGGTTGTGATTGGTATCGGTGACCGTAAGGTCATTGCCGAGGCAGATAACAGCGCCGAGATCGTAGGTCGTGCTCATCGGCCGGACCAGCTTCACCTGGCCCCGGATGGCGTCGTAGAGGGCGCCCGGGACAAGTCCCCAGCGGAACACCGAGCGATCGTTCCCGTAGATGACCGAGAAATTGAGGGGATCACCGGGTACCGACTGGTTGATCAGGATGCTGACGGTATCGTTGAAGTTGTCGGCCACGGCAATGTCCGGCTTGCCGTCATTGTTCAGATCGCCCGCCCCAATCGCGATCGGCGCGTCCCGCACGCCATAAAACCCGGAAGCGGTGAAGCGGCCGGTGCCGTCTCCCAGCATCAGCGTGACGTTGTTGGAGTTGGTGTTGGTCACGGCGGCGTCGAGCCATCCATCGAGGTTGTAATCCGCCAGGGCGATCGCCGTCGGCGCCAGACCCACGGCGCTATCGATCGACGGGTACGAAAAAACCCCGCCGCCATCCCCCAATAGGGCGCTGATCGTCCCCGATCCGCTGTTGGCGACCACCACGTCGGTGAACCCGTCCTGGTTCAGATCGGCCGGACAGATGTAGAAGCCGCCACCCGCCTGGGGACAGAGGGCGCGCCCGATGATTCCTTCGGGACCGCTGCCGACCGGGAAGGCGGCCGGGATGTCGGTGATCCCACCCGCCCCGTCGGCCGTGCCGATGGCGGCGATGCCAAGCACACCGGAAGTGACGGCGGAGTCCTCGAGTGCATCGAGGGTATAGGCCCCCATGGCGATCCCCTGCGGGTCGTCGGTGATCGGCGTGCACAGCGGCGGACCGAACGCGGCCGCCCCGGCGGCTGCGGTCCCAAGCCGCGTGCAGAATGGAGACATGGTTGGCGGGGTTTCGCAGACGTAGCCGAGGTCGAGGTTGACGTCGCCGGAGATCTCCCCGCGGGCGACCGCCACCGGGCCTTCGCAACCGGTCGGCGAGGTTGTCACCTGAAAATTGCCGACGCAGTTGTTCGCCAGATAGGACAGCGTGTTGTCGCCGTTGTTGACGGTGACGATGTCCATGCAGCTGTCCCGGTTGAAATCCGCCGTCACCATCGCGTACGGCGTGATCCCGGTGTTGTTCGCCGAGTTGACCGAGGTGCATCCCCCGGCCCCGTCGCCATTGCAGAGCGTCACGTTATTCAGCGCCTCGTTGGCGGAGGCCACGTCGACGCGCCCGTCGCGGTTGAAATCGGCGAGCGTGACGGCATGCGGGAACGACCCGACCGGCAGGACGATCCGGCCGCCGGTGAGAAAAGCGCCCGCGCCGAGGTTCTGGAGCAGGGAGAGGACGTTCCCGGTGTGACTGACCACCACAACGTCTACGTTGGTATCACGGTTAAAGTCCCCGGCCGCCGCCGCCACCGGCACCGGCCCGGTATGGGTGACCGTCGGAGGACCAAAGCCGCCTGTGCCATTGCCGATCAGGACCGCAACCTCTCCGACGTTGGAGACCTTGGACTGGGTCACCACGAGGTCCGGCCGTCCGTCCTTGCTCACGTCGGCGATGGTGACCCCGCGCGGCCCGAAGCCGGTGGCGAAGTTGGTCGGAGTAGCGAAACCGGTGGCAGTCGCCAGGTAGACACCGACCATGTCGGAAGTGAAGTTGGCGACCACCAGGTCGGGACGGGAATCGGCGTTCAGGTCAGCGGTCGCCAGCCCCTGTGGAGCCCCGCCGGTCGTGAGGGTGTTGGAGAGCGTGAACCCGCCGAGGCCGTCGCCGCGGAACACCTGGATGGTATTGCCGAGGTTATTGGCGATCGCCAGGTCCTGTTTGCCGTCGAGGTTGAAATCGGCGGTCACGATGCTCCTGGGGGAGGATCCCGTCGCCATGATCCGGAGCCCGGTGAACCGTCCGGTCCCGTCCCCGCGCAGGGCGGAAACGGTGTTCTGCGCGGCGTTCACGGTGGCCACGTCGCGGACGCCGTCGCCGTTCCAGTCGCCGGTCGCCAGACCATTCGGCGTCCCGGAGACAGGAGTCCTCAGGATCGCGCCGAAGTTCCCCAGACCGTCGCCGAGATTGACCGTGACCTCCTGGCTGCGCAGGTTGCTGACTACAAGGTCGGGGCGACCGTCACCGTTGGTGTCGGTCAGCGCCACGCCGGTCGGTATGGCGCCGACCCCGACCGAGCGAATCACCCGGAAGGTGCCATCGCCGAACCCCTTGAGGATCTGGAGATCCCCGACGTTGTTGGTTCCCTGGTTGACACTGATGAGGTCGAGGTAGCCGTCGCCATCCACATCGGCGACCAGCGCGGCGATCGGCAGGTTGTTGACCGCCAGGTCGACCCGTGACCGGAGCGTCGATTGCGAATGGGCCGGAGTGATCGCGAGCAGCATCGCTGCGAAGATTCCACCGGCCGGGATCAGAGCATGGCGTCGAACGGTTTCAGAGAACATGTGCGGCGAACCCCGGAAGAAAAAACCCCGGTTCCGAGCCTCGCAGTCCGGAACCGGGGTCTCTTCAGGCAGTCACATCGATCAGTTGCACGTCACCTTGAGAGCCGGTCCGAACAGCTGC
>JANNTZ010000002.1:0-7734 GCA_031394595.1 Acidobacteriota bacterium
CGCCCCTCGCCCGCCCACCGCGCTGTGAAGCGCGCGGCGGGGCCCGGCTCGGGGTCTCAGACGACCCGGCAACCGCAGGGCGCGGCGCCGGGGCCCCGTGTCGCTCCACCCGCGGGGGCCTGCGGAAGCGAGCGGGGTACCCGCGCTTTCTGCGGGTCGCGAGCGGAGCGGAGGCGAGACGCGCAGCGTCGGAGCCGTCCCCCGCGGGCGCAGGGACCATCGCGGCAACCCGGGTGTGGGATCGGCGCGGGTCGTCCTTGACCCCCGGGGAAGCCATGTCTATCATAGGCGGCCATGTTGAGGCGGATCAGCGACTTCCCTGAGACTGACCCGCCGCCGCCGGGAGGGGCGCGATGTCCGAGGCGATCTCCAACAAGGTGAACGTGACGGCCCTGGGAGGCGCGCCGGTGCGCGTCGACACCGGGACCAAGGCCCCCGGCACCGATGCGCCGGCGCGCCTGCTCGAGACCATCAATTCGCCCGCCGACCTGAAACATCTGTCACTGCGTGAGCTCGACCAGGTGGCGGTGGAGCTGCGCCAGTACATCGTCGACGTCATTTCGAAGACCGGCGGCCACCTGGCGCCGAGCCTCGGCGCCATCGATCTCACTCTGGCGCTGCACTACGTGTTCGACGCACCGCGCGACAAGATCGTCTGGGACGTCGGGCACCAGGCCTACGGCCACAAGGTCCTGACCGGCCGGCGGGACCGTTTGCCGAGCATCCGCCAGTACCACGGGCTGTCGGGATTCGTGCAGCCGTCCGAGTCGCCCTACGATGCCTTCGGGGTGGCGCACGCCAGCACCTCGATCGCCGCGGCCATGGGGATGGCGGTCGCCCGCGATCACCGCGGCGAGAACTATCACGTGGTCACCGTCACCGGCGACGGTGCGATGACCGGCGGGCTGGCCTACGAGGGTCTCAATAACGCCGGTCACTCCGGGCGCGACCTGCTGGTCATCCTCAACGACAACGAAATGTCGATCTCGCCGAACGTCGGCGCCATCTCCAAGTACCTGACCGGAATCACCAGCAGCCCGGCCTACAACCGCCTCAAGGAGGAGATCCGTGCGGTCCTGCACCGCATGCCCCTCGGCGAGCCGGCCGGCGAACTGGCCAAGCGGCTGGAACGGAGCTTGAAGGAAGTGGTCGTCCCTGGCGGACTGTTCCAGGCGCTCGGGTTCCAGTACTACGGTCCGATCGACGGACACAATCTCCCCGAACTGGTCCAGGTGCTCGGCAATCTCAAGGGGGTCCGCGGACCGCGACTTCTGCACGTGATCACCAAGAAGGGGAAGGGTCTGGCCTACGCCGAGGCCAACTCGTGCGTCTACCACGGGGTGAGCGCCTTCGACCCGAAGTCGGGGGCGATGACGGCCGCCGGCAAGGCCGTGGCGCCGGACTACTCCAAGGTGTTCGCGGAGACCCTGGGGCGCATCGCCCGGGAGAACGATCGGGTCATCGCGATCACCGCGGCGATGGCGGACGGGACGGGGCTGGTCGGGTTCAGGGAGAAGTTCCCGGACCGCTTCTTCGACGTCGGGATCGCGGAGGCCTACGGGGTGACCTTCGCGGCGGGTCTGGCGATCTCCGGGATGCGGCCGGTGGCGGCGATCTACTCGACGTTCCTGCAGCGTGCCTACGATCAGATCATCCACGACGTCGGCGTGCAGTGCCTGCCGGTCGTGTTTTGTCTCGACCGTGGCGGGCTGGTGGGAGCCGACGGACCGACGCACCACGGGGTGTTCGACCTGTCCTACCTGCGGGCCGTCCCCAATTTCGTGATTGCGGCACCGAAGGACGGCGATGAACTCGCCGACCTGCTGCTGACCGCGGTCAACCAGGAGGTCTACCCGTTCGCCATCCGCTACCCGAAGCGCAGCAGCCGGCGCTACGACCCGACGCGGGCGCCGCAGCCGCTGCCGATTGGATCGTGGGAGACGTTGCACAAGGGGAGCGACGCCTGCCTTCTGGCGGTCGGCAGCATGGTCGAGACCGCCGAGACGGTGCGCGCCGAACTCGCGAAGGACGGGATCGACGTCGGGGTGGTGAACTGCCGCTTCGTCAAGCCGCTCGACGAGGATCGCCTGCGGGAGATCGCGGGGTGCTGCCCCGTCCTGATCACCCTGGAAGAAAACACGTTGCGCGGCGGTTTCGGGAGCGGCGTGCACGAGTTCTTCCAGGAGGCGGGATTGACGGTCGGGTCGCTGCATCATCTCGGGATTCCCGATCACTTCGTGACCCACGGTTCGCCGGGTCAGCTGCTCGAGGACGTCGGCCTGTCGCCGGCCCGGGTCGCCGATCGGGTCCGAGCCCTCGCCCGGGGCCGCGCGTGAGCGTCGAGCTGAAGTTCGAGATCCGGCCCGGGGACCTGTCCGGGATCGAGGCCGACATCGGGATCGTCCACGCCTTCAAGGAGCAGGGTCCGGCCGGGCCGGTGGGAGCCGCGGTGGCGACCCGTCTTGCGGACATCATGCGCGGCGACCGATTCGAGGGTCGGGCGGGCGGCCATCTGCTGTGGCACGCGCCGGCGGCCGAGGCGCTGTCGTGCCGGCGGTATCTGGTATTCGGGCTCGGCCACCGCGAGGAGTTCACGCTCGAGCGTTACCGCCGGCACCTCGGGGACGCGCTGGTCGCCGCCGACCGAGCCGGCGCCGAGCGCGTTGCGCTGACGCTGCTCGACGACAGCGCCGGTCCGATCGCGCCGCGTGACGCGGCCCTGGCGCTCGCGGAAGGGGCGATCCTCGGCACCTACCGCTTCGACAAGTACCGATCGGAGCCGCGACCTGGCCGCCGGCACCTGCGACAGATCACCGTCGCCGCGGGCCAGGCGCCCGCCGCCGACGTCAAGGCCGGGATCGACCTTGGCCGGATCACCAGCGAAGCGACCAATTTCGCCCGCGACCTGGTCAACGAGCCGGCCGGCACGCTGACACCGGAGGTGATGGCCGGGATCGCCCGCGACACCTGCCGCGACCCCGGCCTGTCGGTCCGGGTCTTCGAGCCGGACGAGATGCGGCGCATGGGGATGGGCGGCATCCTCGGGGTCGGCCAGGGGTCGGACAACCCGCCGCGGATGATCCAGATCGACTACACGCCGGCCGGCAAGCCGGTCCGCCGTGTCGCGCTGGTCGGCAAGGGTCTGACCTTCGATTCCGGCGGTCTGTCGATCAAGACGTCGGAAGGAATGGAAACGATGAAGTGCGACATGGCGGGATCCGCGGCCGTCCTCGCCACGCTGCGGGCCCTGCCGAAGATTGCGCCGCGCGTCCAGGTCATGGGGCTCATGGGCATGGCGGAGAACATGCCGAGCGGCCGGGCGATCCGACCGGGAGACGTCCTGAAGATCATGAACGGCAAGACAGTGGAAGTGCGCAACACCGACGCGGAGGGGCGGCTGGTGCTCGCCGACGTCCTGTCGTATGCCTCCACCTTCAAGGACCTCCAGGAGACGGTGGACCTGGCGACCCTGACCGGAGCCGTGGTCGTGGCCCTCGGGCCGATGGCGGCCGGTGTCACCGGCAACGATCGGGCGTTCGTGGACGAAATCGTGCGGGCCGCCGGCCGCGCCGGCGAGGCGGTCTGGCCGATGCCGCTCTACGGAGAGTACGCCGAGCACATCAGGAGCGACATCGCGGATCTCAAGAACACCGGCAT
The DNA here is from genome assembly GCA_031394595.1 of Acidobacteriota bacterium. Classification (GTDB taxonomy): domain Bacteria; phylum Acidobacteriota; class Polarisedimenticolia; order Gp22-AA2; family Gp22-AA2; genus JANNTZ01. Next base: position 3,658 of record JANNTZ010000002.1, read on the forward strand.
CCGCTACGGTGGCGCCATCACGGCGGCCCTGTTCCTCAGGGAGTTCGTCCGCCGGGGCCTGCGCTGGGCCCACATGGACATCGCCGGTCCGGCGTTCGGGGACAAGGAATACTCCTACATCAAGAAGGGCGGCACCGGCTTCGGCGTGCGCACGCTGATCCGCTACCTGCAGGACGCTTCGGCCTGAAAGAGCCGCCAGGCCGGCCGGCCCTTCCGGCCCGCCGGCCGCCACCGCCATGGGACATCGCGAGCACCGCCGGGCCGCACCGACCGGGATCCCCTGCGCCGTGGTCACGGCGAGCGATACCCGCACTCCGTCGACCGACGCGAGCGGCGCCGTGATCCAAGCGCTCCTGGCGCGCCGGGGTCATCGCGTGGTGGATTACCGGGTGCTGCCCGACGAACCGAGGCGCATCGCCGCCCACCTGCGGCGGCTGGCGCGCGCCGGCCGTGTCCGTGTTGTCCTGGTGACCGGGGGGACCGGGATCGCACCGCGCGACCGCACCTACGAGGCGATCGAGCGGCTCCTGGACAAGCGGCTACCGGGATTCGGCGAGATTTTCCGCCTCCTGAGCTACCGGCAGATCGGCGCGTCGGCGATTTTGAGTCGCGCGGTCGCCGGCACCTGCCGCGGCATGGTTGTCTTCTCGATGCCCGGATCGGAGTCCGCGGTCCGCCTTGCCATGACCCGGCTGATCCTGCCGGAGATCGGCCATGCGGCCGGCCTGGTGCGGACACCGCCGCGCGCCGCGCGCCCCCGCCCCGCGCGTCCGCGCGCCGGACGACGAGACCTGGCTCGCCGCCCGCACCGTTCCCGGCGACGTGCGAGTCCTTCCCGCCCGCGCCGCGGGGACCATCGATGACGCGCTTCGACCTCCCCGAACCGCCCGCCGTCGCCGCCGACCTCGAGCGCCTGGTCGAGGGGGAAGTGCGCTTCGACGCACTGAGCCGCACGCTGTACAGCACCGCCGCCTGCATTTACCAGATCATGCCGCTCGGGGTCGTGGTCCCGCGCCACGAAGCCGACGCCCGGGCGGTGGTGGACTACGCGCGTCGGCATGGCATCCCGGTCACGGCGCGCGGCGGCGGGTCGGGTCTGGCGGGGCAGACGCTGGGACGTGGCATCATCCTCGACTTTTCGCGCCACTTCCGGCGCATCGCCGACGTGGACGTCGCGGCCGGCACCGTGCGCGTGCAGCCGGGTGTCGTGCAGGCGCAGTTGAACCGGGTGCTGCGCCGCTCCGGCATGCAGTTCGCGCCCGATCCCTCGTCGTCGCCGTTCTGCACCCTCGGGGGCATGATCGCCAACAACGCCGGCGGTTCCCACACCATCCGCCACGGCGCCACCCGCGAGAACACTGTCGCGCTGCGGATCCTGACCGCCGGTGGGATCGTCTTCGAGACCCGTCCCCTGGATCGTACCGGGCTTGCCGGGGTCACCGATCCGCAGACGCGCCTGGCGGCGGGGCTGGCCGGTATCGTCGACCGCCAGCGCGACCTGATCGAAGCGCGTCAGCCACGGACCCCGCGGAACTCCTCGGGTTACGCCCTTCGCGAGGCGGTGAACGGCCGCATCGACCTGGGACAGGTCCTGGTCGGATCGGAGGGGACGCTCGGCCTGGTCCTCGACTCGGTCCTGAAAATCGTGCCGCTGCCCAAGGCCAAAGCGACGGCACTCGTGCTGTTCGACGATCTGGAGAAATCGGGCGCGGCGGTGGTCGAGATCCTCGCCTTCCGGCCGTCGGCGGTCGAGCTGCTCGACGCCACCTTCGTGCAGGTGATCCGCGAGGCCGATGCGGCGGCCGGCGCCGCCCTGCCGCACGGCACCGAGGCGATCCTGATCGTCGAGATCGACGGGGACGACGCGCGCGAGGTCCAGGACCGGATGACGGCGATGGCGCGGCGGATCGAAGGACGCCTCGCGACCGAGGTGCGACGCAGCGCCCGGCCGGAGGAGACGGCCGCCATCTGGGCGATCCGCAAGGCGGCGTCGCCGATCCTGTCGCGTCGGGAGGGGATCCGCCGCAACACCCGGTTCATCGAGGACGCGGCGGTCCGCCCGGAGCAGATGGCGGAGTTCGTGCGGCGTCTGCGCGGTCTGCTGGCGAAGCATGGCCTGCAGGCGGCGATCTTCGGCCATGCCGGCGACTGCAACCTGCACTGCAACCCGATGATGAATCAGAAGGACCCGCGGGACCTGGCACGGATGGAAGCGATCGCTGAGGAGTTCGTCGACCTGGTGACCGGCATGGGCGGCTCACTCTCCGGCGAGCACGGCGACGGGCGGCTCCGCACACCCTACCTGCGTCGCGCCTACGGGCCGCTGGCCGACGTCTTCGGCGAGGTCAAGACGCTGTTCGACCCTGCCGGCCTGTTCAACCCCGGGATCATCGTCCACGACGGGTCGTACGGCCTGACCGACGACCTGCGCTACGGCGATCGGTACCGCAGGGCGCCGACCTCGACCGCGATCGACGAACCGTCCTGGCAGACCGAGATCGAGAAGTGCCATGGCTGCGGCGCCTGCCGTCACTACTGTCCGGTCGCCGCCGAGAGCGGCACCGAGGAGGCGACGGCGCGGGCCAAGGCGAACCTCCTGCGCTCGGTGATCTCGGGCAGGCTCGACCCCGGCGTCGTGGCGACCGACGAGTTCCGATCGGTCATGGACCTGTGCGTCAACTGCCGGCTGTGCCACTCGGAATGCCCGACCGCGATCGACATCCCCGGCATGGTGATCATGGCGAAAGAAATCCACGCCCGGGCCCACGGCCGGCGGACCGCCGACCGCGTCCTGACGTCACCGGTCTCCCTCCTGCGCGCCGGGACGATGCTGGCGCCGATCGCCAATGCCGCGCTGTCGCTCGGCCTGGTCCGCAAAGTCATGCAGGTTGTGACCGGTGTCGCCGCGCGCCGCTGGATGCAGCCGTTCGCGGGCGACGCCCTCGCGGTGCGCCTGCCGTCCGTCGATCCGGAGGGACGGAAGGTCGCCTACTTTCACGGCTGTTTCGGCGGCTACCAGGACGTGGAGGGGGAGGGACGCGCGGCGATCGAGCTGCTGGAGCGTCTCGGCTGCACCGTGGCGGTGCCGCCGCAGGAATGCTGCGGCATCGCGGCGATCACCTACGGCCATCTCGACGACGTGCGGGCGTCGGCGGCGCGCACCGTCGCCACGTTCCTCGATTTCGTCCGGCGTGGCTACACCGTCGTCTACAGCGCTCCGTCCTGCGGGCTGGCGCTGGTGGAGGACTACCCGCGGCTGCTCGGCACGCCGAACGCCGACGTGCTGGCGCGCCACATTCGGGACATCCACGCCTACGTCCTGGAGATCCTGGAGGCCGATCCGGGTTTGCGGGCGGGTCTCCGCCCGGTGCCGTTGCGCCTTACGTATCACAACCCCTGTCACATGCAGGCCCGCGGCGAGGGAGGGGCGGTGGTCCGCCTCCTCCGGCTCATCCCCGGACTGGAAGTCGTGCCGATCGAGCAGGACCACTGCTGTGGCATCGCCGGTACCTTCGGGATGAAAGAGAAGAACTTCGACCTGTCGCTCCGCATCGGCCGCCCGCTGTTCGAGGGGCTGCACGCCACCGGTGCGCCGGTCGTGGCGACCGGCTGCGGCACCTGCAAGATCCAGATCGAGCAGGGGAGCGGCCTGCCGGTGGTCCACCCGATCCGGGTCGTGCGCGACTCGATGGCCGGGTTGATCACCCCGATCGCGCGGCCGGCCGCGGGCGCTTTCGCCGGCCCGCCCGTCTGCCCGGCCTCCACCCGCCCCGGCGGCGCGCCGCCGGCCACGGCGCCGCACACCAACGACGCGTCCTCCTGCCCCGAATAGCCGTTCCGTCCGCAGCCCGAACCTCACCCGCGCGCTGCGGCGCCGCGCCCTGCAGTTGCCGGGCACGGGTCCGGTGTCGCTGCGCGACACCTCCCCTCCCTTCGCCCCTCGCCCCCCCACCGCGCTGAAAAGCGCGCGGCGGGGCCCGGCTCGGGGTCTCAGACGACCCGTCAACCGCAGGGCGCGGCGCCGCGACCTCGAGCCGCGCCATGCGCCTCAAATGGGCACCCCGTGGACCTCGCGAG
>JANNTZ010000011.1:0-2121 GCA_031394595.1 Acidobacteriota bacterium
ATGCGAAGCAGAACATTACTGGGCAGATGCACTGTGATCTCAATTGCTCGGGAAACCGCGACGCCGACTACACGCAGCACTACCCCAACACCCCGGACACGGCGCTGGAATTTGTCTGCCCGAGCTGTGACACGGTTGGAGCTGGTCCGTGCGGCAGAGAGGGCCACTGCGCCACGGCACCCGTGACGCAGGCCGCATGGGATCTCGTGAAACCCGGGGGAGATCTGCGGTCAACGCCGTTCAACTACGATTCGCTGACGGCGTTCAATATCGCGAACAAGTTGTTCTACCAGGGGAGCGCCAACGTCGGGCTATGGTATTCCTGCGACTGTGCGGCGGGTCTGTCGGGCGGCTGCGGCGCGGGGTCCGGGTACCTGCAATGGCTCGCGGCCGACGATGACAATGGCCTCCTGTCGGACGGCACGCCGCATCTGACGGCGATCTACAACGCGTTCGACCGGCATGGGATCGCGTGCGTCCCGTACACCGTGCCGGCGGCCGCCGACCAGAGCACCGGCCCGGGAACGATCGTCCCCCCGGGGACCTATGCAGCAACCCAGACCTCCAACAACGTCCGGGAGATCCTCGAAGAGACGCTGGACGATGGGGTGTCGCGCCTGGTGCACGTCTGGCGCTTCGACGGGTTGACCGCCCCGGTGCCCCCCTACGCCGCGATCCCCCACAGCCTCATCGTGGAGGGGTACCGGCCCAACAACAGCGAGAACGACAATTTCCAGTTCTACTATTCGAGCAACGGCGTGAACTGGACTCTCATCCCGGGGGCGATCATCAACAAGGCCTTCGAGCCGGCCGGCGGGCTCCGGTATCCGTTCGGCGAGCCGTACGCAGCGACGATGTACATCAAGGCGGAGGACACCTCGGTCGCCTCCGGCCCCCAACTGACCCGCATGAACGTCGACTTCATGGAGATTCAGGAGGGTGCCTATCCGAAGAACAGCGGCTGCACAGGGGGGCCGACGCAGGCCCCGACCCTGAGCGTGACAACACCCGTCCCGTACCAGGCCAATCTCTCATGGACCATTGTCCCCGGGGCAGTAGGGTACTGGGTATTTCGGACCGAAGGCCACGCGGGATGTAACCTGGGCATGGCTCTCATCGCCAAGCAGCCCACAGCTTCGTACATGGATACCGAAGTGGCTGCAGGGAGGCAATACTGTTACTCAGTCATGGCCGCAGGTGGGAACGGGTCTGAAGGCAGCAAGTGCTTCGGGGTGAACAGCGCTTGTCAGTGTGTCACTCCGAATCCGTGAAAGTGCCGCCATTCTGAGGCGCCCGGTCAGGTGCCTTCCGCCTCTGTCGGCAGTGGTGGACGGCAACATCACCTGGCCCATGCTGTTGACGGGGAAACAGCATCTGCGGGAGATCCGCCGAGGGTTTCGCTCCTCGCCCGCCCAGTCGTCCCCCCCGGCCCGGTTGTCGGGCGGCCGGCCCGCCGGTATACTCCCGCGACCCTGGATCGACGGGTCACTCATGCAGACGACGACTCACACGCCTCCGGACCACGATGTCCGGTCTCCGACCCGGCCTGCCGGCCGGGCGCTGATCGCCATCGGCACCGCGGCCTTGATCGGCCTGGGGGTCTCCGGTTGCGGGGAGGACAAGCCCGCCCCCCTCGCGGTGATCCCGATCACGGCGGACGTGACGATCCCGGGGGACGTCTCGGCCGACCCCCTGGTGTTCTTCGAAAGGGTCGCGGCGGTCGAGGATACGGTCACGCTGCGGGTGATGCTCCGGACCGTCATGGCCACGTACGACATCGATGTGATCGACATGGACATCAGGTTCGATCCCCGCCGCGTCCAGCTGGTGTCTCAAATCGAGGGGATCACCACGCCTCTGGGCACCTGCAACGGCCCGGACTCGTGTGACCCCAAATGCCTGTCCAACGACGACGTGAACACCAAGGGAGAACTCATCCTCGGGATGAGCCGTTTAGGAGGCTGCCCTTCCATCACAATCAATACGCTGGGGCAACCCAACGATGCCATCCCGATCCTCACGTTGGGCTTCCGCGGGGCCACGATAGGGTCGAGCCTGATTGAAATTGTTTACGATCCGAACCCGTTGGTCACCGGCGACTGTGAGATACTCAAGTCCGAA
>JANNTZ010000021.1:0-2787 GCA_031394595.1 Acidobacteriota bacterium
GCTTCAGCTCGGGGCCGACCACGATGACCGAGCGGCCCGAGTAGTCGACGCGCTTGCCGAGGAGGTTCTGGCGGAAGCGCCCCTGCTTCCCCTTCAGCGTGTCGGACAACGACTTGAGCGGGCGGTTGTTGGTGCCCCGCAGCACGCGGCCGCGGCGACCGTTGTCGAACAGGGCGTCAACAGCTTCTTGAAGCATCCGTTTTTCGTTCCTGATGATGACTTCAGGAGCCCGCAGCTCCAGGAGCTTCTTCAGGCGGTTGTTCCGGTTGATCACGCGCCGGTACAGGTCATTGAGGTCGGAGGTGGCGAACCGGCCCCCGTCGAGGGGCACGAGCGGCCGCAGCTCGGGCGGGATGACCGGGATGACGTCGAGGATCATCCACTCCGGCTTGTTCCCCGATCGGCGGAACGCGTCCACGACCTTGAGCCGCTTGGCGAACTTGAGGCGCTTCTGCGTCGAGGTCTCGGTCTTCATCCGGGCGCGCATTTCGAGCGCCAGCTCCTCGATCCGGACGCGCCGCAGGAGCTCCTTGATCGCCTCGGCCCCCATCTTGGCAATGAACTTGTCGCCGAACTCCTCGCGCAGCTTGCGGTAGCGCTCCTCCGGCAGGAGCTCCTTTTCCTCGATCGGCGCGTCGGCCGGGTCGATCACGACGTAGGCCTCGAAGTACAGGATGCGCTCCAGATCGCGCAGTGTGATGTCCAGCAGGTGGCCGATGCGGCTGGGCAGTCCCTTGAAGAACCACACGTGACTCACCGGCGACGCCAGCTCGATGTGCCCCATGCGCTCGCGGCGGACCTTGCTCTGGGTCACCTCGACGCCGCACTTGTCGCAGATGACGCCGCGGTGCTTCATCCTCTTGAACTTGCCGCACAGGCATTCCCAGTCCGTGACCGGGCCGAAAATCTTGGCGCAGAACAGCCCGTCGCGCTCCGGTTTGAAGGTGCGGTAGTTGATGGTCTCGGGCTTGGTCACCTCCCCGTAGGACCAGGAGCGGATCTTCTCCGGCGAGGCCAGGGAGATACGGATCGACTGGAAGTCGTTGATGGTGCGCGCCTTGTCCGAGAAGGGGGAGCTCTTGCTCATGGGCCGGAACCCTTCGGTATAGGGTCTCATCGAGCGTCTCCTCCCGCAGTCCCCGGTTCGGCGGGATTGCCGGCCCGGAGCTCGATGTCCAGGCACAGGCTCTGCAGCTCCCGCACCAGGACGTTAAAGGATTCCGGAAGCCCCGGATCCACGGTGGTCTCGCCCTTCACCAGGGCCTCGTAGATCTTGGTGCGCCCGTACACGTCGTCCGATTTGACGGTCAGCAGCTCCTGGAGGATATGGGCCGCGCCGTACGCTTCCAGCGCCCAGACCTCCATCTCGCCGAAGCGCTGGCCGCCGAACTGGGCCTTGCCGCCCAGGGGCTGCTGCGTGATCAGCGAGTACGGCCCGATGGACCGGGCGTGGATCTTGTCGTCCACGAGGTGCGACAGCTTCATCATGTAGATGAACCCCACGGTCACCTTCTGATCGAAAGGCTCTCCAATCTTGCCGTCGAACAGGACCGTCTTCCCCGTCGCCGGCAGGGAGGCCTTCTTGAGGTAGTCCTTGATCTCCTTCTCGGTCGCGCCGTCGAACACCGGCGTCGCGAAGAACAGCCCGAGGGACCGCGCCGCCCAGCCGAGGTGCGTCTCGAGGATCTGGCCGACGTTCATGCGCGACGGGACGCCCAGCGGGTTGAGCACGATCTCCACCGGCGTGCCGTCCGGCAGGTACGGCATGTCCTCCTGCGGCAGGATGCGCGCGATGACCCCCTTGTTGCCGTGCCGGCCGGCCATCTTGTCGCCGACCGACAGCTTGCGCTTCATGGCGACGTAGACCTTGACCAGCTTGATGACGCCGGGGGACAGCTCGTCGCCCTTCTTGAGCTGCGCGATTTTCTCCTCGTGGAGGCGCTTCAGGATCTGAATCTTGCGTTCCGTGCGCTCCTCGATCTCGCGGATCTCGTCCACCTCGCCCTTCTTGGAGTCGACCTCGACGCGCATCAGGTCGTCGACGGTCAGCTTGGCCATGACCTCCCGGTCGAGAGCCGTGCCCTTCGGGAGGATCTCCTTCTTCTTGCGTTTCTCGGTGAGCGGGGCGTTGAGCTTCTTGTCGAGGAGAATCTCGGTGATGCGGTTGCGGTTCTCCTCCTTGAGGATGCGGATCTCGTCGTGGAGGTTCTTCTCCATCCGGGCGATCTGGTCCTGCTCGATCTGCAGCGCCCGCCCGTCCTTCTCGACGCCCTTGCGGCAGAAGATCTTGACGTCGACGACCGTCGCCTCGATCCCCGGCGGCGTGGTGAGCGAGGCGTCGCGCACGTCGCCCGACTTCTCGCCGAAGATGGCCCGCAGGAGCTTCTCCTCCGGCGTCAGCTGGGTCTCGCCCTTGGGCGTGACCTTGCCGACCAGGATGTCCCCCGGCCGGACGTGGGCGCCGATGCGGATGATGCCCGAGTCGTCCAGGTCCTTGAGGAAGTCCTCCGAGACGTTCGGGATGTCGCGGGTGATCTCCTCGGGACCGAGCTTGGTGTCGCGGGCCTCGATCTCGAACTCCTCGATGTGGATGGAGGTGAAGTAGTCGTCGGTCACCATCTTCTCGGACACCAGAATCGCGTCCTCGAAGTTGTAGCCGCGCCACGGCATGAACGCCACGAGCACGTTGCGGCCGAGCGCCAGCTCGCCCATGTCGGTGCACGGCCCGTCCGCCAGGACATTTCCCTTGGCCACCTTCTGGCCGACTTTCACGACCGGCTTCTGGTT
>JANNTZ010000028.1:0-3628 GCA_031394595.1 Acidobacteriota bacterium
GCTTCCAGACGGAGCAGCGCAACAGCCATCGAAATCACAGCGTCTACACGCTCAACACCAGCGCGCGGAAAAGCTTCATCCTGGGCCGGGCCTCCGCCTCGGCCTTCTTCGAAGTCTTCAATCTTCTCAACAGCGACGACATCCGCGTCTTCACGATCGAGCCCGACCTCCACTCCCTCCAAGCCAACCAGGAGCGCCGCTTCGGCCGACGTTTCCAGTTCGGCATCCAGGTCGATTTCTAGGAAGCCGGGAGGATCCAACCGCCCGCCCATCGTTCCAGGGCCGGCATCTCGCCCACACGGGACCGGGCGGGCACGAAACGAGCGCCTGGTCCAACCGTCCCCTTTCATCTGAAGACAAACCGCACAGATCAAATTTTAGATAGCCTGACACGCTTCCTTGACAGCCGTCGATCTCCCACCCAGAATCTGAACCGCGCCGGGGTGGCGAAACGGGTAGACGCAGGGGACTTAAAATCCCCCGGGCCTCACGGCCTGTGTGGGTTCGACTCCCACCCCCGGCACCCATCCTGTCAGTGAGTCAGGAGATGCTCGGCGGCATCAGGCGCCGTGGCCTGCAGGATCGGCTGTTCGATCACGGGGACCGGAAGCAATCGCCCGCGCGGCGCCGAGCCCGGCGGCGCGGCCGGTGGCCCACGCCCAGAGAAAGTTGGTGCCGCCGATGGGGCCGAACGCATCGAGCATCTCGCCGCACAGGAACAGGCCGGGATGCCGGCGGCTCTCCATCGTCTTCGGATCGATCGCCGCGAGGCTCACGCCGCCGCCGGTCACCTCGGCCTTCTTGTACCCTTCGTCCCCCGTCCACGGCAGGGCGCCGCGCACCAGCGTGTCGATCAAGCGAAGCCGTTCGTCGCGGCGCAGACCCGCCAGCAAGCGCCCCGGCTCGACGCCGGCCATTTCCAGCAGGGCGCCGGCCAGGCGCTCCGGCAACTCGGCGCGCAGCGCGGCCGCCACGGTGCGGGTTCCACGGGGGCGCAGGGCCGCCTCCCACTCCGTGTCGCCGAGTCGTGTCCAGCGGACGATCAGACGCGCCGCCGGCGCGCCTTCGGCACGGGAACGCACGGCGACGTGCGAGACATCGAGCACCGCTGGTCCGCTATAGCCGTGGTGCGTGAACAGGAAGCCGCCCGTGGCCGTCGCCGTCCGCCCGTCGGCGCGGGCGGTCAGCGTGACCGGCAAGGACACGCCGGCGAGCCTCGCGAACGGGGCAGGGTCCGCGGTCAGCGGCGTGAGGGCCGGGTAGGTCGGATGCACATCGTGACCGAGGCCCGCGACAAGCTTCAGGCCAAGCCCGTCGCTCCCGGTGTGCGGGACGGAGAGGCCGCCGGTTGCCACCACGACGGCATCCGCCTCCAGCGGCGTCCCGCCGTCCCGGTCGACGCGCCAGCCCCCCGCGGTCGGCGCAAATCCGGTGACCCGCGTCCCCATCATCGGGCGCACACCCTTGCGGACCGCCAGCGCCAGCAGTCCGTCCCGCACGTCGTGGGCACGGTTCGAGGCGGGAAAAAGCTTCGCCGATTCCGCCTCATCCACGAGCCGGAGCCCGACCTCCTCCTGGAAGAAGGCGATCTGCTCCGGCAGCGGCCAGGAGCGCAGCAGCTTGCGCAGGAGGTTGGGCGACGAGTCGGTGATGAAACGGGACTCGTCGGCGCGGGCCGGCAGGATGTTGCAGCGTCCGCCGCCGCTGATCAGGATCTTGCGCCCGCCGTCACGGGTGCGTTCGACGAGCACGGTCTCGGCGCCGGCGGCCGCCGCGAAGATGGCCGCCATCGAACCGGCCGCGCCGGCGCCGATCACCACCACACTCCGCATGCCGCTCCCGTTCCCGCCCGCGATTAGGGGCCGCCGCGCGGAGGCCGGCATGCCGGCGCGCCCGGAGATCGTCGCCGTGAGCCTCACAAGCCCGACAGCCTACAGGAAGCCGGCTTGGATGCGTTCAATGACGTCGGGGAAAGGATCAGCGGAGCAGCAGCTTCACCAGCCCCAGGCTCAGCCAGGGGACGTAGGTGATCGCCAGGACGCCGACCAGGAGCACGACCCAGAACGGCAGCGTCGCCCGGAACAGAGTGGGGAGCGGCTTCTTGAAGCGGTAGGCGGCGAGGAACAGGTTTTCGCCCATCGGCGGGGTCAGATAACCGAGTTCCAGGTTGGCCAGAAAGATGATGGCCAGGTGGAGCGGGTCGATGCCGTAGGCCGCCCCCATGGGCATGATCAGCGGCACGACGACGAAGATGGCCGAGTAGATGTCCATCAGGCCGCCGACCACGATCAGGAACCCGTTCAGGGCCAGCAGGAACAACAGTGGGGACTCGATGTGGGCCCGCACGAAATCCAGCGCGCGCATGGGGACCTCTTCGAGGATCAGATAGTTCGTGAAGCCCAGAGCCACGCCGAGGATGATCAGGAAGCCGCCCACCAGCGTGCCGCACTCCACGGCGATCCGCGGGAGGTCGCGGCGCACCGACAGCTCCCGGTGCACGAAGCACTCGATCGCGAGTGCGACCACGACCGTGAGGGCCGCGGCCTCGACCAGGGTGGCGTAGCCGGCAAAATAGCTCCCGAGTAGCGTGACCGGGAGCAGGATCTCCCACTTCGATTCCCATGCGGCGGCGGCGGCCTCGCGCGCCCGGAACGGCACCCGGGAGGCTCCCGCACGCAGTCCGTCCCGCAGACCCCATCCGGCGACGAGCACGACCAGCAGGATGCCGGGCAGTACGGCGGCGGTGAACAGGTCGACGATGGAGAGGCCGGCGGTGACTCCGTAGAGGATCACGGGGAGGCTGGGCGGCAGCAGCAGCCCGATCGAGCCCGAGACGGTCACGAGGCCGACCGAGGACAATTCGGGGTAGCGCGCCCGCAGCAGCACGGGCAGGAGCAGTCCCCCCATGGAGAGGATGGTGATGCCGGACGCCCCCGTGAGGGGCGTGAACAACGCCAGCATCAGGCAGGTGGCGACGGCGAGACCGCCGGGCAGCCAGCCGACGATCGCCGTGAGCAGGCGCAGCAGCCTCCGGCTCGATCCGCCCTCGGAGAGAATGTAGCCGGCGAGGGTGAACAGCGGCACGGCGGGGAGCATCGGTGAGGCCGCCAGACGGTAGGCCTCCACGGGGATGGAAGCCAGCGGCAGTCCATCGTTCCAGAACAGGATCAGCGACAGTCCGCCGATGGCGGCAAAGATGGGCAGACCCAGCAGGGTTGCCGCCGCGGTCGCGAGCGCCCCGCCCAACACGAGACCGCGACCCTGGACCCAGGGTGCGAGATGGAGAATCCACGGGATCGCGAGTCCGCAGGCGGCGGCCAGCCGGCCCCACCCGCCTCCGGCGCGCCAGATGAAGCGCCCGGCCAGAAGGGCGAAGCCCAGAGGCATGATCGCCACGGCGACCGACGCCGGGATGCCGAAGCCGATCGGGGTTCCTGCCTGCCGCTCGGCGCGCACAAGTCCCAGACTGGCCACGAACAGGCCGCAACAGACCGCGGCTCCCAGGGCCCCGGTCAGGACGCGCGTGGCCGGCCGCAACCGGTCGGGCAGAAGGGCGGTGGTCGCGAGGGCGAGCAGTCGGTCGGAGCGGGCAGCCAGCCCGGCGCCCAGGAACGCGATCCAGAGCGTC
>JANNTZ010000069.1:0-6707 GCA_031394595.1 Acidobacteriota bacterium
CCGAAATCGACGCCCGTGAGCGTGCGCCGCCTGCTGGCCCGGTGTCTCGAACGGGATCCGAGGAGGCGGCTGCGCGACATCGGCGAGGCGCGTCTTGTGATCGAGGAGGTCATGGGCGGCGCCGTGGACGAAGCCGCCCCGGGCGCGCCCCGGCATCGTCCGCGCCCCGGCTGGCAGGCCGCCGCCGCGCTCGGTGTGGTGCTCGCGCTGGGAATCGCCGCGGGCTGGATTCTGCGGCGTCCGGCGGCTTCCGGCTCCGAGCCCGCCGCGCGCTGGGCGCTGGCGATTCCCGACGGCATGACGCTCTCGACCGCAGAGTATCCGCAGATCGCGCTGTCGCAGGACGGCAAGATCCAGGTCGTGGTCGTCGTCGATCAGAGCTCCGTGCCGCGGCTGCTCCTCCGCCACAGCCGCGAGTTCGAAGCGCGGCTCCTGCCGGATTCCGAGCGGGCGACCTCGCCCTTCCTGTCGCCCGACGGCGCCTGGATCGGGTTCTTCCGCGACAATGCCGTGTTCAAGATCCCCGTCGCGGGCGGGCCTCCGATCCGTCTCGCCCCGACCTCGGGACTGGTGCGTGGCGGCACCTGGAGCCGGGACGGTTTCATCTACTTCTCGCCCGACACCAACGTGCCGCTCGCGAGGGTTTCCGAGAACGGCGGGGAGGTCCAAGCGGTGACCCGGCTCGAAGAATCGCGTGACGAGCGCACGCATCGCTGGCCGCACGCGCTTCCCGACGGCGACGCCGTGCTGTTCACCTGCGACACGCAGGCGTCGACCGAGTACTACGACGACGCACGCATCGAAGCGGTCCGCCCGAAGACCGGGGAGCGCAAGGTGGTGCTGGAAGGCTCGAGCCAGGCGTGGTACTACCCGAGCGGCCATCTCGTCTTCGCGCGCGGCGGTTCGCTTTATGCGGTTCCCTTCGACGCGCGCGCGCTGGAAGTCCGCGGCAGCCCCGTGCAGGTTGCCCAAGGTGTCGCGACCGATGTCGGAACGGGCGCCGTGCAGTTCGCGACGGCGCCAGGCGGCGCGGCGCTGTGGTTGCCAGGCGGAACGACGGCGTCGTACCAGATTTCCTGGGTCGACCGCACGGGGGTCGAGACGATGGCGCCGATTCCTTCCGCGCCGTACCACGAGCTGGCGCTCTCGCCCGACGGCAGGCGGCTGGCGCTCGTCGGAGGCCAGGGCGGGGTCTCCGATCTCTGGGTCGCGGATCTAGATCGCGGCGGCCTGACCCGGCTCACCTTCGGCGAATCCGTCTTGAATCCGGTATGGACCCCGGACGGCTCGCGCCTCGCCTACGGGACGCGGCTCCGGGGGAGCCAGGACAACCTCAATCAGATCGTCTGGAAGCCCGCGGACGGCAGCCGGGAGGCGGAGGTGCTAACCGAGGGCGAGCGGGGCCGATCCCCGACCTCCTTCTCTCCCGACGGCCGGTCCTTGATCTTTGACGCGCTGAATACCGACGCGACGACTCGATTGACGACGCGGGACATCTGGGTGCTTCCCCTCGACGAACCGCGCCAGCCGCGCCCTTTGGTCGCGGGCGCCTTCATGAAGAGCAGTGGAGTCCTCTCGCCCGACGGTCGCTGGCTGGCCTACGTCTCGAACGAAGGCGGCCAGCCGGGTGTGTTCGTGCGCCCGTTTTCCGGGGGAGAAGGCCGATGGCAGATCTCGACACCGCAGGGGGTCGAACCGCGGTGGAGTCACGATGGCCGGGAGCTGTTCTACCGCGCCGACCAGGTTCTTTACCGGGTGCCGGTCGAAACCGCCCGAGGCTTCTCGGCCGGCCGACCCGAGCGCCTTTTCGACCGCCTCGAGGAGGCGGGAATTGAAGTTCACACGTATTCGCCGGCCGGCGACGGCACCCGCTTCATGACCTTTCGGTCGTCCGAGGGCGGGGGCTCCTCGCGGACGCTGTACCTCGACCTCGGCTTCGCGGCGCGCCACGGAAGCCTCACCACCGGGAGGTAGATGCGCGGGTGGACACAAAAGGCGTTGGAGCTGTGATGAACAATCCTCTCCGGACGTCCGCCGGATCGTCCACGAATCAGACGAGTCATGGCGCAAGGAGGCGTGCCCTCGCCTGGACGATCTCAGGAACGTCGGGGTCGGCGTCCTTCCAGTCTGAAAGGAAGCGTTCGTACCAGGTCCGGGCGCGCGCCGGGTCGCCGAGGTCGTCGTAGATCCGGGCGAGACGGAACTGGTCGAGGACCCACTCGGCGGGATTCACCAGGTATCCCTTGCGGTGGGGATACTTCAGGACCTCCTCGTACTGGGCTGCGGCCTCCTGCCGGCGGCCGAGCGCCTCGTAGGCGCGGCCGAGGACATGATGGTGGCGCAGCAGGATCGAGTTTCGGGCCAGCGGCTCCAGCAACCCGATCGCTCCGGCGGCGTCGCCGCGGATGAGCAGGAGGCAGCCCCGGGCGAACTGCAGTTCCTCCTTCACGTAACGGCTGGGCGACCCCTTGAGGTCAATCTCGTGCTCCTGGACGATCGTGGCGAGCGGCTCCGCCAGGCCGAGGGACACCGCGACGGTGGCGAGCGCCGGGATTTGGTAGAAGATCCGGTCCGCCGGGGCAATCTCCTCCCGCGATAGCCGGGGTCGATTCCCGCCGGAACGCCCCTGCAACCAAGCATGCTTGAGGGCCCCATGGAATCTCCCCTGGATGCTGCGCGCTTCTGTGGTGGCCCTGACCGTGTCCGCCACCGCCATCCCGGCCTCGCGCAGTCTGCCGGTGGAGAGGAGCAGATCGAGCCATAAGGAGCGGGCATTGGCCCGCCTGTCCCCTGGCTCGACGGTCATCTTCTCGAGCAGTTCACGGGCCGCCTTCAGGTCTCCCCGGAGTGCGGCGATGCGGAAGCGAGCCGGATACGTGTCGATCTATTTCCCTCCCTCGCTGAGATGTTCGGCGACCAGAAGATCACTCGCGTCGGGTTTTCCCAGGAGGTGAAGAGTGGAGGCAAGATTCCAAAATACGTGTGCAGACGGGTTCAGTTCGTACGCCTTCCGGTAGACGGGCTCGGCCGACACCGGATCCTCGAAGATGTTGTTATAGTCCCAGGCCAGAAAATCGTAGCCTACGATTTCGAACGGATAGAGATGCTGAATCGAGCGCAGGATCTCGACGTCCTCATCGAAGCGATAGTGGGCCTCGAGATAGCCGGCCTCGATGATCATACGCTCCAGTTCCGGGAGACCGGTTGAGCGGCTGCGGGCCTCCTCCGCCCAGTTGCGGAACTCCCGCCAGTCTCCGAGATTGCCGTAACCGATCCCGATGTGAAAGTATGGAGTCGCCCAGTCGGGATCGTGCTCAATCGCCTTCCTGGCGACCGCGATCAAGGCGAAGTTGTCCCCGGCGGCCCCCGCCGCCAGGAGCGTCTGGTAGGCGGCCAGCGACCGGGTGCCTGGTGGGGGCGTCGATCCGAGCCGCCGCGGGTTCTCTCCGAGCGCCTGTCTCAACTCCAGGCAGAGTCGATGGACCGCCGACAAGATGTCCGGTTCGCCCGGGGCGACCGCGGACCGGGAGATTGCCGGCCGCGATTCGCCGGCGCGATGAATCGAAAGTTCGATCAGGAGGCCGCCGTCGTGCGCCTCGACCCTGCCGGAGACATAGCCGGCGCACTCTCCCGACCGGCAGATCCGCTCCGCCAGCCGGCGTCGATGAAGGGGACTCCCCCCGCCGCCCGATCCTTCCCGAACGCCTCGACGTCGTCCGGCCCGATGAAGCGGACGACGCCGTTATGGAGCATCGAGTGGACGACGCCACGCAGGGCGCCCAGTTCGGACCTGGGGGTGGCGTTCTCGATGTCGGCCACGAGGATGCGGTCACCCGGCTTGAACCCGGTCTCGACCTGGCGCGACCGCCAGACGGCGACGCCGCCCGCGATAGCGACCAGCGCGACAGCCGCGGCCATCGGCCAGCGCCACCTGCCGGCGCGCGCGGTCAGGCCCCACCGCCCCGCCATCGACGTCGCGACCGGGCTGGACGGCGTGCGGACCGCCTGCACACCCGAGTCGGTCGCCCGCTTCAGGCGGCGCAGGTCGGTCACCAGGTCGTCGGCATGGTGGTAGCGGTCGGCCGGGTCCTTCTCCAGCGCCTTGCCGACGATCCGCTCCAGTTCGGGCGCCGTCTCCGCCGCCACCGCGCTCATCGGCTGCGGTTCGTCCTTCAGGATGCCCGCCAGCATCTCGGCGTCGGTCTTCCCATGGAACGGCTGGCGCCCGGTCGCCATCTCGTACAACACGACACCGAACGCGAACAGGTCCGAGCGCTGATCCACCCGCTCGCCGCGCGCCTGCTCCGGGCTCATGTAGGCGACGGTCCCGAACACCTTCCCCTGCACGGTCAGCTCGCGCGAGATCGTCTCCAGGCGCGAATGAAGCTCTTCGGATCCCCGGGAGGGCAGGGCCCCCTCCCGCTCCGGGTGCAGGACCTTGGCCAGACCGAAGTCGAGGACCTTGGCGACGCCCTGAGCGGTGATGAAGATGTTCTCCGGCTTCAAGTCGCGATGCAGGACGCCCCGCTCGTGCGCCGCGGTCAGCGCCTCGGCCACCTGGATCGCCGCCGGCAGGAGTCTTTTCAGCGGCATCGGCTGGTGGCCGATCGTCTCCCGCAGCGTGCGCCCCTCCAGCAGTTCCATGACCAGGTAAGCCACGCCCTCCTGTTCCTCGACCGCGTGGATGGTGCAGATGTTCGGATGGTTCAGCGCCGCGGCCGCCTGGGCCTCGCGTCGGAACCGCAGCCGGCGGTCGTCGTCGGCCGACACCTCCGGCGGCAGCACCTTGATCGCGACCGGCCGGTTCAGCCTGGTGTCGAGCGCCCGATAGACGACGCCCATCCCCCCTTCGCCGAGGCGGGATTCGAACCGGTAGTGCCCGAGGGTGCGGCCGATCATGGCTGTCGCAGCGTCATCAGCCAGACGTCGGTTTCTTCCGTTCTGACGTCCAGGTAGATCGAGCGATTGTCGCGCGAGATCGCGAATGACCTCATTTTCGCAGGCGGCCGGAGGCGCAGCAGCTCGCGGCGCCGACGGGTCGCCATGTCGAACAGGTACAACTTGCCATCGTCCAGGAACAGAAGACGCCGGCTGTCTGCCAGCCAACAGGGGAAGAACCCATGATCGATGAGACGATCGAACGTTTGGGTTTCGAACGAATAGACGGCCACAACGGGAGCCTTCTCGTCTGGGAGGTGGTAGGTGAGCGCAAGATGCATACCGTCAGGGGACCAGAGGGGTACTTGAACGTACTTGGACCCTTCCTCGATCGGTGGCAGGATATTAGGCTTCTGGTCTTTCCAGGCCTTGTCCGGCTCAATACTGGCCACGGTATTGAGCGCTCGATCCGCGTAGGCCATCCGCGAGCCATCGGGTGACCAGCTGGGCTGGATGCACCACCCATCACAGAAGGTGCGCTGCGCGAGATCGGCGCCGTCGGCGTCAATCGTCCAGACCTGATACGAGCCGCTGCGGTTGGAGTAGAAGGCGATCTGCCTGGCGTCCGGAGACCAGCGGGGATTCCGATCCTTGTGGAGATCGTCCGTCAGCTGGCGGAGCCCGCTGCCGTCGGCATTGACCACGAAGATGTCCTCCTGGTTCCCCCACGAGTTGAGAGCCAGGCGGGAGCCGTCCGGCGAAACATCCGGGAAGGTCAGCAGCCTGGAGCCGCCAACCACGGGTGCCCCTTCCCCTTCCACGCTCCCCATGGCCGGGTTGAACTGGACTTTTTGAATGCTGCCGGAGCGCTGGATCGAGGAGAACGCGCCCCTCCGGCCATCGCTGGAGAGACTCAGGTGAGCGGCATAAGCGGTGGGGGAGGTGATCGGCTCGGGCGGGCCCAGCACCCTGCCCGAGCGCTCCTCGATCGGCAGACGCCACAGGTTGACGCTGCCGCCCCGGTCGCTGGAAAAGTAAAGATGCCTTCCGTCCGGCGACCAGACCGGGTCCCAGTCGAGCGCCGCGTCGTCCGTCACCTGCGCCTCGTTCCCTCCAGCGGCGGCCATCGTCCAAAGATCCCTCTGGCCCTCTTTGTTGGTCCAATAGGCGATCCGGCTTCCCCCTGGTGACCAATGCGGTTGGACCGCATTCCCGGACTCGCGGGCGAGCTGTTTTGTCCGGCCCGTCGCCACGTCGGCGATCCAGAGCTCAGCGGCTCCCCCTTGCTCCTGAGGATCGTCGACCCCATCAGTGGAAAAAACGATCAACTTGCCATCCGGGGACCAGGCCGGGTCGAAACCGAAGTCAACCAGCCGCCGCACCGACTCGCCTGTCGCCCCCATGATGAAGATCCCCCCGCCTTCCCGCTCCGAGCGGAAAGCGATCCGCTCGCCGTCCGGAGAGAAAGCCGGGCTGGTATCGTTCGCCGGCGAATCGGCCGTCAGGTTGGCGGCGTTCGAGCCCCCCACGCGCAGATGGAAGATGTCGGCGTTCCCGGTCACGAGGGTGGCGTAGATGACCGATTTGCCGTCGGGAGAAAGGCTCGGTGTGGTCTCCACTCCCGGTTGGTAGGTGATCTGCGTGAACGTGGGGCTGATGGGCGCCCGGCTCTCCTCGCCACCGTCTCCACGATGAAGCAATAGCCAGCCGGTGATCCCGGCGACTGCCGCTCCGGCGGCCAGCGCCACGATGACCCACCCTCGCCCCAGCCGCATGGGCGCCCGCGCCCCGCCGGCGCCCGCCGCCGGCCTGCGCACCGCGTGGGAGTC
>JANNTZ010000114.1:0-2514 GCA_031394595.1 Acidobacteriota bacterium
CTGCACGACCGACGCCTCCTGCCCGCAGATCGGGAATTGCAGCGTCGCCACCGACGTTCTCTGCCGGATCAACCAGGACTGCCCGGTGCAGCAGACCTGCATCAACAAGACCGGGGACGTCTGCATGAAGGCCGGCGTGACGAACGGGGCGACGGTGCAGAACCTGTGCGGCATCGTGAACGACGACATGGACGCCGACGGGGTGACCGACGCAATCGACAACTGTGCCACGCGTCCGAACCCGTCGCAGATCCCGGGGGCGGTGGTCCAGCATGACTCCGACAGCGACGGGCGGGGTGATCTCTGCGATCCGACCGAGACCGTGGACGACAACAACGACGGCATCCCCGACGATGTCCTGACCTTTTCCGGATCGGTCCTCTGCCGCCGGCTGGCCCTGGGGGCGCTGGTCGTCGAGGCGGTCAAGACCCGCAGCCTGAACGGTGACTTCGACATCTTCGCCGATCCGGGCGAGATCACGCGGCTGTCGGTGGTGGTGCGCAACGCCGGCAGCTTCGACGCCACCGGGGTCAGCCTGCTGCTCGCGGGTCTCGATGACCGGGTCTCCTGTGTCACCGATTCCACGGTCTTCGTCGGCGATCTGGCGGCCGGGGCGAGCGTCGACACGTCCGATCCGTTGCGCTTCCCGGGGAATGCCGGCGAGTTCGAATTCGTCGTCTCGGATCTGGCACAGACCACCGTGCCGACCAGCCCCGACCGGACCCGCCTGTCGATCACCCTGAGCAGCAACGAGACGACCGGCAGCGCGCCGGCGTTGTTCTCGTTGCTGGTCGATCTCGATCTGCCGGTCGGCGGGCTGCCGGCCCGCATGAACGGTGACGGTCTGCTGCGCGAAAGTTTCGATCTCGACAGGGACGGGGACGGGATCATCGAGTTGAGCAACCAGCCGTTCGACCCGACCCGCCCGCCGGGCGCCGACCAGCCGAATGACACCACGGGTGTCTGGGTCGGCAACAACCCCGGCGGCATCGGCGACGTGATCAGCGTCGTCGGCTGCGCCGGGTACGAAGTGCCGCCGACCGATCCGGACTGCCGGATCCAGCCTGACTACGACATGGACTGGCACATCCACTGCCCGGCGACGCCGGTCCCCGGGCAGGCGTGCAACAACCTCACCGGGGTCATCACGCCGAGTGGCGGCGATCAGGCGTTCGACGGGCCGAACTCGCTGCACTGGGGTCACCACTTCGATACCGCCAGTGTCGTGGGCGACAGCACGAAGTTCCGCCAGATGCCGGCTTACATGACCAGCCCGATCAACCTGACGCCGCGCCCGGAGCCCGGTGACCTCGTGCTGGCCTTTTATCACATCGCCAACATGATGGACGACAACTACCTCTCCAACATTGCCGGCCAGGCCTACGACTACGGCGACGTGCACATCCGGGTGGACGAGAAGGACTACTGCGTGGGCGGCCCGACCCCGGGCACGTCCTGTTTCACCGACGCCAACTGCGGTCCGGGCGGTCGGTGCGGCGGCCAGTGTCTGGGAGGACCGACCCCCAACGCGTTTTGCCTCGGCGACGCCGACTGTGGCGCCGGCGGCCGCTGCCCGACCGACGCCTGGGGCTTCTGGGACCGACTGGTGCCGTTCCAGAACGTCTACGACCACCTGCCGGAGATCTGGTCCACCTTCGGCCTGTCGCCGACCTATTGCGTTTTCACGCCGGCCGACGCCGGTCCGGGCGGTCCGGACGACTACGCGCCACGCGGCGTGAAGGAGCTGACCTGCTACCCGAACGGTGTCTGGTCGCATTGCGGCAACCCGAACGACGCCTCGACCATCTACCAGTGCGAGGGGCCGGGTGTGGCGTCGCAGAGTGCCCGGGGCGACGGTCTCTGGGTGCAGAGCAAGTTCAGCCTGGCGAATTACCTCGGGCAGCGCGTCCAGATCCGCTGGATTGCACAGTCGTGGAAGTTCGACTGCTGCAACTCGTCCTACTACGAACTGGGCGGCTGGGACAACTTCCACGACGACGGCTGGTGGATCGATCGGATCGAAACGACCGGGGCGCTGGTGGCCCAGGCGAAACTGACTCCCGACACCCGGCCATCGGCGGGCGGCACCTGCCCGGGCAAGCCCTGCGACAACCTGGCCGGAAGCGACAACGGCTTCGACGTGACGCTCTCGGTGGCCGATGCCGATGGCGACGGTCTGGTGGTCGCCGGCGAGCCGGTCATCGTGTCGGCGGCCACCACCACGAACCCCGGCGGCTGCGTGGACGGCGCCGTGCAGTACCGCTTTCTGAAAGATGGTGTGCTGGTCCAGGACTGGGCGGCCAATCCGACGTTCGTCGAGTACCCGGAGGCCGACACCACGTACAAGGTCCTGGCACGCTGCAGCAACGACGCCACCTGCACCAGCACGGTCGGCGCCACCCGCTCGGTCGCCATCTACTCGGGGAAGGCGGATGTGGTCGAGCTGCCTCTGAGCATCACTCACACCCGGGGGACCGGTGTCACGACGCTCAGCTGGCCGGCGCGCCCGCAGCC
>JANNTZ010000126.1:0-1915 GCA_031394595.1 Acidobacteriota bacterium
GAGGAGCGCTAGACCTGCGCTTCCAGAAGCCGTAGAGGGTCCAACTGACCCTCGGTCGGCTCCGCTCCGCAGAACCACGGCTCGGTGAGCCGTGGCGGCCGCCCCTTGTCGGCGGGGGACGGTGGCAGGGGAAGACGCGGCGGCGACGTTTTTCCGCCTGACGGATTTGGCGCACGGGGGACGAGATGCCGCCGCCGTTTGCTCGCTGCCCGCGGATCGGTTGCGTGCCCCGCGCTTGACAGAATCGTGGTTCTGCTGAGCCGAGCCGACCGAGGGTCAGTTGGACCCTCTCCGGCTTCTGGAAGCGCAGGTCTAGCGCTCCTCGAAGACCCCAATCTGGCGTTCCTTGTCGTTCAGAGTCGCCAGTCGCCGATCGAGCCGATCGTAATCGGCGCCATTCTGTTGCCGGAACTCTTCGAACGCCTGGCGCGACACCCACCGGTCGATGGTCAGGAAGCGGCGTGGAGTTTCGCGGTCGCGGATCAGCGTCGTCCCCAGGTAGCCGGGCGCGCGCCGGAACAGGCGGGCCCAGTCGCCGTCGGGACCGTAGGCCCGCTCGAACTCCTGGACCAGCCCTTCGCGGGCCACGAACTCCCAGACGATCACGTGGACGCCCATCGCCCTTTGCCCCGACGGCGCCGACCCCGCGTCAGTCGAGCGTGAAGCTGATCTTCACCGTAACCTGCCAGGCCGTGACCTTGCCGTTCTCGATCGTGCCGCGGGTCTCGACCACCTCGAACCAGCGCAGGTTGTGGAGCGACTGCGACGCCTTCGAGACGGCGTTCTCGACGGCCGCCTCCTGGCTCTTCTTCGAAGTCCCGGTCAGTTCGATCGTCTTGTAGACATGATCGGTCATGGGCCGTCCTCCTCAGGGCGATTGTCGCGTGAAGACATACTCCAGTGGATCGACGAAGTCCTCGCGGATCCGGACGCGGAACTCCGCCGCGCGGCCGGCCGCGTCGATCGTGAACGTCAGCATTCTGGTCCAGAAGTACGGGTCGGCCCAGATCGCCACGAAGGTGTCGTAGTGCCAGTGCGCCAGCGGTCCCCGCAGCCCCCGATGGTGCTGGAACTCGACGGACAGCCCGTTGTCCCCCGCGACCACGCGCGCCTCACCGAGCATCGAGTTGGCGTACGTCCCGGCGTAGTCGGCGACCGGCAGGGCGGGCCGCGTCCCCTCGACGCGCCGCGGCGGTTCCTTCTTCGCGGCCGCCTTGCGGAAATCCTTCAGTAGTTTCGCGCTCCACTCCTGCCGCGGCAGTCCCAGCATCGCGTCCACGACCGTGAAGAACAGGGCGCTCTCCGCCTGGTGCTCGTCCCGGTTGGTGAACACCACCACCCCGAGGTCCTCCTCGGGCAGGAAGCCGGTGTAGGAGTACATCCCGTCCATCCCGCCGGCGTGCGACACCAGCAGCCGGCCGTGGTAGTCGCGCAGGAACCACCCCAGACCGTAGGCGGAGAAATGGGTGGTCGGCGACAGCCGCCGCCACTGTTCCCCGATCGGCCGGATGAACTGCGGCGTGCGGGTTGTCTCGATGATTTCCTGCGGCACGATGCGCCGCCCCTCGAAGACACCCTGGCCGAGCTGGAGCTGCAGCCACCGGGCCCATTCCGTCGCGGTCGAATTGATCGCCCCCGCCGGCCCGGTGTTGTCGAGATCGCGGTACGGCACCGTGGTCAGCTTCCCTTGGATCGGCGTGTGGGGGCGTGCCACGTTGTCCTGCCGGGCGAGGTCGGCCACGCGCGTGCCGGTGCGCTTCATGCCCAGCGGCTGGAAGATCTTCGTGTGGACGAATTCGTCCCATGACACGCCGGTGAGCCGCGGGATGATCTCCCCGGCGGCGATGAACGCCAGGTTGCAGTACCCGTAGCCGCTCCGGAAGCTGCGCGCCGGCGGCACGTGGCGGATCCGGCG
>JANNTZ010000137.1:0-1627 GCA_031394595.1 Acidobacteriota bacterium
GCGACCGGGATGCCGCGAGTCAGCGCGGGCTTCGACATCAAGGACGCCGATGGCTTGCCTCGCGCGCGCGTGAAGCCGACCCTCATCAATCCGACGTCACTCGGCAAGCTGTCGCGCCTCGTCGGCACGCAGCTCGAGGGCTACGAACCCGGTCCCTACGAGTTCATCCTCGACCTCAAGGACGAAATCACGGGCAAGAGCCTGCAGCTCCGGGAACCGTTCACGGTCGCAGCACCGCCGCCCGTGACGGCGCCGGCCGCCGCCAGCGCCCCCTAAGGGGCCCCCCGTGGAGCGGCGCGCGAAATGAGCGGCTGGTCCGCGGAGAAGGTGCGCAAGTCGCAGGCTGGCCACGGCGTCTCGATCGTGGAGGTCGTGCAGGAAGGCGATCGCTGGCGCGTGGTGCGGCCCTCGGCCTTCGGCCGGCGGCGGGCGAGACCGGCCGCGAATCGAGAAACCGTCCGCTCATGGCGACGCCTCCATGAACGCTATCGAGTGATCGGAAGTCCGCGGACCCCCGCACACCTCCTGGCACCGGGAATTGTGGAGTTCGTCAGAGTCGCTGCTGGGTCAAGCGAAAATGGGGCGAAAATGAAGGCTTGCGTTATAGCGGAAACAAGCGTAACCTGATGCCTGCGTAATCCGCTTTCCTGAGCGCTGTCAACGCAATCCCACCCCAGACAGCTCACCAAAGCAGCTCTTTCGTTGGGAGGGAGGCCTCCATGAAGGACTTGGTGTCGACTCGATGGATCGGTGTGGTCAGGTTGGCCGCGCCGATGTCCGTCGTTTGGCTCGTCTTCATCCTCCATGGCTTCCCCTGGACAGGTCTGGCGTGGGTGGTGAGCGTAGCATTCTCGGCCGCGCTCTGGGCGGGCATGCGGTCGACTCGCTCGATCGCGCAGGTAATCGATGAAATCGAAGCCGAGCCCGTGCAGGCGGTGCCTGTGGCCCCGCCGATGCCGAAAGCAGTCCTCTGATCGAAGGAGATAGCAAATGAAGAAAGTACGGCCGCTTCACGACCACCTGCTGGTCCGCCGCATCGAGCAGAAGGGCAAAGCCAAGGGAGGGATCATCATCCCTGACACCGCCAAGGAGAAGCCGCAGGAGGGCGAGGTCCTTGCCGTTGGCAACGGGAAGATCCTCGAGAACGGAACGAGGGTGGCGCTGGACGTCCAGGTTGGCGACAAGATCCTCTTCGGCAAGTATTCCGGGACCGACATCAAGATCGGCGGCGAAGAGGTCTTCATGCTCCGCGAGGACGATGTCCTGGCGGTGCTCGCGTAGTCGTTTTTCAGAGAACGCACTGAGGAAGTAGGCAAGAGATGGCGAAGCAGATCACGTATGGAGACGAGTCCCGGCAGTCGATCCTGCGCGGGGTGAACCGCTTGGCCGACGCGGTCAAGGTGACCCTCGGTCCGAAGGGCCGGAACGTCGTCCTCGACAAGAAATTCGGCTCACCCCTGATCACCAAGGACGGCGTCACCGTGGCCAAGGAGATCGAGCTCAAGGAGCCCCTCGAGAACATGGGGGCCCAGATGGTCCGCGAGGTCGCGAGCAAGACCTCCGACGTGGCCGGCGACGGAACCACGACCGCCACGATCCTCGCCCAGGCCATCTACCGCGAGGGCAG
>JANNTZ010000150.1:0-1876 GCA_031394595.1 Acidobacteriota bacterium
ACTTCATGGTTCTCGCGTCCAGCAGAAACTCGCGAATCGTTGCGACAGCCACGGCCGGGTCCTTCACCTGACTCAGCACGTTCTTCAGAATGCTCGATTCGACCTGGGCCTCGAACTCCGAGGCGAACGGGCCGACGTCGATCCCCTCGCGGGTGTGGAAGTAGTAGCTGGTGTCGGATCGAAACACGCGCTCGGACCGGAACCAGGTTTTCTGCTTCTCGTTTTTGCGCTGGCCCATCGTGACCTCGATTTTCTGACGCACGGCATTGTGAGCCGTTCGCCGCACGCCCGTGTGCGCGGCTTGCCGGCAGCTTGTTTGTCCCTGTGGCGGATTTGTGGGCAGGATTTGCCAGTGTGACGCCGATCCAACGCCTGCCGGCGGTCGCTCCCATAGACCCGCCGCCGTATACTCGAATTCGGCGCTAAATCGGAGCATCGGAAATTGACCAAGCGACCCCACACCCTCGGCGAACTGAAGGCCTCCGGCTACAAGGTCCTCTCTGTCAAGGCCGAGCTGCGCCACAACCTCATTGCGAAGCTCAGGAAGGGCACACCGCTCTTCCCGGGCATCATCGGTTACGACGACACGGTGCTACCGCAGCTCCAGAACGCGCTCCTCGGCGGTCAGGATCTTATCCTGCTGGGGGAACGGGGTCAGGCCAAGTCGCGCATCCTGCGCTCGCTCGTTAGTTTGCTCGACGAATGGACTCCCATCCTCGACGGCATCGAGATCCCCGAGAACCCGTTTGCGCCGATCTCGGCGCCCGGCCGTGCGCTCGTCGAGCAACGCGGCGCGGACACGCCCATCCGCTGGTTGCACCGGGACGAACGCTACGGCGAAAAGCTTGCCACTCCCGACATCACCATCGCCGACCTGATCGGCGAGGTGGACCCGATCAAGGTCGCTGAGGGGCGCTACCTCTCGGACGAGCTGACGATTCACTTCGGCCTCTTGCCCCGAGTCAATCGCGGCATCTTCGCAATCAACGAGCTGCCTGACCTCTCGGAGCGCATTCAAGTGGGCCTCTTGAACGTGCTCGAAGAGCGCGACATTCAGATCCGCGGCCATCGCGTGCGACTGCCGCTCGATGTGTTTCTGGTCGCTACCGCAAACCCGGAGGACTACACCAACCGCGGCCGCATCATCACGCCGCTGAAGGACCGCTACGGTGCGCAGATCCGCACTCACTATCCGGAGGATCTCCAGCAGGAAATCGACATCATGGAGCAGGAGTCGGCTCATCTGGACATGGGCGAATACCGCGTGCATGTGCCGGACTACATGAAGCACATCATCGCCGAGATCACCCATCAGGCACGGCACTCCTCCGACGTCAATCAACGTTCCGGAGTTTCGGTGCGCGCCTCGGTCGCCAACTACGAAGCTCTGCTCGCCAATGCATTCCGGCGCGCCCTTCGGGTCGGCGAGTCCGAGGTGGTCCCCCGCATCTCCGATCTACCGTTCGTCATCCCGTCGTTGCAAGGCAAGGTGGAATTCGAGGCGATGGAGGACGGGCAGGAACAGCGCATCATGGATCGGCTCATCCAAGCCGCCGTCAAAGCGGTTTTCGATCGGCGCTTCGCCATCGACGATCTCGAGTCGATCGCTGAGTCGTTCAACGAAGGCCTCTCCGTAGAAACCGGCGAAGCCGTGCCCGCGGCGGAGTATCAGCAGATCCTTGGCAAGCTCGCGGGACTCCCCGAGGTCGTGAGCAAACTCGCGGGCGAGAGCGAGCCAGCTCGCGCGGCAGCCGTCGAGTTCGTGCTGGAGGGGCTGCATCTCCATAAGCTACTGAACAAGTACTCCGTGGACGGCAGGCATGCGTACCTTGGCTGACCGATCGCCTTCTTGTAGGAGCGAGCTCCGGCTCGCGAT
>JANNTZ010000170.1:0-29608 GCA_031394595.1 Acidobacteriota bacterium
CGCTGCGGCCCGCCACCCGAAACCGGGGATGCCTCTGCCGTCCGCTTGATTGACAGCCCCCGGGGGCCGGTTTAACCTCCCGGGATGGACCTCTTCGGCACGGATCCCCTGGGCGCGGACCTGCCTCGATCTCCCGGCACCCCTCCAGCCCGGCATCCCCCTTCCCCGAAAGCCCCGCTGGCGGAGCGTCTCCGCCCCGCGACTCTCGACACGTTTGCCGGTCAGGAGGATGTCGTCGGTCCGGGACGACCGCTGCGTGTCGCCATCGAGGAGGACCGCCTGCACTCTTTGATCTTCTGGGGCCCGCCCGGATCGGGGAAGACGACGCTGGCCCGCATCGTCGCCGGCGCCACGCGCTCCCAGTTCATCTCCTTCAGCGCCGTCTTGTCCGGGATCAAAGAAATCAAGGAGGTCATGCGCGGCGCCGAGGCCTGCCAGTCGGCGACCGGCCGCCGCACGGTCCTGTTCATCGACGAGATCCACCGCTTCAACCGCGCCCAGCAGGACGCGTTTCTCCCCTACGTCGAGCGCGGCACGATCATCCTGATCGGCGCCACGACGGAGAACCCCTCATTTGAGGTGAACGCCGCGCTCCTGTCGCGCTGTGCGGTGTACGTGTTGCGCCGGCTCGACGACACCGCGATCGTCGGGATCCTGAAACGGGCGCTCCAGGACCCGAGCGGCCTGCCCGAAGCGCGCCTTCAGATCGGCGAGGACGACCTCGCGTGGCTGGCCGCCGTCGCCGGCGGTGACGCCCGCCGGGCGCTCAACACGCTTGAAGTCCTCGCTGAAACCACGCCGAAGGACGCCACGGGCGCGCGCCCGGCCGACCGAACCTCCATCGCCGCGGCGTTGCAGCGCGCGCCCCTGCTCTACGACAAGAGTGGCGAGGAGCATTACAACCTCATCTCGGCGCTCCACAAGTCGCTGCGGAACAGCGATGTGGACGCAACCCTCTACTGGCTGGCGCGGATGATCGAGTCCGGTGAGGACCCGTTGTACGTCGCGCGGCGGCTGGTGCGCTTCGCCTCGGAGGACGTCGGCAACGCCGACCCGCAGGCGATCGGCGTGGCGATCGCGGCCCGTGACGCCTTCGAGTTCCTCGGCCTCCCGGAGGGGAGCCTGGCGCTCGCCCAGGCAGCGGCCTACCTGGCGACCGCGCCGAAGAGCAACGCGCTGTACGCCGCCTGGGGCGCAATCCGGGAGGACCTGGGGCGCGGTCTCACCGATCCGGTGCCGCTGCAAATCCGCAACGCGCCCACCCGCCTGATGAAGGGGCTGGGCTACGGACGCGACTACCAGTACGCGCACGACTTCGAGGAAGGAACCACGCCGATGGAATGTCTGCCGGATCGACTGCGCGGGCGACGCTACTACCGGCCCCGGCCAGTGGGGTACGAGAGGACGATCGGCGATCGACTGCGGGAGATCGAAGAAGCGCGCCGGCGGATGCGGTCCGGCAAGGGGAGGGAATCGGGCGACGTCAAATCCTAGCGGCCGCGGCTGCCCGCACGAGCCTCCAGGTGGCGTCCTTGTCCGGGCACCCGTCGCAGAGCGGCAGGATTTTCCCCGCCTCGAACGCTCCGACCACCTCCCGACCCGCCAGATGGCAGGCCTGACAGCGGTACTCACCGCTGGCCTGGCACACTTCACCGCTTTTCCACGTGCGCGAGGAGTTCATGACCGGCAACCTCCGGAGGGCGTATTCTGCCCGAACGATCGCGGGACTGTCAAAACCGTGCAGAAACGAATCGAGGGGTGACAGCGTCACCCCTCGGGAATCGTCAATGAAAGAGAAACCTACCTCTTTCCCTTCTTCCCCTTCTTGGCGGCCTTCTTCTTCGTGGCTTTCTTTTTCTTCGGAATGACAGCTCACCCCCTTCCACGTGTTCCGGAATTCCGCGGGCCATCACGCGCGCGGCATCACCGTACCTGAAATAACGCGATAATCGTCGCTGCGGGTCGGGATCGTCCGTCGTTCTCCCCAGGGCGCATCGGGACGATCGCGTTCGATGAACAAGAGAAACATCATGAATGCGGGTTTTTTAACACGCGGGTGGGACTGTGTCAACGGGTCTGGGTGTCTTTGGCCGCTCGCCAGGTGTCTGAACGAGGGATCGCGGGCCGGCGCCGCCGTTCAGCTCCTGTTGACGATCGCCGATGCCCCGCGGCCGGGGGCGGGACCGCCGCGGATCGTGATCAGATCGATCCGCGGCGGGCAGAAGAAGCGAACGGGGATCCACGACCATCCGAGGCCACCGCTGACGTGCATCCGCGCGCCACCTGGGGCGTCATACCAGCCTTCGGCAAAACCGCGCGTTCCCCACGGCAGGTAGAGCGCGCCGAGGAAGGGCAGCCGCACCTGGCCGCCATGCGTGTGCCCCGCAAACACCAGGTCGATGTCCCAGTTCCCGATGTGCTGCGCGATCGCCGGTGTGTGGGCGAGCAGGAGGCACACCTCGCGCCGCGGGATGCCGTGCATCGCCTGGCGCAGATTGTCGTGACCGCTGACCGGGTCGTCGAGCCCCGCCACGTGTACCCGGCGGCTGGGATGGCCGATCCGGACACTCGCATTCCGCAGCAGGACCGCCCCGGCCCGCTGGATCGCCTGCGCCCCCTCCTCACCCGCGACCCCGTCGGCGTAGTCGTGGTTTCCCCAGACCACAAAGACCCCATACGGAGCGCGCAGCTCGCGGAGAAAAACCTCGAGCACCGGAACCGACCCGGGCCCGCGCACCAGGTCGCCGGAAATCAGGATGACGTCGGGCTGAGCGGCGCGCAGCTCCGCGATCGCCCGCGTCTCCCGGAACCCCATGCGGGCCACATGCAGATCGCTGAGATGCGCGACGATCAGGTCCCGCGATCGCGCGGGCAGCGCCGGGACATGCTCGATGGATCGCCGGACAACGATCCAGTTCGGCTCAAGGATGGTGGCGTCGAACAGGAGGAAGGCCCCGGACAGAAGAAACACCATCCGGGCCGCACGCCGGATCCAGGAACCACGATCGGGGTCGCTCACCCGGCCTAATATAGAAACCGGGTCGCCCTCGCGGCCACCCCCCCAGGGGGGCTGGACGACATCTCCTTGACCCGGAGACCCTCTTCGCGCTAGCCTTTCACGTCACTTCGCTGAGGCATGCATCGCCTCGCTTCGCTTGGGAATGTTCTGACTCTTGACTGACCGACACCGCCATGGGCAGGGTCGGCCTGCGCACCGCCGGGCCGAGGTTCCTGCCGGCAACCACGACGCTTCGCGACCGCATGCGCCGCGGCATCAGGCCGCCGGGACCAAGCATGTCTCCGGGACGCAGCACGCCTCCGGCCACTCCCCGCAGCATGGCGGGGGTGCGGGGGCGGGCCAGGGGGGCCGGCGTCGGCGTCGGCGTCAGGGCTGGTGGCGCCGTCGGGGCCAGGGCGGATCGGCCGATGGACCGCCACCCTCCGGGCAGCCCGGGGAGGCCCGGGCCCACGCGCACCGCCCGCCGGCGCCGCATCTCGATGTCCCGGCCGAACCGGCCGACGGCCCCGTGGATTCCGGCGGGACGATCGAGTCCCACGGAATCCTGGAAATGCTCGCGGACGGCGGAGGGTTCCTCAGGCACCTGGAACGGAGCTACCGTTCATCCAAGGACGATGTCTACGTCCCCGCCGGCCTGCTGTCGGTACTGAAGTCCGAAGATTTGCGCGGCAACGGCGCGGGGAT
The DNA here is from genome assembly GCA_031394595.1 of Acidobacteriota bacterium. Taxonomy (GTDB): domain Bacteria; phylum Acidobacteriota; class Polarisedimenticolia; order Gp22-AA2; family Gp22-AA2; genus JANNTZ01. The sequence continues at coordinate 3,704 of JANNTZ010000170.1, forward strand.
CGAGGGGATTGAGATCGAGGGGACCGCGCGCCCCGCGGGCGGCGGCGACCATGGGGGCGGGTCCCGGGGCGGCCATGGGCATGGAGGCCGCCCCCCACACGGAGGCCGCCAACCCAGCGGAGGGGCCGGTGCCAGTTCCCGCCTCTTGGCGATCCGGACGGTGAACGGCCTGCCGATGGATGAATTCCTGAAGCGACGCCACTTTTCCGACCTGACCTCCGTGGCCCCATTCGAGTTGATCCGCCTCGAAACCGAGCCGCAGGAGCTCTCGACCCGGGTCATCGACCTCCTGACCCCGATCGGCAAGGGGCAGCGCTGCCTGATCGTGGCGCCGCCGCGCGCCGGCAAGACGACCCTCCTGCAGAAGATCGCGGCGGCGATTACCATCAATCATCCGGAGATCCACCTGGTCGTCCTGCTGGTGGACGAACGACCGGAGGAAGTGACGGACATGAAGCGCAGCGTCCGCGGCGAGGTGATCGCCTCGTCCTCCGACGAGATGGCCCGCCAGCACGTGTCGATCGCCCGGATTGTCCTCGAGCGGGCCCGCCGGCTGGTCGAGGTCGGCAAGGACGTCGTGATCCTCCTCGACTCCCTCACGCGGCTCGCCCGGGCCCACAACTCGGCGCGGCCCGGCACCGGCCGGACGCTGTCCGGCGGTCTCGACGCCCGTACGCTGGAGGAGCCGCGCCGCCTGTTCGGCGCCGCCCGCAAGGCCGAGGAAGGCGGCAGCCTGACGGTCATCGCGACGGCGCTGGTGGACACCGGTTCGCGGATGGACGACGTCATCTTCCAGGAGTTCAAAGGGACCGGGAACATGGAACTCGTCCTGGACCGCACCCTCTTCGAGCAGCGGATCTATCCGGCCGTGGACATTCCGAAGTCGGGGACGCGCAAGGAAGAGAAGCTCTTTTCCGCGCACGACATGCCGCGGGTCCACCGGCTGCGCCGGGCGCTGTTCGAGATGAAGCCGAAGGAGGCGATGCAGTCCCTCCTCGGCAAGCTGGCGAAATTCCCCACCAACACCGCATTCCTCAAGGCCATCGACGTCTGACCCGGGGGGTTCAGTTCAGAGGTCGTTGAGGTAGGTGACCAGCTTCTTGCGGTCCTGCGGATCGATCCGGACGAATTCGAGCGCCAGCTCGTAGCGCCGGTTCTCGGCGGCGCGCGGTTTCTCGGTGCAGCGCTGCACGACCGCGTCCACGTCCATCGGCGAAGGGCTCTTCAGGGTCCCGCCGACCAGCGTGATGGTCAACTGGAGCCGCACGTCCTGTTCGATTGCATGGTTGGCGGCGCAGCGCGCCCCGCCGGCGGCGATATCGATGGTGGTCAGACGGAGATCCACGGGGATCCGGTCCCCCGGCACGACGTGCACCTCCAGGAGGGCCATGAACCGGTGATGCCGGCGCCTCTCGGTCAAGTCTGTCATGGTCGTTCCAGCCTCCCATCGACGTCCCGGTGATTCTACTTCACACCGGACAGACGCGGGCCGGGGGAAACGCTCTCCCCCGGCCCGCGCCAACTCCCGCTGGTGCCACCCGCTCAGTTCTTGGCGATCTGGTGCTCTTCCTGCGTGTGCTTTTCCATCATCTGCGCCAGGACCGCGTCCGGGATGCGCTCCAGCTTGACCTTCACCATGGTCACCTGGGCATCCCGCTTGACTCCGTATTCGGCCATCTGGCCGATGGTCATCTGTGTCTTCTTCATCTCCATGATCTTCGACTCGTTCTCCGGAGAGAAGGTGATGCCGTTGACCGATACCAGGACGTCGCCCGCCTTCAGGCCGGCCTTTTCCGCCGGGCTGTTCGGGACGACCGAGAGCACCTTGAGCGAGCCATCTTCGTTCTTATCGGCCTCGATCCCGCTCCAACCCTTGGTCTGGTACGCCTCTTTCATGGAGGCGGCGCAATCGGCGGTGCTCTTGGTGCACTTCCCACCAAGCCCGGCGAGCGCGACGCCGCCCATCACGAGCCCCACGACCGCGAGAATCGCGGCACTGCGGACTGAATGCCTCATGCGGAACCTCCTTGAGAATGGGCCGGCCCCGGTGACCGGCCGTGACCCTGCCACGGACGAACCCCCGGGCAGGAGGTCCGGGACGAATCGGATGCTATCACGGTTGTCCGACCCCGGCGAACGCGGCCGCGGTCAGCGCTCCGACCCCGCAGCCCCCGGAGATCAGCGGGAGAAGTGGAACGGGATGCTGGTGACGATGACGCCCGGCCTGAAGAGGAGCGCCCCCTTGATCAGGAGCGCCGACTGGTTGTGGAACAGACCTTCCCACCAGTGAGCCGTGACGAACTCGGGCAGCACGACGGTCACCATCTCGTTGCGACGTCTGCCGTGCATCAGATCGTCGATGTGGTCCACCAGCGGCTCGATCAGGGACCGGTAGGGCGAATCGAGGATTCGCAGCGGCACGCCGCCGCCCCAGGTGCGCCACTGTTCCTGCACCTGCTCGGTCACCCGGGGGTCGACGGAGATGTGGACCGCCTCGACCTCGTGGGCGATCGACTTGGCGTAGCGGACGGCATAGATGGTGGCCCGGTTCACGGCGGAGACCGGGACGATCGCCGTGTGACGGATCGGACGCTCCGGTTCCATCTCGCGCAGCGACAGCTGCTGCCGGACGTAGAAGTAGTGGCGGTGGGTCCTCAGGAACGCCACCACGAAGACCGGGATCAGGAAGACGACGATCCAGGCCCCGTGGGTGAACTTGGTCACCCCGATGATCACCAGGGTCACCCCGGTGGCGAGCGTGCCGGCACCGCTGATCGCCGCATGCAGCCGCCGGTGCGGATGATCCCCCCGCAGATGGCGGACGAACATCCCGGCCTGCGACAGCGTGAACGCGAGGAAGACACCGACTGCGTACAGCGGGATCAGGGCGTGCGTGTCACCCCCGAACAGGATGATCAGCAGCCCGGCCGCGCCGGCCAGCAGGACGATGCCGTTCGAGAAGACCAGCCGGTCTCCCATGTTGGCCAGTTGCCGCGGCAGGAACCGGCCGCGCGCCAGGATCGAGGAGAGCCGGGGGAAGTCGGCGAACGCCGTGTTCGCAGCGACCATCAGGATGGCGGCGGTCGTCGCCTGGAAGAAGTAGTACAGCGGCCCGGTGCCGAAGACGGCCCGCCCGAGCTGCGACACGACCGTCTGGCCCTCGCCAGGAACGATCTGGTAGGCCTGCGCCAGGTAGGTGATCCCCCAGAAAAACGTCCCGAGGACCCCCGCCAGGATCAGGAGCGTCGTCGCGGCGTTGCGGGCCTCCGGCGGACGGAACGCCTGCACGCCGTCGCTGATCGCTTCGATGCCGGTCAGGGCGGTGCAGCCGGCGGAGAAAGCCCGCATCAGGAGGAAGAGGGTCAGCGGTTGGACGGCGTCCGGGATCGGCATGACGGGAGGCTCGGCCGGAGGATATCCGAGGGACGTCCGGACCAGGCCCGTCCCGAGGAGCACGATCATCGCCAGGATGAACCCGTAGGTCGGTACCGCGAAGATGGCGCCGGACTGCCGCAGACCGCGCAGGTTGGCCACGGCAATGACGATCAGGAAGAACAGGGCGACCGCCACCCGGTGGTCGTGAAGGAACGGCACGGCCGAGGTCACGGCGGCGGCACCGGCGGCCGCCGACACCGCGACGGTCAGGACGTAGTCGATCAGCAGCGCCGCGGCCGCGACCAGTCCCGGGATCGTCCCCAGGTTCTCCTTCGCCACGATGAACGACCCGCCCCCCTCCGGATAGGCGTGCACCGTACCGCGGTACGAGAAGATGACCAGTCCCAGCAGGCCAATGATGAGGCAGGAGATCGGCAGGGCCCGGCTGAGGGCCATCGCCCCCGCCAGGCTGAGCATGAGCAGGATTTCCTCGGTGGCGTAGGCGACCGAGGAAAGGGCGTCCGAGGAGAACACCGCCAGGGCGATCGGGATCCGCAGGCGCTGTTCGTGGGCCCGCTCCGTTTCCAGGGGATTACCGAGCAGCCAGCGTTTCCAGCTCATCTCAGGCCACCACCAGCAGGATGATCGGCGCCACGGCGATCCGGTACCAGGCGAAGGGCCGCAGGGTCCCCCGACCCAGCAGCGCCATGAAAGTCCGGACCGCTGCCCACGCTGCCAGGAACGACACGACGAAGCCGACGGCGAACGGCAGGGCGTCCGACGCCTCGAGCGTCGGCCAGGCCTTCAGCAGATCGTAGACCGTCGCGACCCCCATCACCGGGATGGCGGCGAGGAAGGAATACGACGCCGCGGCCCGTCGATCGAGGCCGCTCAACAGCCCACCCACGATGGTGGCCCCCGACCGGGACACTCCCGGCCACAGTGCGAGGACCTGGAACAATCCGATCTGGATCGCCTCCCGCCACCCGAGGTCGTCCACGTCCGCGAGGCGTGGGGCGGGCCGGGTGCGCTCCACGATCAGGATGACGATCCCTCCCACGCCGAGGGCCCATGCCACCGTCGCCGGCCCGAACAGCGCCTCCTTGATCCAGTCGTGCAGCAGCCAGCCAATCGCCAGGGCCGGGAATGAGGTGACCGCCAGGAGGGCGCAGCCGCGGGGGCCGGCGAAGCCCTGCCGGGCGGAAGGTCGCAGCAACGCCGCCAGCCGGCGACGCTCGAGGATCGCCACTGCCAGGATCGCCCCCAGCTGGATGAACACCTCGAAGGTGGCCGCCTTTGCCCCGGTGAACCCGACCAGGTGCCCGGCGATGATGAGGTGGCCGGTCGAGGAGACGGGAACGAACTCCGTCAGCCCCTCGACCACCCCCAGAACGACGGCCACCCAGAGCGGACTCATGGCGGCGGAGACTACACGACGGCGGGAACCCCTTGCAAGTTAGGAGCCTGTCCGGGGCAGGCACCCCGTACCGGTCAGTGCCGCATCTTCTTGAGGCCGGTGATCTCCACCATCACCCCGTGCCAGCCGACGGGCGAGCCGGAGGGATCCTTCACGAGGACCGCCTCGTCACGGAACCAGCGGATTTCGCCCTGCTTGTCCATCAGCCGGTACTCCATCGTGGAGAACCCCTTCCGGAGATCGCGGAAGTTGATGCTGTTGATCCGCTCGATGTCGTCCGGGTGCACGAGTTTCATGAACAAACTGTTGGGATCATGCAGCCATTCCTGCCGGGTGTAGCCGAGCATCGACTGGGCCTGCGGGCTGATGTAGCTGGTCTTGTACGGCGGCTCGGTGCCGCAGACATAGACGATCGCCGGGATGTGCTCGATCAGGCTCCTCAGCCGCCCTTCCGTCGCGGCGAGCTGGGTCATCAGGTGGGAGTTCTCCAGGGCCACGGCCGCGACCCCCGCGAACTGGGTCGCCAATTCGACATCCTCCGCGTTCCATTGGCGCGGGGACCGGCTGACCAGGATCAGAAGGCCGAAGCTCTGCTCGCCCCCCTTGAGCGGCACGTAAACAACACCACGGATGTGGATCAGGTCGCGCGCCTCCGGGTTGACGCGCGGGTCGTCGTCGGCGTCCCCGATCACGATCGGGAGCCCGGTCCGGAGCGCCTCCTGGGCGGCCTTCGACTGGGAGAGTTGGAACCTGAGGCGTGGAGCGTCTCCGGGGTGGCGACCCGAACTGACCACTCCGTAGAGCACCTGATCGCCACGGTCGACCAGCGCCAGGTGGACCCCCTGCACGTCCAGCAACGCGGCCGCGGTGTCGACGATCTTCTGGAGGGTGGTACGTTCGTCGCCGAGACGGGCCACTTCGGCCGTCAACTCGCAGAGGCGCAGCAGCTTCTCGTTGTACGAACGGAGCAGGCCGACCTGGTCACGGTCCCTGGTGGTTTGCATCCGGGCCCCCCGCCGACGCCTCGCTCATTAAGATGGACGGGATTCGGTCCCTGTCAACAACTGAAGTGGGGGCAACCATGCGCTGCCGGCCCACTCTCCCCCGGACAGCAATCGGGCCGCCCCCTCGACGGAGGCGGCCCGACGATGAGCGTGCGCCGCGAACTGCCAGCGGCGCCCGCGCTAGGCCTTTCGAACGTTCGCGGCGGCGGGACCCTTCTGGCCCTGCTCGATCTCGAACTCGACGGCGTCACCCTCAGCCAAGGTCCGGAAACCGGACGCCTGGATGGCGGTGTGGTGGACGAAAACATCCTTCCCACCATCATCCGGCGTGATGAAACCGTACCCCTTGGCATCGTTGAACCACTTCACCTTACCCTTCGGCATCGGACTACACCTCCAAACAAAGGGGCCGGGCCGTCGCCGCCGCCGCGGTCGCGGTCACTCTGACGTTCAACTGCACCGGTTGTCCCATGGACGGCTGGTATTCTTGCTCAACTGCAGTCTTTCTGTCCAGACCCTGGCGGCCCAACCGCTCCCCGCGACTAATGGGCGCCCCCCGTCGACCCCGGGCTGCGCCGGAGGCGGCGGAACAGGAAATACGTCGCCGGCGCCGACCCGAACAGCAATGCGATCGTCAACAGAGACCACAGGTTTGGCCCACCCTCACCCCAGACCGTCTGATAGACAACGAAAATGGCAATCACGATGCTCGGCAGCGTCATCGCGACGATCCCGGCCCGACCGAACGGGATCCGGAACTCTTCTGCCCCGCCACTTGTCGCCTCCAATGGAAGACCCTGTGGCGCCGATCCAGCACGGGGCGGATGGGTACGGAGCCTCAGCAGCGCGGCGTAGATCAACAGGTAGGCGAAGACCTGGACCAGGGAGAACAAGCCGGCAAGATCGGCAAACTTCAGGCGGCACAAAAGTGTCAGGACGATCCCACCGAACACCAAGGCGACCGTCGGGGTCCCGTAACGCGGATGCGTGCGGCGGAAGACTCCCGGGAAGAACCCGTCCTCCGCCATCACCATCGGCAGCCGTGACTGACCGAGGATGGTGACCATCAGGATGCAGGCGTTGCTGACCAGACCGCCGGCCGCCATCATGGTCCCCAGGATCGGCCCCCCGACCGCCTGCGCGGCCACCGAGAAGTACGACTCCCCCCAGTCGGCCCAATGTCCGTGCGAGGCGAGCCCCGCCAACGTCGGCAGGACATAGGTGCCGGCAACCAGCGGCACCGAGACCAGAAGGGCGATCGGGAAAGCGCGCCGCGGGTTCTCCACCTCGCCGGCGTTGGTGGTCAGCTTCTCGTAACCCGAGTACAGCCAGATGGCGATCATCAGACCGGCGCCGAATGCGGGGAGCGGCGTCAGGTCCGGATGAACGAACGGGACGAAGGGACTCTGACGCCACTGCAACAGTCCCAGGATCGTCATGCCGATGAACGGCAGGAAGATGAGGATCGTCATGATCACCGAAGCCGATCCGACCAGCCGGATCCCCCGCCAGTTCAACCAGATCGCCGCCCAGACAATCCCGGTGGCGATGAGCCAGTGGGTCATGTCCGACATGTCCGGGAACCAGTACTCGAGGTAATTGGCGAACAGGACGGCAAACATCCCGTTGGTCATGAAGATCGCCAGGTAGACCAGCCAGCCCGCGACGTACCCGGTGAAATCCCCGAACGCCATTCGCGCCCATCGGTAATATCCCCCTTCGACCGGGTAGCGGGCCGACAGTTCGGCGCAGGTCAGGGAGATTGGGATCGACCAGAGGAACGGCAGAACGATGAGGGTCAGCAGCGCCATGCCGGGCCCGGACCCGGAAATCATTTGCTCCAGCCCGTACGCGCCGCTGCAGATCACCGCGTAGGTCATGAAGACGAGCTGGAATGTGGTCGCCTTGCGTGGTGCGCCGGCCGACGGGACGCTCTCCATGACGGCGGACTTTAGGCGATGGACCCGGGCCGGTCAAGGCCCGCAGGCTGAGAGGGCCTCGAGGACGAAGTGGCGGGTCATTTCCTTCCGCCAGCGGAGGGAGAAGTCGGTGTTGTCCACCGGCTTGGCGAGGGGGTAGGCGAGACGCGCCGCCTCCTCCATCGTGTCGCGGGTGAGCGGCCGGCCGATGAGCGCGTCCTGGGCCTCGCGCGCCTCCAGCGGCGCCATCGAGACCGCCCCCAGCCACAGACGCGCCTCCGCCACGACGTCGCCCTCGAACCGCAGACAGGCGGCCACACCGAGGACCGGGAAGTCGAACGCCTCGCGGCGGCGCAGTTTCCGGTAGGCCGACCGCCAGCCGTCCGGAGGCGGCAGATCGATGGTGGTCAGGATTTCGTCGGGCCGCTTGGTCAGGTAGCGGATGCCGTCCCGCCGGAACAGGTCCGGCGCCGCGATCGCCCGCGTCCCGCGGCGCGACTGGAGGTGGAGCCGCGCGCCGAGGGCGCAGAGCATCGGGGCGCTGTCGCTCGACGACACCGCCAGGCAGATGTCGCTGCCGGGGGCGACCCAGCAGGTGTCCCCATCGCATTTCATGCAGAAATTGATGGCGCGGCGCCACTCCCAGGTCTGGTCGTAGTAGTTGCAGCGGGTATCGAGACAGATGTTGCCGCCGATCGTTCCCATGTTGCGCAACACCGGCGTTGAGATTGTCCGGATCGCTTCGTGCAGCCCGGGGTAATGGTCGCGCAGACCGGCGTGCCGCTCGAGATCGGTCAGCGTCGTGCCGGCGCCGATGCGCATCCCGCCCGAGCGGTCCAGCCCGCCGCGCGACACCGCACCACTCCGCCCTGCCGTCGTCGCGCCGCGGACGCCGATCAGCGCCGCCACACGCCGCAGACCGACCAGTGTCTTCGGAGTCTGGTGGCGCCGCTTCATGTTCGGGTAGAGGTCGGTCCCACCGGCCACCACCATCGCCTCCGGTCCCTCGTCGGAGAGGATTCCCGCCGCCTCCGCGACGGAGCGCGGACCGTAGTATCGGAACCGCGGCAGCCGCATCATGAGCGGTCCCCCGAACGCGCCGGATCCACCACGCCCGCCCACGGTGTCGGCACCCGGATCGGATCGTGCCAGGCGAAGTCCGGGATCCTCTTCGGCCCGCAGCGTTTCGAGGGCGATGCGATCGCCCGGAGGATCTTCTCGGGCGTGATCGGCACCTCGTCGATGCGGACGCCGATCGCGTCGTGCACGGCGTTGGCGATCGCCGGGGCGATCGGCAGGAGCGGTCCCTGGCCGACCTCCTTGGCGCCGAACGGCCCGTTCGGGTCCGGGTCCTCGACCAGGTAGGTGATCACCTCCGGCATCTCCATCGTGGTCGGGCTCTTGTACTCCAGCATCGAGGGGAACTTGTGGACGCCGTTCCGGTTCGCCCGGAACGTCTGCTCCTCCATCAGCGCCTCCCCGAGCCCCATGTAGACGCTCCCTTCGACCTGCCCGACCACCAAGACCGGGTTGATCGATCGTCCGATGTCGTGGGCCAGGTGCACCCGCTCGACACGCACCCATCCGGTGCGGGGATCGACGTCCAGCTCGACCACCGCCGCGCTGTAGGAGTACGCAGGGGACGGCCCGACACCGCCTCCTTTGTATTTCGCGGCCGAGGGAGGCGGTGTGTACGACCCGACCGTACCGATCGTCCCCTCGCGTGCCTCGGCCGCCTGCACCGCCTCGGCGAAGGTCAGCCCGCGATCCGGCTGCTCGACGTCGAACACCCGCCGGTCCCCGAACCCGATCCGTTCGATCGGCGCCTCGAGTTTCGCCGCCGCGGCGCGCGCCAGGATCTCCCGGGCCCGTTCCGCCGCCTGGATGGCGGCGTTGCCCATCATGAGGGTGACACGGCTGCTGTAGGAGCCGAGGTCCACGGGTGTCAGGTCGGTGTCGCCGAAGACGATTCGGATGTCGATCGGTTCGATCCCCAGGATCTCGGCGACCACCTGCGCCAGCACCGTGTCGGATCCCTGCCCGATGTCGATCTCGCCGCAGAAGACCGTCACCCCGCCACCGCGATCGAGTTTCAACTGCACGCCGGTGTGCGGCATGTTGTTCCAGTAGATCGGCAGACCGGCGCCGCAGATATAGGACGAGCACGCGAGGCCGATCCCCTTGCCGGGCGGCAGAAGGCGGAACTTCCGCTTCCAGTCCGACCCGGCCACGACTTTCTCGATGCAGGCGCGTAGCCCCATCGACCCGACGCGCAGCGAATTGACGGTGAGCGTATTCGGCGGCACCAGATGTCGGAGACGGATCTCGGCCGGATCGATCTTCAACGCTTCCGCGACCTTGTCGAGGTGCACCTCGAGGGCGAAGCGCGGCTGCGGCGTCCCGTGGCCGCGCTTCGGGCCGCAGGGGGGCTTGTTGGTAAAGAAGCGCACCCCTTCGAACTTGTAGTTGCGGACGTCGTAGGTCACCGTCTGGAGCGCGCCGGTGTAGTAGGTGCTGGCGACGCCATACGACCCGTACGCCCCTCCGTCGAGAAACGATCGGAAGTGCATCGCTTCGATCCGGCCGTCGCGCCGCACGCCGGTCTTGATCTGCATCAGGACCGGGTGACGGCCACGGTGGCAGTAGAAGACCTCCTCGCGGGTCAGGGTGACCTTGACCGGCCGCCCGGTGATCAGCGCCAACTTCGCCACCACGATCTCGTGGTTGAACGGATCGCTCTTCCCCCCGAAGCCGCCACCGTTGGGACAGGCGATCACCCGGACGTGCGCCGGCCGCATCCCCAGGACCTTGGCGAGGGCGCGATGGACGTAGTGCGGCGTCTGGGTGCTCGACCAGAGGGTGACCTTGCCGTCCGGGTCTGCTTGGGCGACTGCCGCATGCTGTTCCATCGCCAGGTGGGTGCTCCCCTCGTAGAAGACCAGGTCCTCGAAGACCGCGTCGGCTTCCCGGAAGCCGTGTTCGATGTCCCCGAATTCGAGGGCGACCTGCTTGTGGATGTTGCCGGAGTCGCCGTAGTCGTGGATGCGGGGTTCGGGCGTGCGGATCGCTTCGTCGATGGAGAAGACCGGCCGCAACGGTTCGTAGTCGACCCCGATCGCCTGGATCGCTTCGAAGGCGGTGTCCTCGTCCACCGCCGCCACCGCGGCCACCGGGTCGCCGACGAAGCGGACGCGATCCACGCACAGGGCATGCTCGTCCTGGCTGACCGGGAGTATGCCGAACGGGATCGGCAAATCCGGTCCGGTCAGGACCGCCTTGACTCCAGGCATCCTGGCGGCCTTCGACGTATCGACGTTCGCGATGCGGGCGTGCGGCACCGGCGAACGGAGGATCCGGCAGAAGAGCATGCGTGGCAGGATGATGTCGTCCGCGTAGCGCAGCGCCCCGGTGCACTTGGCGAGGCCGTCGACCTTGCGGACCGGGCGACCGACGACGCGGAGAGCGCGCGCCGGGCGGGCGAGGCCTTCAGTCCTGCCGGCCATACAAGGTCTCCCTCGCCGGCTTCGCACCGGGGTCCTTCAGCCGGCGGGCCGCCAGCTCGACGGCCTCGAAGATCTTGATGTAGCCGGTGCAGCGGCAGAGATTGCCGGACAACGCCTCGCGGATTTCCGGGAGGGACGGATCGGGATTGGCGTCGAGCAGCGCTTTCGCGGCGCACAGGATCCCCGGCGTGCAGTAGCCGCACTGGGCGGCGCCGAGCTCGGCGAAGGTTTCCTGGAGCGGGTGCAGGCGCGGCCCATCGGCCAGCCCCTCGACGGTGACGATGGGGCGGTCCTCGCACTCGATCCCGAGAACCAGGCAGGAGAGCTCCGGCCGGCCGTCGATCAGGACCGTGCAGGTGCCGCACTCGCCGAGCTCGCAACCGTGCTTGGTGCCGGTCAGCCCGAGGTCCTCGCGCAGGATCTCGAGCAGCGTCCGGTGCGAGGCGCAGGCGACTTCCAGTGTCTCGCCATTGACCTCGAGTGCCAGGTGGACCTTGACGCGGGCGCCGCCCCGCGGCGCGGGCACCGTCCGTTGGCCGCCGCGGCGCGCCGGATCCTGCGTCGCTTTCTTCTTCGCCGATCGGCGCACTCGGGCCAAGCAGGCTCCTCGATGTTCCGGCATATGATACTCAAATGGTGATCCTCTCGCGCATTTACACGCGGACCGGCGATGCCGGCACGACCGGCCTCGGGTCCGGCCGGCGAGTCCCCAAGGACCACCCGCGCATCGAGGCATGCGGAGACGTCGATGAACTCAACGCCGTCCTCGGCCTGGCGCGCGCCGGGGGTGTCGGCGGCGCCGCCGGTCGACTCCTGGGCGATATCCAGAACGATCTTTTCGACCTGGGGGCCGATCTGACCATCCCCGAAGACCGCGCGCGGCGCGGCAGCGGCGCGAAGGCACACCGTGCTCGGGGCGGCAGGGCGGACGCGGGCAGCGCGGTCTCCGCGCTGCGGATCACCGCGGTGCAGGCGTCCCGCCTCGAGAAGGAAATCGATCGCGCCAACGCCGGTCTGGGGATCCTGAGGTCCTTCGTCCTGCCGGGCGGGACACGCGCCGCCGCCTGGCTGCACCTGGCGCGCACCGTCTGCCGCCGCGCCGAGCGTCGCGTCGTGGCGCTCGGGCGCCGCGAGCCGCTCAACCCGCAGACAATCGTCTATCTCAACCGGCTTTCCGACTTGCTGTTCGTGATGGCCCGTCGCGCCAACGGCGGTGGCCGCAGGGACGTCCTGTGGGTCCCGGGCGGCGATCGCCGATCCCGACGCTGACCCGCGCTCCGGGTCAGATCTGACAGCCTGGACAGTAAAAGGTGCTGCGGCCAGCCTGGACGATGCGCCGGATCTTCGTGCCGCAGCGGCGGCAGGGTTCCCCGGCGCGTTCGTAGACCTCGAGGTCGATACTGAAATAGCCGACTTCACCCTCGGCGTTGCGGAAGTCCTGCAGGGTCGTCCCGCCGGCGGCGATGGCGGCCTGCAGGACGGCACGCACACTCTCCACGATCCGTTCCCATGCCGTGAGCGCGATCCGTCCGACCTGGCGGGTCGGACGGACGGCGGCGCGGTGCAGCGCCTCGCAGGCATAGATGTTGCCGATCCCGGCGATCGACCGCGTGTCCATCAGGAAGTTCTTGACCGGCTTCCGCCGCCGACGTGTGACGCGATGCAACCCCGACGCGGTCAGGCCGTCATCGAGCGGCTCGGGACCCAGCCCGGACAGCCGCGGATGTCGATCGACCCGATCGCTCGGCAGGACTTGGATCATCCCGAAACGCCGCGGATCGGCAAAGCGCAGATCCCGCCCGTCGTCGAGGGCCAGGACGACATGCTCGTGCGGTCGCGCCGGCCGGCCACGATCGCACACCCAGAGCTGGCCGGTCATCCCAAGATGAACCAGCAAGGTTCTCTCCACGCCGGTCTCGTCACGGGTATCCACCAGGAGATACTTGCTGCGTCGCCGGATGTCGACGACCCGGGCGCCCCGCAGCCGGCCGAGGGCGGCCGGCACGATCGGCTCGCGCAGTCTCCGATCACGCACCCGTACGCCGACGACGCGCCGCCCCAGAAGGAGCGGCAGAAGCCCGCGGCGGACGGTTTCGACCTCCGGGAGTTCGGGCAAGTTCAGGCGATCGGGGGCAGGGCCGGGACGCCCGGACCTGCCTGACGGCGCAGCAGGTTGAGGGCCGAACCGGCGCGAAACCAGGCGATCTGCTCGAAGTTCAGGGTATGGCGCAGTGTGACCATGTCGGTGGCACCGCTGTCATGGTGCAGGATCGCCGTGACCGGCACGCCGGGCGCGAGATCTTTGAGGTTCGCGAGCGTGACCCGATCGGTCTCGTGCACCCTGTCGTAGTCGGCCGGGTTGGCGAAGCTCAGCGGCAGGACCCCCTGCTTCTTCAGATTGCTCTCGTGGATGCGGGCGAACGAACGCGCCACGATCGCCGCCGCGCCCAGGTGGCGCGGCGACATGGCGGCATGTTCGCGGCTCGACCCCTCGCCGTAGTTCTCGTCACCCACCACCACCCACCTCCGTCCGGCCGCCTTGTAGGCGCGCGCCACTTTGGGGACCTCCTGGTCGCGTTCGCCGGACAGGAGATTGATCGTCCGACCACGCGCCCCGCTGAAGGCGCTGACCGCCCCGGTGAACATGTTGTCGCTGATCCGGTCGAGGTGGCCGCGAAATCGCAGCCAGAAGCCGGCCGGCGAGTTATGGTCGGTCGTGGTCTTGCCGCGCGTCTTGATCAGTACCGGCATCTCGACGAAATCGGCGTCCACGGCCGGATCGAAGGGGTCGAGCAGCTGCAGCCTCTCGCTATGCGGGTCGACGGCGAGTACGACGCTGTCCGGGTCCTCGGGCGGCGCCAGGTAGCCCTCCCGCGACTGGACGAAGCCGCGGGGCGGCAGGTCGGCCGTCGGCTGCGGCGGCCGCAGTTTCCACGGCCCCTTCGTCCCGGGAAGGGTGTCGCTCAGCGGGTTGAACGACAGCCGCCCGGCCAGCCCGTAGGCCAGGGTGATCTCCGGGCTGCCGATGAACGCCAGGGTTTCCGGGTTGGCGTCGTTGCGCCCGGGGAAATTTCGATTGAACGAGGTGACGATGGTGTTGGCCTCGCCTTTCTTGATCTCGTCGCGTTTCCATTGCCCGATGCACGGCCCGCAGGCGTTGGCCAGGACTTTCGCGCCGGCCGCCTCCAGCGCCGCCATCTGCCCGTCGCGCCGGATGGTCTCGAAGATCTGGGTGCTCCCGGGGGTCACCAGGAGCGGCGTGGTCATCGCCGCCCCGTGGTCCGCCGCCTGGCGGGCGACGTCGGCGGCCCGTGACAGGTCCTCGTAGGACGAGTTGGTGCAGGATCCGATGAGCGCCACCGCGATCCGGTCCGGGTAGCCGTGCTCCTCGACCGCCCGCGCCATCTGCGACACCGGGCGCGCGAGGTCTGGCGTGTGCGGCCCGACCAAGTGCGGCTCGAGGATCGCCAGGTCGATGTCGATCACCTGGTCGTAGAACTTCCCGGGGTGGGCCTCGACTCCGGGGTCGGGTTCGATCAGGTCGCGGTTGGCGAGGGCAAGGTCGGCCAGTGCCTCCCGGCCGGTGGCCCGGAGGTAGGCCTCCATCCGGTCGTCGAACGGGAAGACCGATGTCGTCGCGCCGAGTTCGGCTCCCATGTTGGCGATGGTTGCCTTGCCGGTGCAGGAGAGCGTGCGTGTCCCCGGCCCGAAATACTCGATGACCCGGTTGGTCCCGCCATTGACCGTGAGGATCCCGAGGAGTTTCAGGATGATGTCCTTCGCCGACGTCCAGCCGGACAGCGCGCCGCGCAGGCGCACACCGGTGACGCGCGGCAGGAGCACCTCCCAGGGAAACCCGGCCATCACATCCACGGCGTCGGCCCCGCCGACCCCGACCGCCGCCATCCCCAGCCCCCCCGCATTGGGCGTGTGGGAGTCGGTGCCGATCATCAGCCCGCCCGGGAACGCGTAGTTCTCCAGGACCACCTGATGGATGATCCCCGACCCCGGCTGCCAGAATCCGATGCCGAACTTCGCGCAGGAGGTGCGAAGAAATTCGTAGACCTCGCGGTTTTCCTGCAAGGCGGTCTGCATGTCGGCGGATGCACCGGCGCGCGCCTGGATCAGGTGGTCGCAGTGCACCGTCGTCGGCACGGCGACACGCTTGCGCCCCGCCTGGACGAACTGGAGCAGGGCCATCTGGGCCGTGGCGTCCTGCATCGCGACCCGGTCGGGTCGAAGGAGGACGTAGCTTTCCCCGGCGACGAGATCCTTCGTTTCCGGTTGATCGAGATGGCCGAACAGGATCTTCTCGGCAAGGTTCAGGACCGGCCGCGTCCGGCGGACGAGGCCGATCCGTCGGCGCATCGTCGCGTACACGGCGGCGACGCTTTCGCGGGTGCTGTCGGTGCTGGGGTCGAGGCTCATGTCGGCCCAGTATAACGCCGGGCGCGGCGCCGGGCCGTGTCCGGGCGCCGGTTCGGAACCGCGGCACCCGGACACCGGTTCGGAACTGTCCCTTCCGGACGCGGACTCAGAACAGCCGCATCTGCGAACCGCCGCCCGCGACCTCGTCGAAGTCCAGACCCAGCAGCGGCAGGACCTGCTCGGCAATCGGACGGATCTGCTTGTCGACATAGTGGGCGTAGTCCAGGGCATGATCGACCGCCGTCGCCGGCTCCGGACCGCCGGTCGTCATCACGTACTCGACGATCCCCCGTGTCACGCCTCCTTTCCGGGCCGCCTTGACGTGCGGCGGTGTCGTCGCCGTGTAGGCTTCGACCCCCTTGCGGAGCGCTTTGCGGTAAACCAGCAGGCCGTCGTGCGCGCCGCGCCGCAGGTCCTCGACGAAACCGCGCGTGTAGGCGGCCACCTCGTCCTTCGCCGTGCCGCGGAACAGCCGATCGAGCAGGCCGCGCTGGAACACCTTGCTCACCTCGGTCCAGTCGCGTCGCACCACCTCCATTCCGACGTAGACCGCCTCCTCGCCCACCCCGCCCGGTTTCTCCACCAGACCTGCGTACCGCTTGCGCGCCCCGCCGGTCCCGTGGCGCACCGCGGGCAGGAAGTACTTGAGGAACAGAGTCTCGAACTCGATCTCCAGCCGGCTCTCAACGCGGAATTCCCGCGCGATGTGGTCGCCGATCTCCTTGTTGATCCGCTGGCGCAGGTCGTTGCCGAGGCGTCGCGCCTCGGCCCTCTCCCCCGGCGCGATCCCCGACAGCACAAACAGCGAGTCGGTGTCGCCGTACAGGACCCGGTGGCCCCACCGCTCCACGCGATCGCGCGCGAAATAGAGCGCCCACTGGCCGAAGTGGGTGATGGCGTTGGCCACCGGCGCCGAGTAGAAGCGGCAGGCCGGCGTCGCCAGGACGCCGTAGCAGGAGTTCATGAGGATCTTGATCGCCTGCGCGCCGATGGCGTCGCCGCGCTTCCTCGCCGCGGCGCGCTGCGGGAACAGCGTCTCGAGCATCTGCGGCAGGATCCCCGGTTCGCGCCGGAAGCAGGCGCCGTTCGGGGCCCGGATCAGGTCGGTCTCGGGCGGGCGGTCGCCACCCGCCGTCCCGGCCACACCGGGGAGACCGGCATCGGGCACATAGCCGAGCGGATCGATGTTGAAGGTGCGGATCAGGCTCGGGTACAGACTCCGGAAGTCGAACGCCAGGACATTGTCGTACAGCCCCGGCGCCGGTTCGAGGACCGCCCCACCCAGGGTTTCCGCGACTTCCCCCGCCTCGACCCCGACGCTCGGCGCAACGCAGCCGCGCCGGCGAAGCGCGCCCAGGTAGAGCGAGTCGAAGGACGCGATGCTGGCGCCAACCCTATCGAGCGGCATCCCGGTCAGCAGGCTGCGGCGGATCGACAGTTCGATCAACTGCGCCTTGTCGAGGATTCCGAGCACCAGGCGCGCGTCGGCCAGGTTGTAGGCGACGAAGTGTGGCAGATCCTCCCGGAAGGCGCGCGTGATCGCTTCCGCCTTTCCGGCACCGCGCCCCACCCGGGTCCCGGCGACTCCGCCCTCCGCCCCTCCGGCGCCCGCCACGTCCAGCTTCCCCTCGCCGAGAAGCGCCCGGGCCGCGGTGTCCAACCGGTAGTCCTCCAGCCGGACGAACGCCCCCTTGAGAAGATCGATGCCGTCGAGGACCACCCTCCCCGTGATGTCGGCGCGCGATCGTCCCCAGAACGAGGTCTCCCGGATGACCCGCACGCCGCCCGGCGCCCGGCCGATCTCGGACGGCACCCCGAGCCGACGGGCCGCCGCTTCCAGGACCGCGAGATCGAAGTCGATGACGTTCCAGCCGGTCAGGATGTCGAAATCGATCGTTCGCAGACGGTCAAAAAGGAAGGTCAGGAGCCCCTTCTCATCGCCACAGCCGCGGGCTTTCTCCTCGAGTCCGCTGCCGCGCAGGGCGGCGGAGACCCGATCGGGCGGCAGGGCCAGCAGGATCTCCTCGACCGGCTTCGCCCCCGCGACCCCCGGGCGGGCCAGCGCGGCCGAGTAGACCTGCTCCCCACGCGGATCGGTCTCAAGATCGATCGACACGAGGCGCAGCTCGGCCGGAGCTGGCATCCAGTCGCCGGGGCCAACCGCGGGATTGTCGAAGACACGGTCGACGCGCGGCGCCACCGGTCCTGTGCTTCCCACAAGCCGTGACCCGACCGGCGCCGCCTCGATCGCGACGCTCCCCTGGATGCCGCGGTCGATGAGATAGCGCATGGCGAAGCGGACATCCGCCTCGAACACGGCGATGCCACGCCCCGTCATCCGATCGCGCAGCGGCGGCGTGTCGGGCGGTGCCGGCACTTCCACCCGCAGCACCGGATCGCCGCGCATCGTCTTCAGTCCGGTTTCGGCAAGCGGGGCCGCGCCGGCAGTGCGGGCGGCTTCCGCGTCGGCGGCCCGCACGAAGAAGTACGGCCGCAGGCGGTCATCGCGGATCAGGAACGACTCGCCGCTCTCCAGCCGGCCGTAGAGGTGAACAACCGGTCGGCCGCCCTCGATGCGGTAGGTGGGGTGCAGGATGAAGCCGCGGAGTGGCATGGCGTTCCTCCGGGCGATCACGATAGACTAGGCGGCCGGCGTGGCCACCGGGTCGCCCGAGGAGGCCTCATGCACAATCCCCAAGTCCCGGAAACCCTCGAAGGCTGGAGTGTACTCCACCAGATGTTCCGGGTCCGCTGGGATGCGTGGAAAGCGCTGCCACGCGAACGCCGGGACACCCTGGCGGCCGAAGCCGTGGCACTCCTGCAGCCTTTCGAAGGAAGTGCCGAAGGACCCAGCGCCCTGGTGAACCTGATCGGCCACAAGGGCGACCTCATGGCCATCCACTTCCGGAAATCGTTCGACGACCTGAGCGCCATCGAGCTGCGCCTCGCCCAGACCGGCCTGGCGGACTATCTCGAGCCGACGACCTCCTTCGTGTCGATCGTCGAACTGGGGTTGTACGACATGACGGGGAAGATCCATGCGGACCTTGCGGGGCGCGGGTTGAAGCATGGCACCGAGGAGTTCGACCACGCCTTCGACGCGGAGATCGCCAGGCAACGGGATCGGATGGCTTCGCGGCTGCTCACCGAGATCCCGCGCCGCCGGCATGCCTGCTTCTACCCGATGAGCAAGCGCCGCGGCGAGTCGAAGAACTGGTACGCCACGCCGTTCGAGAAGCGCGCCGCGATGATGCGCGAGCATGGCTTCATCGGCCGCGCCTACGCCGGCCAGGTGACACAGGTCATCTCAGGATCGGTCGGTCTCGACGACTGGGAGTGGGGCGTGGACCTGTTCGCCGACGACCCGTTGGTCTTCAAGAAGTTGGTCTACGAGCTGCGCTTCGACGAGGCGACCGCCGATTTCGGCGAATTCGGGACCTTCTATGTCGGCCTGCAGTTCCGCGTCGCCGACCTGCCCCGGCTGCTCGCCGGCCAGACCCCGGCGCTCTGAACGCGGGATCGCAGCCGCGTCTCCCGGGATCGCCCGAAACTAGCGCGTCGCCATCCCGCCTTTCAATAGCGTCTCGATCGCCTCTCTGGCCCCGCTTGTGATCGGGGCGCCGTGCCCGAAACAAAGCACGCCGAAGCGGAAGTCGAGAAGGCGCTTCGCGGTCTGCGGCGAACGAGCCGGGTCCTCCTGGTACTTGTCGGGCAGGAACACCAGGCCGTGCGGCTCGTTCATCAGCAGGTCGCCGCAGAACAACACGCCGGGCCCCCGCTCGAGATAGAGGGCGTAGTGGTGTGCCGACGGCCCCGGCGCGTGGATCGCCACCAGGCCACCGGGAAGGCGGGCGCCGTCCTTGAAGGACACGTCGGCAGCCTCGTCCAGCTTCGACGCCCCTTCAGGCGCGTGCACCTTCGCCTTCAATTCTCGCCGCAGGCTCCAGGAGGACCGCTGATGGCTCGGGGCATCGATGATGACCGCCTCGACCTTCCCCAGCCGCGCCAGGGCCTGCGGATCGACCGGCACCGGATCGATCAGGACGACTCTCCCCTCATGGACCACCGCATGGGCATCGCTGTTGTGTTTAATCCGTTCATCCTGGATCTGGAAATGGTAAACGCCCGGCACGACTTCATGGATCTTCGTGGCGACGGTTTTCGGCTCGGACATCGCAGGTCTCCTCGCAGTTGGGTGCCGCCAGCGTAGCACACGCGCCCGATCGCGGCGGCGCACCGGGAGCCGCGCTATCATGCAGCATGCGGATCTACGCCGACCGGATCCTGCCGTTCTTCATGGAGATGGTCCTCAGCCGGCGCGTGTTCCGCGATCAACGTGCCGCCGCCCTGCGGGGCGCCGCCGGCGAAGTGCTCGAAGTCGGGTTCGGGTTCGGCGCCTCGGTGGCGCACTACCCCGGCGGCGCCGCGGATGTCCGGACGCTGGTCGGGGTCGACGCCAACCCGGGGATGCTCCGCCGCGCCCGGCGCCACCTCGATGCATCGCCGTTCCCGATCCGCCTGGTGCGCGCCTCGGCTTCGCGCCTGCCGTTCTCTGACGCGTCGTTCGACGCCGTCGTGACCCAGTGGACGTTGTGCAGCCTTCCCGACCTGCCGGCCGCTCTGCTCGAGATGCGGCGGGTCATCCGTCCGGGCGGCCGATTCCTGTTCCTGGAGCACGGGCTGGCAGATGAGGCCCGCCTGGCACGCCGGCAGCGGTTTTTGACGCCCCTGCAGCGGATCCTTGCCGGTGGCTGTCGCCTCGATGTCCCGGTCGATCAGGCCATCGGCGAGGCCGGCTTCCGTCTCGAACACCTCGACCGCTACGAGGGACCGCCTCCGGGACCGCGCTTCCTCAGGCAGATGTACCGCGGTGCGGCGCGCTGAGGGAGCGCCCCGCGCCCCGACCGGACCCTGAATCATCCCCAGTTTCGGGTGGCGGGCCGCAGCGCGGCGCCGCTCCGCACTCGCACGCGTGGGCCACGGGGCGCCCAACCGAAGTGCCCGGCGCGGCTCGAGGTCGCTGCGCCGCGCTGCGGCCCGCCACCTGAGCCCGGGGGCGCCTCCGAGTGCCAGACAGACTGGGTGGTCCATGTCCGACGCTTGGCGAGTCCGGTCGGTGACCGGGACCGGTGTTGGTTTTCACGTGAGGCAGCCTCGGGATCCTGGGCAGGGCCGGCGTCGCATACTGGGGAGCCCTCGGGGCCGGGGCGTATTGACTTGCGGCCACCCGTCGCATACTGTCCCGAACCGCGGAACCGACAACCTGCGATGCGCTGACTTGATGACCCGGACGACTCTGAACTCCGCCTGCGGATCCACCCTCGCTCTTTTTCTTTGCACCTGCGGCGGTCCGGAGGGGCCTCCGTCGACTCCGGCCGGCGCGATCCCCGCCGGCCGGGCGATCGGCTCGGCGACCGTGATCGGGCGGGTGCTGTTCGCGGGAACGCCGCCGCCGCGGAAGCCGCTCCGGATGTCGGGCGAGTCGGCCTGCCACCGCCCGGACGACCCCGCTCTCAGCGAAGACGTCATCGTCAATCCCGACGGGAGCCTGCGGAATGTCTTCGTCCAGGTGGTCTCCGGACTTGGCGACCGGGTCTTCGCGCCACCCGCCGAACCAGCGGGCATGGACCAGCAGGGCTGCCTCTTCATCCCGCACGTGCTGCCGGCACAGGTCAACCAGATCGTCGTTTTCAAGAACAGCGACCCCGCGGCCCACAACGTGCGTTCGGTCGGCACGCGCAACCGTCCCTTCAATGTCTCGATGTCGACCAAGGGGCGGTCGGTGCAGCGCTTCTTTCCGGAACCGGAATTCATCAAGATCCGCTGCGACATCCACGCCTGGATGAGCGCCTGGATCCCGGTGACCGCACACCCGTTCTTTGCCCTGACCTCGAACGACGGCGTGTTCCGCATCCAGGGACTCCCGGCGGGCGAGTACACGATCGAAGCCTGGCACGAGACGCTCGGCACCCAGAATCGGAATGTCACTGTGACCGACGGAGGGATCCATGAAATCGCGTTCACGTTTGCAGCCCGGCAGAACTGACCCGCGCTGCGGCGCGGCCCTCCGCGACGTCGCAGCCCTCGGCGCCGCCGCTGTCGCGATCCTTACGTCAGTCGTCTTGTCAGTCACCGCCTGCACCGGACCGCCCCCGGTCCCCTCTGGTGGGGTCGGACCGGCGGCCGATCTGGCGGCGCGCTTCATGGGGCCCACGCCGATGGAGGACGAT
Organism: Acidobacteriota bacterium; assembly: GCA_031394595.1. Taxonomy (GTDB): domain Bacteria; phylum Acidobacteriota; class Polarisedimenticolia; order Gp22-AA2; family Gp22-AA2; genus JANNTZ01. The sequence goes on from JANNTZ010000170.1 coordinate 25,580, forward strand.
CTCCGGTACCTGGGCGACCGGATCGGCGGACGGGCCACCGGATCGCCGGCGCTCGAACGTTCGGTCGACTGGTTCCTGGGGAAATTCAAGGAGGCCGGCGCCGATCTCGCGTGGACGGAGTCGTTCCCGGTTCCGTACGCCTGGGAGGAGGACCATGTCGCGGCACGGGTCGTCGCACCCGAGCCGTTCCGGATCGACCTGGCCGCGATGCCCTATTGCGCCTCGACCCCGCCCGGCGGAATGGAGACCGACCTCGTGTCGGTCGGCGCGGGCGACGAGGCCGGGTTCCAGGCGGCCGGGTCGCGCGTCCGGGGGGCGATCCTCCTGGTCGACACGAAGATCATCGAGACCTTCGACGACCTTTTCGCCGACTACCTGAACATGCCGCCGCTGGTGAAGCGCGCGCGCGAGTCCGGCGCGGCCGCCGTTCTCTTCGTCGGGGCGCGTCCGCACCGGCTGCTATACCGGCACATCGCCGACTTCGGCCCGGTGTCGCTGCCGATGGCGGTCCTGGCGCGGGAAGATGGGCTGCGACTCCAGCGTCTCGCCGGGGCCGGTCCGGTCCGCATGTTCCTGGATCTCGCAATTCGACCGGGCCCCGCGTTCCAGGCGCGCAACGTCCTCGCCGAGATCCGCGGACGGGAAAAGCCGGACGATGTGGTCCTGGCCGGCGCCCACCTCGATTCGTGGGACCTCGGCACGGGGGTCCTCGACAACGGGGCGAACTGCGTCATGCTCCTGGACATCGCCCGGCAGATCGCGGCGCTGGGATCACGGCCCCGCCGGTCGATCCGATTCGTCCTGTTCACCGGCGAAGAGCAGGGGATGTTCGGTTCCCTGGGCTATGCCCGGACGCACGCCGCCGAACTCGACCGGCATGCGGCGGTCGCCATCTTCGATATCGGCACCGGCCGGTTCACCGGCTTCTCTCTCGGCGGCCGGACCGACCTTCAGCCGTTCGTCGAGACCGCCCTGCAGGGCCACGCGGGGGCGGCAGCGTTGAAGCACACCACCGACGCCTACGTCGGCACCGACAACTTCGATTTCCTCCTCGAGGGAGTTCCGAACCTGGTCGCCGACCAGGAGCCGGCCAATTACATGGAGAACTATCACGCCGCGTCGGACACCTTCGAGAAGGCCGACCTGCCCGCTCTGCGCGCCAACGCCGCGCTGGCCGCCGCGCTTCTCTGGGGGTTGGCCGACGCGCCCGAACGCGCGCCGCGCCAGGATCGCGCCGCGATCGAGACCGTCCTCGAACAGACCGGTCTCGGAGGACAGATGCGGACGTTCGGCCTGTGGGAGACCTGGGAGAGGGGCGAACGCGGCCGTCCCCCGGCGAAACCGTGAGCGAGGCGCTCCTCTACGTTCGCGAGCGCGACATCGTCCCCGATTGCTGGTGTCCGGCGGAGGCGGTTCACGTTGCCACCGACGTTTACCGGATCACCCACATCCTCGCCGGACGCGATCTCGAGTTCGGGGTCGGCGATCTCGTCCGCTGCGCCCGCCGCGTGTTCCCCGACGGGTCCGAGGCGCTCCTGGCCCTGGAGCGGGCGGCCTCCAACTGAATTCGGCTGGAGACCGCCCTCCTGAATGCGGGGAGCCCGCCCGGGCTGTATCCGGTCGGTCTAGGCCGGGTCGCCGTACACCGTGAAGTGCCAGCCTTTCCGGGCTTCGCCCGACAGGTCGGCCATGACGTGCTTCACGGTCGTGTACTCCTCGAACGAGTAGCGCGACAGGTCCGACCCGAACCCCGACTTCTTCACCCCGCCGTGCGGCATCTCGGACGCCAGCGGCAGATGGTCGTTGATCCAGACCTCGCCGTACTCCAGATCCCGCGACAGCCGCAGGGCCCGGGTGACGTCCTTGGTCCAGATCGACGACGCCAGTCCGTAATCGACACCATTCGCCTTGCGAAGGATGTCCTGCTCATCGTCGAACGGCATGACGACCACCACCGGCCCGAAGATCTCGCGCTGCACCACCTCGTCTTCGTGTTTGGCCTTGGTGATCACGGTCGGCTGGTAGAAGAAACCGGGGCCATCGAGCGGCCGGCCGCCGGTCGCCACCTCGAGACCGGCCTTGCGGGCGCGGTCCACGAACCCCGCCACGCGTTCGCGCTGGTCGCGTGAGATCAGCGGCCCGATGTCGGTCGTATCTTTGAGGGGGTCGCCGACCCGGATCTTCTTCACGGCCGCCACGTAGCGCCCCACGAAATCGTCGTAGTGCTTCTTCTGGATGTAGATGCGCGTCGCCGCGGTGCAGTCCTGCCCGGTGTTGACGAAACCGGCGACCACCGCCCCCTGCACGGCCGCCTCGATGTCGGCGTCCTCGAAGACGATGAACGGCGCCTTGCCGCCGAGCTCCAGGTGCAGGCGCTTCACCGACGCCGCGCACTGCTCCATGATCTTCTTGCCGGTCGCCGTGTCGCCGGTAAGCGACACCATGTTGACGTCCTCGTGCCGGCAGATGGCCCCGCCGACCTCGCTGCCGGGGCCGGTGACGACGTTCAGGACACCGGCCGGGAAGCCGACTTCGAGCGCCGCCTTGCCGATCTCGATCGCCGTGAACGGCGTGATCGAGGCCGGCTTCAGGACAACGGTGTTCCCCGCCCCCAGCGCCGGCCCGATCTTCCAGGCCGCCATCAGGTACGGGTAGTTCCAGGGCGCGATCGAACCGACCACGCCGATCGGCTCGCGTCGGATGATGCTGGTGTATCCCGACGCATACTCGCCGGCCGAGGACCCTTCCAGGATGCGCGCCTGCGCCCCCATGAAACGGATGTTGTCGTTGGCGAACGGCAGGTCGGAGTTGATGGAAAGCTTCAGCGGCTTGCCGGTCTGGCTGGTCTCCAGCTCGGCCAGACGCTTCAGATCCGAATCGAGACGGTCCGCCAGCTTGAACAGCAACGCGCTGCGTTCGGCCGGCGTCATCCGCGCCCACGGCCGGTAGGCCTTGCGCGCCGCCTTGACCGCCTGGTCCACGTCCTCGGCGGTCCCCTTCGGGACGCTGCCGACCACCTTCTCGGTGGCCGGGTTGAGGACCTCCATCCGCTGCTTCGACGAGGAATCGACTTCCTTCCCGTCGATGATCATCTTGTAGTCGGCCATGGGAATCCCTCCTGAAATTCGCTGCCCGCGTGTTCCGTGACTGTATCAGAAAGCGATGCACCCCTGCCATGCGCAGGCGGTCTCAGGGGCAGGGGAAGGTGTTGGGCCGATCGCGCCCGGCGCTGTCGGCTCCCAGGCTCCCTTCCACACCCCCGACGACCGCCGTGACGAGGTAGAAGACCGCCTGCCCGGGGAGCAGATCGCCGCCGCTGTCGGTGATGGATGTACCACCTTCTCCGCACCGTCGCCAGGCTAGAGCGTTTGAAGCCGGATCCTGCGTGTAGAGACCGGCCCCCTTCAGGACCAGCAGATCGCCCCGGTAGACATTGAACGTCGTCGCGCCACCTTCCTGATCCCAGTCGACCCGCGCCGGATGGCGCGCCGTCAGGAAGATCGCGCCGTCGGTGGTGTCGCAGGCGTCCCCCTGCCCGTTCCCGTTGATGTCGGTCTGCTGGATGTTGAATATGTCCAGGCAGTTGTCGCAGACGTCCCCGACGGCATCGAGATCCAGGTCTTCCTGCAGGGGATTGGGCAGCAACGCACAGTTGTCGCACGCATCCCCGGGACCGTCGGCATCGCCGTCCTCCTGCCCGGGGTTGGGTGCCGAAGGGCAGTTGTCGCACAGGTCGTCCACCAGGTCCTCGTCGAGGTCGAGCCCCGACGGTTCGTCCACGACACCGTTACAGTTGTCGTCGATGCGGTTGCAGAGCTCCGGAGCTCCGGGGTGGATGAGCGGGTCGAGATCGTTGCACTCGTTGCACCGGGAGACGCCGTCGGCGTCCTGGTCGGCGCAGTCACAGCCGATCGTGCGGAAGTGAATCTCACGCCCACGCAGCGCCGGCACCCACACGCTATAGGCCACGGCATACTCCTGTCCCGTCCACGTCAGCGTCGCGTCCTCATTATCGGCGTCTCCCGGGAG
>JANNTZ010000190.1:0-2192 GCA_031394595.1 Acidobacteriota bacterium
GAACGAGAACAGGTCCGAGCGCGCGTCCACCGTCCGCCCGCGCGCCTGCTCCGGCGACATGTAGGCGGCGGTGCCGAAGATCTTCCCCTCCCGGGTCATGTCACGCGAGATCGTCTTGAGCTGGCTCAAGTCCGGGTGGACCACCCCGCTCTGCTCCTCCAACAGCTTCGCCAGGCCGAAGTCGAGGATCTTGACGTGGCCGTCGGCGGCGACGATGACGTTGTCGGGCTTCAGGTCACGGTGGATGACATGCGCCTGGTGGGCCCGGGCCATGCCGTCGGCGATCTGCGAGGCGATCCGGACGGTGTCGCGGACCGGCAGGGGACCCTGGCCCAGCAGGTCGCGCAGGGTCTTCCCTTCGACCAGTTCCATGGCGATGAAGATGGTGGCCGCCCCCTGGCCGGAGTCGTCGGCGGCCTCGTCGATCTCGTGGACGGTGGCGATGTTGGGGTGGTTGACGGCGGCGGCGGCGCGCGCCTCGCGCAGGAACCGCAGGCGGCGTTCCTGGTCGCCGACCAGTTCGGGAGGCAGGACCTTGAGGGCGACCGGGCGCCGCAGCCGCTCGTCCTCGGCGCGGTAGACCACCCCCATCCCGCCCTCGCCGATCTTCTCGATGATGCGGAAATGCGACAGCCGGCGGCCGATCATCGGGCTCCTGATTTCAGCAATGGTCCGGGAACCGACGGGATACGCGGTGAACCTGGCGCCGGGAAGGAGACCACCGGAAGGGCTGGGCCGTCAAGTGGCGTGCGTGGGCGACAGTCGGGGAAGGGGCGCGGCGGAATGACTGGTGCAGATTCAGAAAAGAAACAGGGCGCCGGCCATGGCGCAGAGTCGCGTCGCGGTGGGTCGGTCCATCGCCGTCAGCAACTCCCGGAATGGCGTGTCGGCGGCCGCCGGGCCACGCAGCAGGTCGAGGTAGACGACCGCCGGGCGGCGCCCCTCGCTTCTCGGGGCAATGGCCGCGAATCGCTGCGGGCCGTCGGTGCGGGCGTGCCGGCGTCGTTCCCGTCGAACCCGTTCGAGGCGCGCCGGATCGCCCGAGATCAGCGCCTCGAGGGCCGTCCGGGCATCCTCCCTGAACACATCCGCCAGGCCGGCGGCGATCTGCGCGTGCGGCGCCAGGACGGCATCGAGCGGCGCGGCCGGGACATTCATCGACCAGGACGAAAGCGGGATCACGTCGGGAAACAGTTCAGGGTGGGGAAGGAGGACCGCGGCGCGCTCGAGGAGCGCCATTGCCGCCGCTTCGACGGCCCAGTCCGGGGATCGGGAAGCTCCGGCGGCACCGACCGCCGGCGTCGAGTCGTCGGGTCCGGGCATCGGAGCCGGCCCGGGTGCAGCCAGAGCGCCGGCAATGGTTCGCGCCAGGTCCGCCAACGCGGGCGGTGGCGGTTCGAACGGCGCGTGACGCAGACGGGCCAGACCTTTCGGATGATCGATCAGGACCTGCGGCACGAGGATCCGGGCCTTGTCCTGGTGCTGCACCAGCCAGTCGACGACGTGACGGGGAACCGGTCGTTCCGGCGGGCAGGCGAGGATGCGGGTGCGCAGGCTCATCTCACTCCCGGGGTGCCGGTGCCGCCGGTGCGGCCTGTGGCGCCGGCAGCGGGCCGCACAGACTCTCGGCGCGTGGCAAGTAGTGCGTCCGGATCAAGCGGTCGATCCGATCGTCGATATCCTTGGCGGCGGCCTTTGACTCCCGGGATTCGGTGGCGGGATCCCGCGCTCCGGCAACCACTCCCTGCGCACCGGCCGCAGCGGGCCGGGCCGCGTTGGCCTGCTCGAACAGCTGTCGGAGTTCCGTGACGGGACTGGCGGACTGGGGCACCGCTCTGATCCCCTCGCGGATCTCCGGTGGGGGAATCACGCAGACATACGACGGCCCGGACGTCAGCATCACTCCTCCGTCCTCCGCGATCACGGCGCGAAAGAGATCGGTGACCAGCGTCAGCGATCGTGTGCCGGTCAGGCCCGAGGACGTCACGGAGCCCACCACCCCGGTCTCCCGCGCCTCCTCGGCCACCTTTTCCGCCCGTAAGTCTTGATCGATCGCCTGGTACGGTCGTGACGCCGGGGCGCTGGGGAGAGCGGACGGGGCGGGGGCACCGGAGGGCGCCGGTGCATTAATGACCGGCTCCTGCCCCGGCACCGGCTGGATCGTGCCCGGTTCCCCCGGCAATTCCGGTCGC
>JANNTZ010000224.1:0-18247 GCA_031394595.1 Acidobacteriota bacterium
CGCCCCGCACGACGTCAAGAAAAGTCGAGGCCGCCAGCAGGTGTTCGAATGCAACGCGTGGGGCGGTGTCGTATTCCGGCCGACCGGTCTTGTTCTCGAAGTCGGCCACCACGACCAGGTCGCCCGGTTCCAGTCCAACAACCGGGCGCCGGAGCCACCAGGTGGTCGCCACCCCTGCCATCACGACAGCCAGCCCGGCACCCAGCAACAGCGGCCGCCAGCGCCCCCGCGTGGCCGCCACCCCGGGCGTCGCCGACGGATCGATCGTGGCTGCACCGCCGATCGTGACCCCGGTCCCGGGCGTCCGGATTGTCTTCACTCCCGAATCGGTCGTGCGCCTCAGTCGCCGGAGGTCGGCCACCAATTCGTCGGCATGGTGATAGCGATCCTGCAAGTCCTTCTCCAGGCATTTCCCGATGATCCGATCGAGTTCGGGGGGGATGTCGCCAGCGAACGTTGCGGCCGGCACCGGCTCTTCCCTGATGATCGACGCCAGCGTTTCGGCGTCGCTGTCGCCGCGGAACGGTTGCCGGCCGGTGGCCATCTCGTAGAGGACGATTCCGAAGGCGAAGAGATCCGACTGATGCGTCGTGGCGTGACCGCGGGCCTGCTCCGGCGACATGTAGGCGATCGTGCCGAAGACCTTCCCCTGCAGTGTGAGCTCGCGCGACATGGTGTCGATCCGCGAGCGCAGGTCTCCCGCGCCCGCTCCGCCCACGTGCCCACCCGCCCCGGCGGCCTGCCCGCCCACCCCGCGACCTGCCACGTCGCCCGGATCGGGCGCCAGCACCTTGGCGAGGCCGAAGTCCAGGACCTTGGCGGTCCCTTGGGTGGTGATGAAGATGTTCTCCGGCTTCAGGTCGCGATGAAGGACGCGATGTTCGTGCGCCGCCGCCAGCGCCTCGCCGACCTGCATGGCGATCGGCAGGAGCGACTTGAGCGGCATCGGACAGTGGTTCATCTGCTCGCGCAGGGTCCGGCCATCCAGCAGTTCCATGACCAGGAAATCGACGCCGTCCTGCGAGTCGACCTCGTGAATGGTGCAGATGTTCGGGTGGTTCAGGGCCGCGGCCGCCTGCGCCTCGCGCAGAAATCGCAGCCGGCGTTCCTCGTGGTTCATGAGTTCGGCGGGGAGGACCTTGATGGCGACGGTACGGCGGAGTCGTTCGTCGTCGGCACGATAGACGACCCCCATGCCGCCTTCGCCGATCTTGGCCGTGATCCGAAAGTGGGAGAGAGTTTTCCCGACCATCCGCCTTCCTTCGACCCGGGCTCCGGACGATGCCGCCACGAAAAGTGGGCCGATTCTAGCAGAGGCCCGGGACTCTTGACTCGGCGGCGGGGTCGGGGTACTCTACCGACCGATCGGTAGGTAGTCTCGAACCCCCGCTCAGCGGGCGATGCACGAGAGAGAGCCGCCGGAGGGGGCGTGAAGAAAAAACGCATCCGCAGGGACCGGGCCACCCGCCAGGCGCAGATCCTGGAGACGGCGGCGCGGATTTTCTGCGAGAAGGGGTTCGACAAGGCGTCCATGGAGAACATCGCCTCGGCCACCGGACTCACCAAGGCCGGCCTCTACCATCACATCGGCAGCAAGGAAGAATTGCTGTACGCCATCATGGCGTACGGGATGGACCTGTTCGAGAACCGGGTGCTGCGAAAGGTCCGGAAAATCCGCGACCCGCTCGAACGACTTCGGGCGACGATCCACGGTCACGTGCTGGTGGTGACCCGCGATCGGCCGAAGGAAGTGACGGTGATCCTGCACGAGAGCAACGCGCTCAAGGGGGCGTGGAAGGAGAAGATCGACGTGCGCAAGCGGCGCTACATCCATTTCCTCGAGAGCACCGTCCGCGAGTTGACCCGCGCCGGCGTGGCGCGCGACGTCGATCCGGCGGTGGCGGCCTTCGCGCTGCTCGGGATGATCAACTGGATCTACCAGTGGTACCGGCCCGGCGGCCGCCTGGGCGACACGCAGCTGGCCGACGCGCTGACCGAGGTCTTCCTCGGCGGGATCCTCAAGCAACCGGCATGATGGCGAATCGGTTCGAGGGATGAGCGGCAAGTCGGGGGGCGGCATGAAGACGGCGCGCGCTGTCGGCATCGTCGGCTACGGGGCTTACGTCCCGCGTCCGCGGGTGGCGACCAAGGTCATCGCCGCCGCCTGGGGCAAGGACGACGGCGCCCGACTGCCGGTGCTCGAGAAATCGGTCCCGGCCGCCGACGAGGACACCGTCACCATGGCGATCGAGGCGGCCCGCGGTGCGGTCGCCCGGGCCCGCGTCGATCCCGGGGACATCCGCGCCGTCTGGGTCGGCACCGAGTCCAAACCGTACGCCGTCAAGCCTTCCAGCACCATCGTCGCCGAGGCGATCGGCGCCACTCCCTGGGTGAGCGCCGCCGATCTCGAGTTCGCCTGCAAGGCGGGGTCGGAGGCGATGCAGGCGGCGCTGGCGTTCGTCGGTTCCGGGATGGCCGACTACGCCATGGGGATCGGCATGGACGCGGCGCAGAGCAAGCCGGGCGATCATCTCGAGTTCACCGCCGCCGCCGGCGGCGCGGCCTTCCTGTTCGGTCCGGCTGATCGGGCGCTGGCAACCGTCGAGGCCTCCACTTCGTACGTCACCGACACCCCCGACTTCTTCCGCCGCCAGCACATGCACTACCCCGAGCACGGCAACCGCTTCACCGGCGAGCCGGCCTACTTCACCCATTCGCGCGGCGCCACGCGCGGCCTGCTGGAGTCGCTGGGCCGACGGGCGCAGGACTACCGCTGGGCGGTCTTTCACCAGCCCAACCCGAAATTCATGCGGCGGATCGCGACGGAGATGGGGTTCACCGAGGATCAGATCGCCCCGTCGGCGGTGGTGGACCGGATCGGCAATACATACTCCGGGGCGTCGCTCCTCGGCTTGGCGGCGATCCTCGACGTCGCCACGGCGGGCGATCGGATCTTCTTCTGCTCGTACGGATCGGGGGCCGGCAGCGACGCGCTGTCGCTGGTGGCTACCGAGCGGCTGGCGGCGGCGCGCCCCGCTGCCCCGGCGGTGCGCGATTATCTCGACCGCCGGCATCCGATCCAGGACTACGGCGAGTACCTGCGCGTCACCCGCTCCATCAGGCTGTTGTGAGGAGCCTGCAGACATGAGGGAAGTCGCGATCATCGGTGTCGGACAGACCGACGTCGGGGAACACTGGGACCGGTCAATCCGCGATCTGGCGGTCGAGGCGATCCTGGCGGCCCGCAAGGATGCCGGTGTCGACCGGGTCGACGCGCTGTATGTCGGCAACATGCTGTCGGGCGAGCTGGCGGGGCAGGAGAACCTGGCGACCCTGGTCGCCGACGCGGCCGGCCTGCTGCCGATCGAAGCGTTCAAGATCGAGGCGGCCTGCGCTTCCGGTGGCGCCGCCCTGCGGGCCGCCTGCCTGGGAGTCGCTTCCGGGGCGCACGATTTCGCCCTGGTGGTCGGGGTCGAGAAAATGACCGACTACCTGACCGACGGAGTCACCGCCGCCCTCGCCACCGCCGCCGACGCCGACTACGAGGCCGGGTTCGGGGTGTCGTTCGTCGCCCTCAACGCCCTCCTGATGCGGCGGTACATGCATGACTTCAAGGTGAAGCACGAGGACTTCGCCCCCTTTTCCGTGAACAGCCACTCCAACGCCGCCCTCAACCCGCGCGCCATGTTCCGGCAGCCAATCACCACGGAGGACTTCATCCGGTCGCCGGTGATCGCCGACCCGATCAACGTCCTCGACTCGTCCGGCATCTGCGATGGGGCGGCGGCGCTTCTGGTCTGCGCCGCGTCGGAGGCGCGGGGCACGCGCCGGCCGCCGGTGCGGATCGCCGCCTCGACCTGCGCCACCGACACGGTCGGCCTGGCGGAGCGGCGCGACCCGCTGGTCTGGCAGTCGATTGCCGACTCGGCGCGGCTGGCGTACGACCGGGCAAAGGTCGGGCCGAAGGACATCGATCTGTTCGAACTGCACGACGCCTTCACCATCGTCTCGGCGCTCAGTCTCGAGGCGTGTGGTTTCGCCGATCGTGGCAGCGCCCTGAAGCTGGCGGCCGAAGGGCGGATCGCCCGCGACGGCGACATCCCGATCTGCACCCTCGGCGGGCTGAAGGGGCGGGGCCATCCGGTCGGCGCCAGCGGCGTCTACCAGGCGGTCGAAGTTGTGCAACAGTTGCGCGGCGAGGCCGGCGCGGCGCAGGTGAAGGGGGCGAAGGTGGGCATGGCGCAGAGTGTCGGCGGGTCGGGGTCGGTCGCCGTCACGCACATCCTGCGCGTCTGAAGGGCGGCGGGGGAGCGAGGACCATGGAACTTCCACGTCATCACCGCATGCGCCGTACGCTCTACCGGCTGGAGGGATCGACCTGCCCGGCGTGCTCCGGCCGGTTCTTCCCGCCGCGCCAGGTCTGTCCGGCGTGCCGCAAGGACGGCCTGCGACCGTTCGCGTTCAGCGGCCGCGGGACGCTCTACTCGTTCACCCGCGTCGTGCAGGCGCCGCGCGGCTTCGGGTCGCTGGCGCCCTACTCCGTGGGCATGGTGCGTCTCGACGAGGGGCCGCTGATCACCGCGCCCTTGACCGACGTGGAAGGCGTCGATGTCGCCATCGGGACGCCGGTCGAGATGGTGACCCGCAAGGTCAAGGACGCCACCGAGCACGGTCACATCGTCTACGGCTACAAGTTCCGGCCGCTGGTCCGCCCCGGTCCGGCATGAGCGGCGAGAACCGCCGCGAGCGCGTCGTCAGCGTCACCGAGGCGGTCACCTTGGTGAAGGACGGCGCGGTGGTCGGCCTGTCGGGATTCTCCTACCAGAACCCGCCGATGGCGCTGGTGCGGGAGATTATCCGCCGCCGCGTCCGCGACCTGACGATCGTGTCCGGCCCGACCTCCGGGATCGAGACCGACCTGCTGATCGGCGCCGGCTGCGTCCGGCGTGTCATCACCGCCGGCGTGGCGTTCGAGAAAGTGATCCCGATCGCTCCGGCCTTCCGGCGGGCCGCCGAGTCGGGGGCGATCGACATCTGGGAGTGCGACGAGTGCATCTGGCACCTGGCCCTCAAGGCGGCCGCCTGGGGGATGCCGCACATCCTCTGGCGCGGTGGAGTCGCCACGTCGCTGCCGGAACTCAACCGCGACCTGCAGGAGGTCGAGGTCGACGGGATGCGGTATCTGAAAGTCCCGCCGGTGCAGCCCGACATCGTCTTCCTGCACGTGGCCGAGGCCGATGTGTTCGGCAATCTGCGGATGGCTCGCGAGGCGTACCTCGGCCGCAGCTTCGCCGAGCGGGCCCTGGCGCTCGCCTGCCGCGGCCCGGTGGTGGCGTCGTGCGAAAGGATCGTCCCCAATGACGAGGTGGTCGAGCACCCGGAACGGACCTTTGTCCGGGGCGCCCTCGTGGTGGAGCTGCCGAACGGATCGCATCCGGGTGGAACCAGCGGCAGGTCGATCCCAGACCTCGATCACTACCGCGAATACACCGCCGCCGGGGAAGCCGCCCGCAAGGGGGAGCCGGGGAGGTACCAGGCGTACCTCGAGCGCTACGTGTACGGGCCGGACAATCACGACGATTACCTCAAGGTTGTCGGCGGGGCGCGGCTGGAGTCATTGAGGATGAGCGTCGCGTGAGCGCGCCGGGCGACGTCGAGCGTCTGCTGGCCTGCGTCATCGCGCGCGAGTTGCGCGATACCGACATCGTGGCGTTCGGTCTGCACGCCGAGCTGCTGCTGGCGGCGGCGCTGCTGGCACAGCGGCTGCACGCGCCCAACCTGGTCCTCCGTCACGGGCTGCGCGAGGAGCGCGGGGCGGAGATCGGACCGGCCGCCTGGACCGACAACGCCCGGAGCCGGACGCACGAACTGATCGAATACGTCGAGGAGCACGACGTCATCCTCGACGTCGCCTCGTTGTCGCCGATGCGCTTCTGCGACGTGTTCCTGGTGGGCGGCATGCAGATCGACCGCGAGGGGAGCGTCAACCTGATCGGCATCAAGGGGAAGGACGGCCGGCTGGCGGTACGCGGCCCCGGGTCGATCGGCACCACCTCGATCGCCACTCTGGCGCGCCGGCCGATCCTGTTCTCCCCCGACCACACGCCGCGCCGGTTCGTCGAGAGGGTGGACTACGTCTCCGTCCCGGGATGGAAGCGGCGCGCCGCGGCGGGTCTGGAAGGCGGACCGATCCTGTGCGTCACGCCGCTGGCGGTGATGGACTTCGCGGATGGCGCGATGCGTCTGCGGTCGGTCCACGGCCACACGACCCTGGACGAAGTGCGCCGCCGGACCGGCTTCCCGCTGGCGCCGGACGGTCCGGTGCCGGTGACCCCGCCGCCGACGAAATCAGAGTCCGATGCGATCGAAATCGTCGATCCGTTCGGGCGACTGGCCGGTCTCGGTTTCCGCGCCGACGGGGGGGACCAATGACGGGGCAACGGCCGGCCGGCCACCGGGGACCCGCCGGCGCAAATCCAGGGCGCGCGGGGGATCGTCTGTGCCCGAGTCTGCGCGATCTCGTCGCCTCCGTCCCCGACGGCGCCCTCCTGACGTTTTCCGGGTTCCAGTTGAACCGGGCGCCGATGGCGATGGTGCACGAACTGGTCCGCCAGGGGCGGCGCGGGCTGCGGGTCGTCGGGCCGCCGAACCCGCTCCCGATGGACCTGCTGGCGGGTGCCGGTGCGCTGGCGGGGGCCGAGTTCGGCTTTCTCGGTTTCCAGTTCGAGGACGGGTTCGTGGTGGCACCGCATGTCCGCCGCGCCATCGAGGCGGGGACGATCGAGTGGCGCGAGCGCGATGTCTACGAGATCGTCCAGGGGTTGCGCGCCGCGGCGCTCGGCCTGCCATACCTGCCGGCGCCCGGACTGGAGACCAGCGACTACCCGCGCGCCAACGGATCGCAGCTGGTGGCGGGGCCGGACGGCGGGGCGCCGGTCATCGCCGCAATGCCGATCCGTCCCGACATTGCCCTCATCCATGCCCAGGAAGGCGACCGGGCCGGGAACCTGGCGCTGAGCGACCCGTTCGCCGAGGAGCTGCAGGCTGCCGCCAGCACGCGCGTGATCGCCACGGTCGAGCGCCTGGTCGAAACGATCGAACGACCCACGATCCCGGGTGACCAGGTCGAGCGGTTCGCGGTCGTGCCGGGTGGCGCCTTCCCGACCTCATGCCATCGCCACTACCCATATTCCGCGGCACACCTGCGGGTGTATCTGAAGGCGGCTGATGAGCGCCGCACGGACGAATACCTGGGAAGTTTCATCCGGGACTGCGCCGACCACGCCGCCTTCCTGCGCGCCGCCGGCGGCGCGGGGGAATGGGCGGCGTCGCCGTCCGACACTGCGGGAGGAGCGGGCAGCCGGGTTCGCAATCGTCCGGAGAGCGACCGGATGCGCGTCGATCGGATCGTGGTCAACGTGGCGCGGGCGATCACCGACGGCGACACGGTGGTGACCGGCGTCGCGTCGGCGCTGCCGATGCTGGCGATCGCCCTGGCCCGGGCGACCCGCGTCGAACGCCTCACCTACATCAACTGTGTCGGCGCGATCAATCCGGTGATCGACCGTGCCTGGCCGAGCTCGGTGGACGTGCGTCTCCTGGATGGCTGCGAGGCGCGGCTGTCGCTGCCGGACCTCTTCGACCGCGCGCGGCGATCCCCGTTCGACATGATGGCCTTCGGGGCGGCCCAGGTGGACCGCGAGGGGCGCGCCAACGTGACCTGCATCGGGGACTACGCGCGGCCGCGCGTGAAGTTGCCCGGCCCCGCCGGTTCCGCCTCGATGCGGCCGTTCGTGCGGCGCGTCGTCCTGATCGTGCCGCGACACACGCCGCGGACCCTCGTCCCGCGGGTCGACTTCGCAACCTCGGTGCCGTCGCCGATGAACCAGGAAACCCTGGTGGTGACCGATCAGGCGGTGCTGCACCTGGTGGACGGCCGGCTGCGGCTGCGTTCGATCCACGCCGGGATCACCTTCGAGCAGGTCCGGGAGCAGACCGGGTTTGCCGTGGAATGGGACGGTGCGATCACGGCCGACCCGACCGACGAGGAGCGGCTCGCCCTGGCCGCACTCGATCCGCACGGGATCCGGGACGGCATGGCCTGAGGTGACGCCAGAACGGTTCGGACGAAGATCCACACCAAGACGATTCGGGAGGACGGTGCGATGAGCCAGATGATGCGGGCGGTGGTGCTGAGGGAGTTCGGAGGTCCGGAGAAGCTTCACCTGGAAGAGGTGCCGGCGCCGCTAGCAGAGTCGCTGCGCGACCGGGAAGTCCTGATCCGGGTTCGCGCTGTCGGCATGTGCTACCACGACATCATCAACCGCCGTGGCAGTCTGCCGCGCACCAAGCTGCCGTCGATCATGGGGCACGAGATCGCCGGCGAAGTGGTCGCCGTCGGATCCGGCGTCGGGATGTTCCGCGCCGGCGACCGCGTCGCCACCATCCAGCGCGTCCACTGCGGCCGCTGCGATCTCTGCCGCCGCAACCGGCCGACACTGTGCAAGGAAGGGGTGTTCTTCGGCGAGGAGATCCCGGGCGGCTACGCCGAGCTCGTCGTCTCGGAGGAGCAGGGGCTGGCGCGCATCCCCAACGAGATCCCGTTCGAGCAGGCATCGATCTGCGCCTGCACCATCGGCACGGCGGTGCACGTCGTCCGCGGTCGTGGCGAGGTGCGGCTCGACGAAAACGTCCTGATCACCGGGGCCTCGGGCGGGGTCGGGCTGCACACCATCCAGGTCTGCCGGCTGATCGGCGCGCGCGTCTACGCCGTGACCTCGTCCCCCCACAAAGCGCCCGCCCTCAAGGAGGCCGGGGCCGACGAGGTCATCATCGCCCCCGACCTGAAGTTCGCCGACCAGGCGCGGCGTCTGACCGGCGGCCGCGGCATGGACGTGGCGCTGGAAATCACCGGGGCGCTGACCTTCGACCAGGCGCTCCGCAGTCTGGCGCCGGCCGGCCGGCTGATCGTCGTCGGCAACCTGGAGACCAGGCCGGTGTCGTTCATGCCCGGGCTGGTCATCCTGAAGGAGCTGGAGATCCGGGGGTCGTTCGCCACCACCACCCCCGAGCTGTCGGAAGTGTTCAACCTGGTGCGCGACAAGAAGGTGAAACCGATCGTTGCGCGCGTCATGCCTATCGCCGACGTCGCCAAGGCGCACCAGATCCTCTACGACCGCGGCGTCACCGGCCGGATCGTCCTGCAGGTGTAGGAGCCTGCGCGGGGCTCGTGCCTGGAGGGTCAGTTTGTGAGGTAGGCGAACAGGTTGACCATCACCGTCCGGTCGCTCGTGTTGTAGAGATGAATGCGGTAGCGCGGAAAGGCCACCGTGACCCGCGTCGGGGCCGAGGCGAACGAACGGGAGGCTCCCGAGGAGAGGGGAGCGCTCACTTCCACCGGGAACTGTTCCTGGCCCTCCTCCTCAAAGGCACGAATCACCGTCTCCTCATCGGGGGTCAGGATTGCTCCGACCGTGCCCGATCGCAGGATCCTCCCCTTCACCTGGCCGTTGAGACTGAGGATCGCGGACGTGAATCCATCCACGGTCACGACTCCGCCATCGATCAGCCGACTGGTTTCGCCGGGCGCGACCGGTGGCACGAGGATCTCCTTGATCTGTTGGAGGGAGGCGTGGCGGACAGGACCTTCGACCGACACGGTGCCTGCGACCTGCTGCAGCCCGGGGAAATTCGTTACCAGCACCTGCTGGATCTCATCCATCTGCGCCTTGACGGGAGGGACCAGATTGGCGAGCAGTGCTCCACTCAAAAGAATCAGGGCCGTGCCCAAAACCTTGCGCCGCATCGGTGACCTCCTGGGCTGACACAGCCCGTCAGGGTTGAGGATCGTCGGATCAGGATATTCCCGCCAGCACGCGGGGGCCAATGCGATGGCCCGTTTGACACACCCGGCCGTCGATCGGCTATAATCCCCGCCCCTTAACCGGCGAAACCTCAGTTACTTGCGTCTGGTCGCGGGAGCCCTCGCCGATGCCGGATAACGTCCGTGGGAAAAATCAGGGACCGGGTCAACCGGCCAAGCCGGTCGACCGCAAGCCGGCTGCCGACCGCAAGCCGGCTGTGGCCCGCGGCCTCACCTATCGCGATGCCGGCGTCGACATCGACGCAAAAATGAAAGCGATCAGCCGCATCCGGCTGATTGCCCGTGGGACATTCAACAAGGGAGTCCTGACCGACATCGGCTCGTTCGGCGGACTGTTCGACCTGACGACGGCCGGGGCCTTCCGCCATCCGGTGCTGGTCAGCAGCGCCGACGGCGTCGGCACCAAGCTGAAGATCGCGTTCATGACCGGCAACCACCGCACTGTCGGCATGGACCTGGTCAACCACTGCGTCAACGACATCCTGGTGCAGGGGGCGGTGCCGCTGTTCTTCCTCGACTACATCGCGATGGGCAAGGTCGCCCCCCAGGTCATCATCGACCTGGCGACCGGATTGGCCCGCGCCTGCCGCGAGTCGGGCTGCGCCCTGATCGGCGGGGAGACGGCGGAGATGCCCGACTTCTACAAGGCGGGCGAGTACGACGTCGCCGGGTTCATTGTCGGGGTCGTGGACCGCGACAAGGTCATCGACGGGTCGCGGATCGCCACGGGCGATGTCCTGATCGGGCTGCCGTCCACCGGGCTGCACACCAACGGCTACTCGCTGGCCCGGAAGATTTT
Source organism: Acidobacteriota bacterium (assembly GCA_031394595.1). GTDB lineage: Bacteria > Acidobacteriota > Polarisedimenticolia > Gp22-AA2 > Gp22-AA2 > JANNTZ01. Next base: position 10,683 of record JANNTZ010000224.1, read on the forward strand.
CTTCGAGAAACGCGCCTTCCGGCCGGACACCCGCGTGCCCGAACTGGGCCACACGGTCGCCGACGAACTCCTGTCGGTGCACCGCGCCTACCTGCAGCCGCTGCGCGGTCTCCTGGCCTCCGGGGCCCTCTACGGCATGGCCCACATCACCGGCGGCGGGTTCACCGACAACATCCCGCGCATCCTGCCGCGTGGCGTGTCGGCGCGGATCGATGTCGGATCGTGGCCGGTCCTGCCGGTGTTCTCATACTTGAGGGAGGCCGGCCGGATCAGCGACGAGGAGATGTTCCGGACCTTCAACATGGGGATCGGCATGGTGCTGGTGGTGCCTGTCCACCGGGAGGCCGAAGTCCGGGCCCACCTCGACAAGGAAGGCGAGAAGCACTTCCGGATCGGCGAAATCGTCGGCGGCAACCGGCGGGTCATCTATGCGGCGGCCTCCGCCGCGCCATCCTGAAGGGGCGGACGTGCGCGGCTACACCATCTTCCTGACGGTGATGTGCGTGCTGTTCGTAGCGAGTGGGGGCGTCCTGCTGGTCGCCACCGCCCGCGAGATGGCGCGCAGCCGCCGCCAGAAGGCGGCCGTGTACCTGGGGCTGGCGGTGGTGGCCGGCGTCGTCGCCGGGGGTTTTTACTTCTTCCGGCGCCTCCTGTGAGCTTCGTGTGATCGGCACCCGCCCCGGCATGCTGGAAGGCTCGTGAGCGCCAACCGCCTCGGCATCCTGATCTCGGGCCGGGGCAGCAACATGCTCGCCATCCTCGACACCATCGCCAGCGGCGATCTGGGCGCCGAGGTGGCCGTGGTGATCAGCAACGAGCCGTCGGCGCCCGGTGTCGCCGCCGCCCGGGCCCGCGGCGTCCGTGTCGAGGTCGTGGATCACCGCGCCAGCCGGTCCCGGGAGGAACACGACCGGAAGATGGCCGCCGTGCTGGAGGATGCCGGCGTCCGGCTCGTCTGCCTCGCCGGTTACATGCGGATCCTGTCGCCCTGGTTCGTCGATCGATTTGCCGGTCGGATCCTGAACGTCCACCCGTCGCTCCTGCCGGCGTTCCCCGGTCTCGAGGCCCAGCGCCGGGCGATCGACCACGGCGTCAAGACGAGCGGCTGCACCGTGCACTTCGTCGTCGCCGAGATGGACTCCGGACCGATCGTCCTGCAATCGCCGGTGCTGGTGCGCGACGACGACACGCCGGAGAGCCTCGCGGCCCGCATTCTCAAGGAGGAGCACCGGGTCTACAGCGAAGCGATCCGGCAGTTCTTCGAGGGCGGCCTGCAGATCTCGGGGCGGCGGGTGATCAGACGGGCCTGACGGCGGGGTGCGGAGCGGGAGGTCTTCCCCGGCCCGCCGCGGCGGCCTCAAGCCAGCACAGCAGGGTCCGGGCCGGATGCGGGTCGCGGATCCGAAACGCCCGGTCGTGGGCGGCCCGGCCCATCCGCTGCAGTTCCCCGCGTCCCGCCCAGAGCCGCTCCAGGGTTTCGGCGAGCGCCGCCGCGTCCGGCCTGACGATCAGAAAGCCGCTGACCCCATCCTCCAGCCAGTCGGCGACGCTGCCCACCGGAGTGGCGACGACCGGCCGAGCGCACAGCATCGCCTCGATCATCACCAGCGGCAGCCCTTCGGCGCGCGACGGCAGGATCAGCACATGGTGGTCGCGCCAGAGTGTCCGGACGTCGCTGACGAACCCCGGCAAGTCCATCCGGTCGGAGAGTCCGGACGCCCGGATCCGCGCCGCCAGATCGGACCGTTGCGGTCCATCGCCCGCCACCGTCAGCCGCCAGTCCCGGTCACGCCAGGGCGGACTCGAGAGGACATCGACGATCAGGTGCGCCCCCTTCACCGGCTCCAGACGGCCGACGAACAGCAGTCTCAACGTGGGCCCGGCCGGCCACGGCAGGACCTCCGGGGCGCCGATCGTGAACGGGTTCTGGATGACGCGTCCGGCAGGGATCGGGACGCCGAGGTGGCCCTCCGAAGCCCGACGCAGCCGATCCCCCAGGAAACCGACGGCGGCAGCGCCGGCGAACACCGGGGCGACGCGCGCCCCAACTCGTAGCGCGGGGAGATCCTGCTCGCACTGGCAGAGAATCACGTAGGGCCAGCTTTGCGCGCGCTGCCGCCGCCAGAGGGCCGCCATCTCGCCCCGTTTGCCGACGTCGTAGGTGCCGCCCTGGCTGACGCAGACGACGTCGGGGTCAAAGGCGGCGAGCGCTGCGAACGGATCGCGGATCCATGTCAGCAGCGACGACTTGCGATAGCGCGAGGAATGCGACCGAAGGTCGAGATGGGCGCCCGCGACGCGCAACCGTTCGAGACGTTCGGGCCGCGCGGGCCAGCGATACACGCTCGCCATGACTTCGTGTCCGGCGGCCAGCGCCTCGGCGGCGGCGGCGGACCAGAGTTCCTCGCTGCCGCCCCAGGGAGTGCGGGCCATCGTAGTCAGGAAGGCGACCTTCACGCGCGCAGCCGGACGCCAATCCTGCCGCTTTCGTCGATGACGTGCAGCAGCATCGGCTCGTCACGGGTGGTGAAATACTCATCGACCGCGCGCCGCGCTCCTTCCCACCACCCGTAATCGTCGATGATCAGGACGCCGCCCACCGCCAGGCGCGGGTAGAGGTGTTCGAGTTCGTGCCGTGTCGAACTGTACCAGTCGGTGTCGAGGCGGAGCAGGGCGATCCGTTCTGGCGCGCGGCCGGGGATCGTCTCCTCCACCTTCCCGGGGACGTAGAAGATGTGATCCGCGGGGTAGCCCGACGATGTCATCGTCGCCCGGACGTCCTCGATCGAGGCCACAGCCCTGGTGTGATCCTCCCCGGGACCCCGGAGGAGATCCCGCGCCGGCACTCCATCCTTCCGGCGGATGTCCTCGACACCGGGGTCCGGCATGCCGGAGAAGGTGTCGAAGAGATGCAGGTCCCGGTCGCGCCGGCCGAGGTCCCCGAGGGTCCGGGCGACCGCCAGCATGCTGCCGCCGCGCCAGACGCCGCACTCGACGAAGGCCCCCCCGACTCGATGTCGATCGATGTAGCGCACGGCGCGGACCAGCGCCTGCACGTGGGCCGGTGAGGTCATGGTGTGGGGGCGGACGAACTCCAGCGTCTCGCGGTCGAAGGTCGTGAGTTCCGGGGCCGGGGAGAACGCGTCGCGGCGGGATCGACGACGGTGGCGCCGGGCGATCCAATCCCCGAGTCGGCTCATGGTCGGGATGGGCTGCGGACGCGCCTCAGCGCACGTCCGGGACGGGCGCCGGTCGCTCGGCCGTCCTCGAACACCACGACCCCGTTCACCCAGACCCGCTGGATCCCTGCCGACGGGGCGTGGGGATCCTGCGGGGTGGCCCGATCGATGACCTTCGCCGGGTCGAACAACACCAGGTCGGCCCGCTGCCCGGGGGCGATCCGGCCGCGGTCGACGAACCCCATGTGCGCCGCCGCCAGCCCGGTCATCTTGTGGACCGCCTGGTCCAGCGGCAGCACGCCGCGCTCGCGGACATAGCGGCCGAGGATGCGCGGGTAGGATCCGAAGCCGCGGGGATGGGACCCGTCCAGGCTGCCGTCGGTGCAGAAGTTCATGTGCGGCCAGGTCATCAGGCGTTCGACGTCCGGCTCGCTCATGCTGGTCCCGATCACGCTGTCGGTATCCCCCCCCTTCTGGCGCTGGAGTGTCACCGACTCGTGGATCAGCGCCATCAACGTGGTGGCCGGATCGGCGCCGCGCAGCCGGGCGATGTCAGCCACCGTGCGGCCGACATAAGACGGATCGGGATCGAACCGGGTCAGGAGCAGGCCGTCCGGTGGGGTGATCTCCGCCAGGACAAGTTCCGCCTCGGCCCGGTCGGCGAAGTCCCGCTTCGGGAACAGCACCGTCAGGTCTGACTGCCAGTAAAGATAAGGATACATGTCGCCGGTGATCTCGACCCCCTCGGCGCGGGCGGCGTCGAGTCGGGACATCAGCTTGTCGGCCTGGCCCCAGTGGCGCTTCATCGCCAGCTTGGTGTGGCTGATCTGGACCGGGATGCGGGCCCGCCGGCCGATGGCGATGATCTCGTCGATCGCCTGCCAGAAATAGCGGTCCTCGCTGCGGACGTGGCTGATGTAGCGCCCGTCGTGGGCTCCGGCGATCTTCGCCAGGGCCACCACTTCGTCGGGGGTGGAGTAGATGCCGGGGTCGTACTCCAGACCGGTGGCGAGCCCCAACGCCCCGGCCGCCATCTCGGTTTCCAGGAGGGTCTCCATCCGGCCGGTCTCTCGGCGCGTGGCCGGACGCCGGAAATCGCTGCCCAGGACCTTCTTGCGCAGGGTCCCGTGGCCGGCGTAGGAGGCGACGTTGATTGCGGCTGGGGCCCGATCGAACCGGGCGAAGAAATCGGCGAGCGGGTAAGGCGACCCGCCGTCCTGCCCGACGACGACGGTCGTGATCCCCTGGCTGACGGCGGCCAGGGCGTCGGGGTGATCGAACAGCTCGTCATCCGCGTGACTGTGCGTGTCGATGAACCCCGGCGTCAGCACCAGGCCGCGTGCGTCCAGCCGCCTTTCCCCCGACAGGGGATCCAGGGCGCCGACCCGCGTGATGGTGTCGCCGGTGAACAGGACGTCGGCGGCGCGGGCCGGGGCGCCGGTCCCGTCGAGGACGAGGGCCCCGGTGATCAGGATTGAACCCGGGGGGGGTGTCGCGGTCTCGCTGGCGGACGCCGGCTGCGACGTCGCGATGCGCGGCAGGAATAGGGCTGCCGCGGCCAACAGGGCGATCAGCAGAAAAGACTTCGGGACGACGGGCAGGCGGACTCCGCGCACGGGACCTCCGGAGCAACGGTCACATTCATGAAAACCGATGACGGCCCATGCTATCGCAGGCGCTGCCTGATCCACCACGCTGTCCCGCCCGGGCGATCCGTTCGTCCGGTTCGTCCACCGGCGGACGGAGGGCGAGCGACGACCTGGTCCGGAGGCGCCGCTTGGCGCGCCATGGGTGGCGGCGCCCGATCCGGCATGCCGCTTGCTCACCGATCCGGGCGATGCGATCGGATGTGCGATGACACCTGACCCTCCGGCAAAGGACGGGATCTACCCGCGCGAGCCGCCACCCCTCGGGGAGGCGATCCGACGGGAGAAGCGGGTCAGCGAACTGCCGGCGGCAGTCCTCAGGCCGCGCGACAAGCTGCTGCGCTTCGGGGCGCGCGGACTCAACCACGCCGAGCTGGTCGCCGTCATCCTCGGCAGCGGGACGCGAGGGCAGAACGTCATCCGGATCGCGGAAGACCTGGTACGGGACCACGGAGCGGCCGGTCTGCCGCAATTGACGATGAAGGATTGGGCGGCGCGCCACGGCATCGGGCGGGTGAAGGCGGCGCAGATGCTGGCGGTGTTCGAATTGGGCCGGCGCGTGGCGGCCCCGCCGGGGGACGAGCCGCGGATCTCGTCGCCGGCCGAGGCCTACGAGCTGGTGCGCGATCTCAAGAAGGCGCGCAAGGAGCACCTGCTGGCGCTCTACCTCGACTCGCAGAACCGCCTGATCGCCCGCGACACGATCTCGATCGGCAGCCTGAACACGACCCGCACCCACCCGCGCGAAGTCCTGCAGCCGGCCATCGTCCACTCGGCTCTGGCGTTCATCCTGATCCACAACCACCCGAGCGGCAGCCTCGACCCGAGCCGCGACGACGTCGAGTTCACCCGCACCATGGCGCGGGCCGGCGACCTGATGGGGATCAGCCTCTACGACCACCTGATCGTCAGTCGCCGCGGCTACGTGAGCCTCAAGGAGAAAGGGCTGCTGTAGTAAACTCCGCGGCCGTGACCACGAAACGATCTGCGAAAGCGCCCGCCGGCGGCCGGTCCCGGGCGGGACGCGCCGGTGCACCCCGGGGCGGCAGCCCGCAGGCGCGCGCCGGGGCGCCGCCGGCCGGCGGAGCGTCGGCGCGCCCCGCGCCGGTGCGCCCTGCGCCGCCGCACTCGTTCCGCCCGGCCGAGGAGCAGTTCGAGTACCTGCGCAAGGGGGCGGCGGACATTATCCGTCCCGAGGAACTGCTCGCGAAACTGAAGCGCTCGCACGGAACGGGGAAGCCGCTGACCGTCAAGGTCGGCTTCGACCCGTCGGCCCCCGACCTGCATCTCGGGCACACCGTCGTCATCCGCAAGATGAAGCATTTCCAGGATCTGGGTCACCGCGTCGTCTTCCTGATCGGCGATTTCACCGGGATGATCGGCGACCCGACGGGGCAGTCGAAGACCCGCCCGGTCCTGACACCGGACCAGGTGAAGGCCAACGCCGAGACCTACAAGCAGCAGGTGTTCAAGATCCTCGACCCGAAGACGACGGTGGTCGACTTCAACAGCCGCTGGCTGGGAAAGCTCGGGGCCGAGGGGTTCATCCGGCTGGCGTCGAAGTACACCGTCGCCCGCATCCTGGAGCGCGACGACTTCGCCAAGCGCTACCGCAACAACCAGCCGATCGGACTGCACGAGTTCCTCTACCCGCTGGCGCAGGCCTACGACTCGGTGGCGCTCGAGGCCGATGTGGAGATGGGTGGGACCGACCAGACGTTCAATCTCCTGGTCGGCCGCGAGATCATGCGGGAGTACGGCCTGGAGCCCCAGGTGGTCCTGACGATGCCGCTGCTCGAAGGACTCGACGGGGTCGAGAAGATGAGCAAGTCGCTCGGCAACTACGTCGGCATCAACGAGCCGCCGCGCGAGATTTTCGGCAAGGTGATGTCGGTGAGCGACACGCTCATGTGGCGCTACTGGGAACTGTGCACCGACCTTTCGATCGCCGCCATCGAAGGGCTGAAGCTCGACCTGCTGGAACGTCGCCGCCACCCCAAGGACATCAAGAAGGACCTGGCGTCCCGCATCGTCGCCGACTACCACGGGGAGGAAGCGGCGCGGGCGGCGGCGGACGAATTCGAACGGATCTTCGCCCGCAAGGAGAACCCCGACGAGATCCGGGAAGTGCGGCTGCCCGCGGCGCCTCAACCTGTCTGGGTGCCGAAATTGCTGGTCGCCGCCGGTCTCACGAAATCGAACGGCGAGGCACGCCGCCTCATCGAGCAGGGCGGCGTGTCGATCGACGGCGATCGGCTGTCCGATCCGGCGCGCGAGATCCCCGCTGTCGCCGGCCAATCCCACCTGATCAAGGTCGGCAAGCGGCACTTCGTCCGCGTCCAGTTCGAGTAGCGGTCGGCCGGACGCCGACCCCGTGGCGCGGGGCCGCGGCTGGATTCAGGACCCCTGCGGTGGCCGGGCGGGCGCCGCGACTTCCTGCTGGATGGCGCGTTCCTGCTGGATGTCGCGGATCAGTTCGGCCGGCAACCCGGTCAGCGTGCGCAGCCGGGCCAGCGGCCAGCCGGCGTGAGCGCGGACGAAATCGACCAGTTCCTCGTGCGTGGGCTCGCTGCGGTAGAAGACGCGATCGAGCAGGGTCTCGATCTCGGCGAGCTGGGCCAGCGGATCCTTCTTCGAAGCCTTGAGTTCCAGGACCAGGCTGGTGCTGTCCTGCGCCGCGAAGGCGGCCATCGTCCGCCCGAGATTCGGGTTCGCCATGCCCGGCTGGGGGATCGCCATG
>JANNTZ010000305.1:0-20800 GCA_031394595.1 Acidobacteriota bacterium
TGCGGCTGGCGTGCTCCTTGACCAGGACCGTCACCTGCGGGTCGGCGACGTACTTCACGGCCAGGACTTCGCGCAGGCGGACCTCGACCTGGCGTGCCGTCAGCCCGGCGACCATGACCTCGCCGATCAGCGGCAGGGAAATCGCCCCCTTCTCGGAAACCCGCACCGTGCGGTTCAGCTCCGGCACCTCAAACACGCTGACCTCGAGGAGATCTTCGGGGCCGACCGCCTGGTCGGCGGCCGCCGGGACCGGCGGCGGCGCCTCCGCGGGTCGCGGCGCGTGGGCGGGGGTCGTTGCCTCAGCGGCGGGCGGCTCGCCGGCCGCAGCCGGGCCGACTGCCAGGAGGCAGGCCACGATGCCGCAGAACAGCCGGACCGGCGATCCCGGTCGATCAGAATTCATAGGTCGTGCCGACGGTGTAGACATTGCGCTCCCGGTCCAGTGAGTCGAGCGTCGAATCGCGGACCTGGCGCCCGACCCGGGCTTCCAGGCGCCCCTGTCCGTGCATTCTGTAGCGGAACCCGATCTCGTAACGCACCATGCGGTCGTCCCGGATCTCCCCGCCGGGATCGGCGCCGGCCCCGGTCACCGGATTTGGGTAGTGGTTCAGGCCCTGGCCGTAGAGCAGCTCGGCGCTGACGCGCCGGCTGAGGAACTGCTCGAACGCCAGGCTCCAGGAGCTGCTGACGAAGTAGAGATTCTCCGCGGTCGTGGAGAACTGCAGGTCGCGCGCGAAGGTGGTCCGCAGCCGCAGGGCCGACGCCAGCCGCCAGACCAGCCAGCCGCTGCCGATCGTTCCACGATGGTCGTCCTCCGGGCGCGACGGGGCCTTCAGATCCATGATCCCGACCTTCAGCTCGCCGCGCAGCGCGGCCCGTGAGTCGAGGCGGATTCCGGGGAGGATCGATCGGGCGCGCGAGTCCCGCCCCTCCGTCGGATTGTCGAAGACGACGTCCTCCACCATCGCCTCGAAGATCGCGGTGGTCCGGGGCCGGACCCGGACCTCGCCCCGCAGCCCGAACGCGCTCTCGCGGCGGTCGAGCCGCTGCGGGATCGAGGCGTCGTCCCCCACCTCGACCGTGTAATGGAGATCCTCCCGCCGGGAGAACAGGTAGAGCCCGTGGCGATCGTGCAGTTGCAGCCGCGCGCCGGCAGTGATCAGGTTGCTCTCGGTGCGGAGCCGCTCGTCGATCTCGCTGACCGAACGGTCCTGGTAGGAGCGGTAGTAGTCCTCGAGGGAGACCACGCCCCACTTCAGCGGCACGATGGCGCGCGCCCGCGCGAAGCCGTTGCGATGGTCGAGCGGGTCGTACTCCTCGTAGAGGACCTGGTCGAGCTCGCCGCTCATCCGCAGCGCGAAATGGTCGCCGCCGTGCAGCAGCGCGTCGAGGCGGGCGCCGAAGGTCGCGGTCTGGTCGCCGATCGGCGCCGTGGTCTCCGGCAGGATATTGTCGTCGTAGCCGACGTCTTTGACGACGAACGCCGGCTTCAGGAAGAACGGGCCGACGCGCCGCATCCCCTCGGTCACCAGGTCGGGATCAGCCGGGGCGGGTTCGGCGGTCCAGGCCGGTGGCGCATTCCAGACCGGGCCGATCAGCACAGCCAGCCCCGCCGCCGCCCGAGCAACGGCGTACGCCCACCGTCGTGGGAGCGGCGCGATCGATCCGATGCGGGGCACCGGAGGATGGGCATACGGTGAACGATGAACGGACTGTTCCATGCACCGTTTCCGACGATCGCAGCCTTCGGCCCAAACTGACTCGACAGGGGCTGAATTCTTCGATCGACTCAGCTGTTATGAGGGTGCTTATACGTCTCCCGGCACCCGTCCGTCAAATTGCGGGAAGGAGAGGCGGGGAGGGACCGCCCCGGGCGCCTCTTTGCGGATCTGGCAGGCTGCGGGAAAATGGCCGTCGAGCGGCGATTCCTAGGCTCTCATCAGGGCGCCGGTGACCAGGAACGCCCACACAATCTTGCACAGGTCGTAGTCCTTGAGCCCCGACGCGTCGCAGATCTCTTCGAGCGACGCCGTCTGGTCGCAGATCTCGAGGACGCGCGTCTCGTCGGCCGAGAGCGTCAGGCCGCGGATGACCGCCGGGGCGTCGCGGGTGGTGCGGTACTCCGTGTGCAGGCCGCCGATCTGCTCGACGACGCGGGCCCAGGAGGAGATCCGCTTGATCCCGTCGAGGACGATCTGGTCGCCGGTGTCGGTCGTGGTGATGGTCTCTTCGCTGCGCGGTTTCGGCTCGAACAGGTAATCGCCACGCGTCAACTGGAAGACCGACCAGGCGATCTCGCGCACCTGGACGCGGACCCAGCGTTCGAGATCGTCGCGGCTGATCAGGTTGAAGCGGACCAGCACGTCGCCCAGCCGGTCCTTGGTCACCACCATCACCTCGAGCGCCTTCATCAGCCCTTTCAGGGGCACGACGTCGGCCCGCAGCAGGAAGTGGCTCAGCCGGTCGTCCCGCTGGTCGGAGGAGGCGAACAGGAGGCAACCGTCGCCGAAGTGGAGCGTCTTGGTGATGGTCCCGTCGTGGATGGTCAGCACGCCGGTGGCCCGCGATGCGTGCAGGGCGTGGACCAGCAGCGGGACCGTGTCTCCCTGGATCCCCCCTTCCTGCTGGATCGTCCCTTCCTGAATATTGCCGGGACGCCGGTTCCCCACGGTGCTGGTCATGGCTGCTGCAGACTCCCGAGGAGCCGGGCGGCCGCCGCGGGGGCGGAGGGTCCGTCTCCGTGGTCGAGCGTGGCGCCGATCGCCTTGGCCGCCGCCTCCAGGTGGCCGCGCGCCCCGTCCGGGTCCCCCCGACGCAGGGCGCACAGGCCGCGGTAGTACAGGACCGACCCGGCGGAGATGCCGGGGCCCTGGGGGAGATCGGCCCGCGCCAGTCCTTCGGTCTGCGCCCGATCGTAGTCCCGGAAATGCATGTAGGCGACGCCAAGGTTCAGGAGCGCCACTCCCCTCTCGGTCTCCTCGGTGAGACCGCGGGCGAGCAGGCGGAATTCCGCCAGCGCCCGGTTGTAGAGGACCGAGGGATCGGCCAGCGGCAGCACCCGCGCCCCTTCGGCCGGGGTCATCCGGACGGTGCGCGTTCCCGAGGCACCGATCGCTGCCAGGGTCACCACCGGTTTCACGCCGCCGGGTCGCGCCTGCTCGGCCACCAGAGTCTCCTCGATCTCCCGGACCGTCCGGACATTCCGTCCGGCGACCGACTGGATCCGGTCGCCGACCACGAGCCCCGCGACCGCCGCCGGGCCACCGGGCAGGACCCGCACGACGATCGGCGCCATCTCGGTGCCGCCGGCCTCGCCCGATCCGGGGACATCCACCACACCCATCCCCCACCAGACCGACTCGAGATCGGGCGCCGTGTCGAGCCGCCGGACGAAACTCCGGACCGCCTCCGGCCGGTCGAAGCGCAGGACCGCCAGGTCCGGAGCGGCATGACGCGTCGAGTAGAGAGCCAGGGTCGCGCCGGGCTCGCTCTCCTCGGCGACGCTGAGACCGGCCAGGATCAGGTCGGCCCGAGCCCGCGAGGCGATCTCCGCGAGAACGCTGGGCGGCACGATGGTCCCGGCCCGAACCGCGCGCGGGTCGGAGATCAGCCATTTCAGGATCGCCGTCCGCGCCGCTTCGAGGATCGCCGGGTCACGCACGCTGTTGAGGGTCTTGAGCCCCTTGTTGATTTCCTCCAGGAGCGGCCGGTCCTGATCGCTCCAGACCGCCCGGCCCCACTCGTCGAGACGGAACGACCCCGCATAGATCAGCGTCGGCCGCAGTCGGACGTCGAGGACGTTGACCTGCCCCGGTGCCAACCGGACGCGCTCCGACCAGGTGCCGGCCTCGCCGCCGTCCACCAGGATGTCCCGCTCGCCGCCGCACATCCCCGCCACCGTGAGCGGCGTGCGGCCGCGGCGTTCGCCATCGACGGTCACCTCGGCCCCCGACGGCGATGAGCTGATCTTGAGTTCGACACGCGCTTCCTTCAGGACCACGGGGGCAAAGCGGAGCGGCGTGTTGGCCTCGAGGTCGAGAGCGACCTTGACGGTCACCGTCTGCGGCTGGTAGCAGGGGCGCTCGAAGGTCACCTTGTGATCGCCGGGCGTCATCAGCGGCGCCTCCAGCGGCGCGCTGGCCTGCTTGGGATCGAAATGGTACTGGGCGGCCAGCGCCTCGATGCCGGGGCCGGCGGGCCCCCGGGTCGTGCCGACCGGCGTGCCATCAAGCGTGACCGTCACCTCGGGCGGGACGGTGATGAATTGCAGGTTGCGGCGGTTGGGACGGAGCCGCGCGCTCAGACGCGACTCGGCGCCGGCGACAATCGCGATCATCTGTTCAAACGAGTCGTGGCCGTCGCTCTCGTAGCGCAGGAGGTGGCGCCCGGCGGGCAGGATCAGCCGACCCTGCTCGTCCACCTCGGCCGGATCCCCGTCCACGATCAGCCGGCCGCGGACCGGACTCAACTCGAGTGACAGGAAGCCGGCGATCCGGGCACGGGTGCGGTCGAACAGGTCCACCACCTTGGGCGACAGCGTCTGCCGGTCGATGGCGTAGCCCGGGTTGAGGTGCAGGAGGGCTTCGAAATCGGCCTCCGCCGCCTTCGGGTTGCTCAAATTGAAATGCGCCCGGCCGCGCAGATCGTAGGCGGCGCAGAGGATCTGCAACTCCTCCGGCGACAGGTTGGAGGCCCGGGCCGACCGGCGCGGGTCGATGATGCCTCCCAGGGCGCGGGCAGCGCCGGTGAAGTCGAGGTTGTCGATCGCCGCGCGCGCGCGGTCGAAGGTCTGGCGCAACGCCTGGACATCGGCGGTGAGGTCTTCTTCCTCCTGTGCCAGGAGTCGCGGCGACCCGGCAGGCACCAGCACCGCGAGGGCGGCGATCAGGAGGAAGGCCCGCGCTCTCACTGGAACCTCACGATGGCGCCGGCCTTCCGGCCGGTCAGGTAAATCCGCCCCGAGGCGTCCACGGCGATCGCCTGCGGGTCGCCGATCCGCGACACCACGTCGCGGGGCGGCCGCACCACGGTCAGACGGCGACCGTCGGGCCCGGCGACATGGATCCAGCCGGTCTGGCCGTCGAGGATGTACAGGTCCCCCAGCCCGTCCACCGCCAGCGATCGCGGCTCGACGAGGTCGACCGATGCCAGGCTGATCCGATTGTTCTCCTTCCCCTGCCGGATCTCCATCACCGACCGGGTGCCCGCTTCGAGAATATAGACCCCGCCGTCCGGGCCGGCGGCGAGGTCCACGAACCGTCCATCCTTGCCGGCTGGCCGGATGGTGGTGACCGGCTTCCGTCCGGCGTCGTACACGACGACCGCACCGGTTCGCCGGTCGAGCAGGTGGACCCGGCCGGTCTCGTCCACCGCCACCGGGCCGAAATCCCGGGGCGGGCGGCCGTCGGCCCCCAGGAAGTTGGCGCCGCTCCAGTTCCGGGTGTTGACGGCGATTTGTGCGTGCCCCGCGATGTAGACCGCGAGGCCGGCGCCGGCAGCGATGAATTCGGGATCGGGGTGCGCGATCTTCTCCCGCACCCGACCGCGCGCGTCGAGCCGGAAGACGGCTGCCGATTTCGGCGACGCGACCAGGACCTGCCCCTGGGCATCGATCGCCAGATCGGTGGTTGCCAGGAACGGCCCGCCGGCGTCGCCGCCGTTCCCGGCCTGGGTCACCCCCGATCCATTCGGACCGCCATAGGAGGGATCGACAGCGAATGCAGCCGTAGCCTGCAGCGACGGCGCCAGACGCAACCGGTTCAGGAGCGCCGTCCGGGCGAGCGCCGCCGCGGCGAAGCGTGACTCCGGCGTCACGCTGCGGACCTTCTGCAGGGCGAGCATCGCCTCCGGGGCATCCGGCAGGTGCGAGAGCGCCAGGGCAAACCGGTACCGGGCCTCGTCGAGCAAAGGACTGCGCGGGGTCTCGTCGATCAGGCGGGAGAAACAATCGGCGGCGCGCGCCCCCCGTCCGCGCAGCGTCTCGCACATCCCCGAGGCGAACCAGGCGTCATCGGCCGCGTCGCTGTCGGGATAGACGCGCGCCGCCGTGGCGAACTGGGCGCAGGCGGCGTCCAGACCGCTTTTCGGGTTTGCCGGCTCGAGGGCCAGGTAACCGAGACGCAGCACCGCCCGGGGCGCTTCGCGCGACGCGCGGTACCGGGAGGCGATCGTCTCGAGCAGCGGTGCGGCCTCGCGCACCGCCGCTGCCGTGGCCGAGCCGGCCTGGTTCCACGCAGCGACCGGATAGATCAGTTCCGCGACCTTGAGAAGCGCCGGCGCGGCATGCGGACTGTCGGGGAAATCCTGGGCCAGCCCTCGCAGGATCCGGATCGCCTCGTCGCGCCGCCCGCGTCGAATCGCGTCCATCCCCTCGGCGTGGATCCGGGCGTCAAGCGGGCGATCATCGCCCGGTCCTGCTGCCGCTTCCGTGGCCAGGGTCGGTGAGGCCGGCGCCGACGCGGGCGGCGCGGCGCCGGCCCGCTCGGAGGCGAGAAGGACCAGACCCGTGGCGACCATGACGAAGATCGCGGGGGCGTATTCCCGTGACCCCTTCAGCCCGGGCCGCCGGGAGGCGCCAGCGGCGGACCGCATCAGAATTTCACCGTCACCCGGGCATTCTTCCCGGCATTCACGCTCACCGCCTGTTCCTGTTCGGCCCCGGTCGGGACAAACACCACCCGGACGCGGTGGGCTCCGGCGGCGATCGGCAGATCGAGGACCGGCGTGACGTCGATGTAGGACCCGTCCACGTAGACCTTGCAATTGCTGGGCTGAGCCTGGACGGTCAGCGTCCCGAGCGGCGGAAGGCTGATCTGCGGGCTCACCGTGCGGCCGCCGGTCACCGTCACCTGCACGACCTCGTGAACGAAATATTTCGGGTTGCGGAAGCTGAGGCGGTGCTTCCCTTCAGGCAGCGGGAACGCCGTCCCGGCCATGCCGATCCGCCGGTCGCTCGAGAACACCTCGACGTCATACTCCTGCGGCCGGGCCACCAGGACACTGCCCTGGGGGACCGGGTCGAGCGGGACCTGTTTCAGCGTGCTCACCAGCGCGTCGAAGTCCCCGTCGCGATCATGACGGAGGCTCCAGGGTCGGTAGCCGGCGCGATCGAGGGCGATGGTGGTTGTCTCGCACGCCGACAGGTGGACCGTCGCCGGTGTGATCTTGCCGGTGTCGGCGCCGTTGATCAGGAGATGCGCGCCGGGCGGGTCGGACCCGATGGCGACCTCCTCTTCGCGCGGCGCCAGATCGAGGACGAGCGGGCCGGAGAAGGACGCCAGGTCGGCGGCGCTCATCTCGGCCGCCGCGTGACGGCAGCCGGCGCGGGCGACGATGTCGTGGGGCGAGGGATCGGAGAGCGACAGAACCACACGCGGCTCGGCGAGCGGTGTCGAATCGAGGTAGACGGTTCCGCCATGGGGGATCGTCTCGACATCGATGATGACCTGTCCTCCCGCCACATTCGGCGCCGGCGGCGGTGATGTACCGGTGGTGGCCGGGCCGACCTGCGGCGCGCCGGTCATCCCCGCCTGCGTCACGGGCGCGCTTATGGCCGGGCGCCCCTCGATCCGGTCCAGTCCTCTCGGGAACAGGACCAGGCCGACCGCGGCGAGCCCGATGGCGGCGGCGACCTTCAGCGGGTGGCGGATCGGCCCCGCGACGACTCGAACGTCGGCACCGGCCCGCGCCGTTCCGGACGTCCGCGCGCCGCGGCGCGGCGTGCCGGGAGACCTCTTCACCGTCGTGGCCGGCATCCGGGGGTCGCGGGCCGCTCCCGCCCGGGTGGCACCGACGAGGGGCTGGTTGAGGGTCTCGAGCGGCAGACCGGCGAGCACCTTCCCGAAGTCGGCAACCAGGTCGGCGCCACGCGCGTGGCGGTTCTGCGGGTCCTTGGCGAGCGCTTTCTCCAGCACCGCGTTGATCCCGGCCGGCAGCGCGGGGTTGTGGGCCGCCGGCGGGCGCGGATCCTCGTAAAGGACCTTGTAGATGATCGTCGAGATCGAGTCGCCCTCGAACGGACGGGCCCCGGTCACCAGCTCGTAGAGCACCACGCCGAGGGAGAAGAGATCGCTCCGCCCGTCGAGATCGCGGCCCTGGATCTGCTCCGGCGACATGTAGCTGGGTGTGCCGAGGAGCACGCCCGCCTGCGTCAGGTTGGCCTGCGGGCTCTTCGCGAGCCCGAAGTCGGTGACCTTCAGGGTGCCGTTCTTCTGCACCATCAGGTTGGCCGGCTTGATGTCGCGGTGGATGATCCCGTGCTCGTGGGCGTAGTCGAGCGCGGCGGCCGCCTGGGCGATCAGTTCCTGCACGCGGCCAAGCGGCAGCAACCCGCCGGGACGGGTGTGCGGTTCGAGGGTCTCGCCCTCGATGAATTCCATGGCGATGAACGACACCCCCTCCTCCTCACCGACATCGAAGATGGTGATGATGTTGGGATGGAGGAGCCGGCCGGCGGCCTGGGCCTCGCGCAGGAAGCGCTGGCTGGTTTCGTGAGCTTCTTCGGCTGAGGTGCCGGGTGGGAGGACGATCGTCTTGATGGCGACCGGTCGGTCGATCTTCGGGTCGCGGGCCAGGAACACCTGTCCCATGGCCCCTTTGCCGATTTCGCGGGTGATCTCGAAGCGTCCGAGCCGGGTGAGTGTCATTGGCCTCGGCGGCCCGCCGCCTGTGGCCACCACGGCCTAATACTAGTGTCGCGATCCGGTCCAGTCAATCATTGGGCCGGTTGTGCGCCTTCCGGCCAACCCACGAGGGATCAATGGGATGCGCCCGGGGCGAAAACGTCCGCCCGGGCGGCCGCGGCCGCGGTATATTCAGGGGCGTCGATGCCCCGCGGCCGGACAGCCGGCGGGGGATCCGGAGGGTGCGACGGTGCAGGTCAAGACCCCGCGAACCGTACGGCTCGTCACCCTGGCGCTCAGCTTCCTGCTCATGGCGCCGGGTTTCCCCGGTCTGTCGCCCACCACGCAGACTGACGACAGTGGCACCGTCCCGGTCCACATCGCCGGCATCCACCTCGTCGGTCCCGAGCAGGTCATGCTCCTGCTCGCCGACGCCGGCGAGGAACGGGCGCTGCCGATCTCCGTCGGCCGGGACCAGGGGATGGCGATCTACCTGGGCCGCGAGAAGACCGCCACTCGCCGGCCGATGACCCACGACCTGCTGGTCACGGTGCTGAAAACGCTCGAGGCGGAGGTCCTCAGGGTCACGGTGACCGCGCTGCGGCAGGACACCTATTTTGCGGAGATCGCCCTGCGATCCGGCGACCGGCGCCACACCATCGACGCACGCCCGTCCGATGCCATCGCGCTGGCCGTGCGTCTGGAGGCGCCGATCTACTCCGCCTCGGAGTTGCTCCGGCCGATCGGCAGCCTGGGAAGGCGCGAGCCCACGACAAGGGGCGATCATCGGCTCGGGATCAGGGTGCAGGATCTCGACCCCGATCTCGCGGAGTTCCTGGGCGCCGCCGGTGTGGAGGGGGTGCTGGTGGCCAGCGTCATCGAGGGCGGGCCGGCGGCGCGCGCCGGGCTCCGTCGCGGCGACATCATCCGGAGCATCGACGCGGTCCCGACCGGCACGATGGCGGCCTACCGCGCCGCCACCGACGGCGGCAATCCACGGGAATTCGCAATCTGGCGGGAGGGACGGGGGCTGGTCCTGGGCCTGCCGGATCTCAGCCCTTGAAGAACCGCGCCGCCCCCATCGGGAAGCCGCGCGCCGCGGAGGCTTCCAGCAGGCGCCGGGTGTCGTACGGAAAGCGTCTGGACTGGACCTCGATGTTGCCGTTCGCGCGGATGACCACGTAACCGGTCCGGCGGTCCTCGCCGCCCGGCAGGCCGACGCTGCCGGCGTTGACGAAGTGGCGCCCATCGACGATCCGGTGGTAGGGCCGGTGCGTGTGCCCGAAGACCAGGATGTCGGCATCCGCCACCTCCCCCATCTCCCGGAAGAAATCGTCGTCGCGCGCCTCCCGGAGCGGCATGGCGGTGTCGACCGGGGTGGCGTGGACGATGACAATGCGTCGCCCCGAGTCCTCAATCACGCGCTGGAACGGCAGGTTCGCGAGGTAGTTCCGCGCCAGGGAGTCGAGGCGTTCAGCGGTCCACGCGAACGCCTCATCTTTGAACGCCCGCTCCTCGGGAGTCCCGGTGTCCTGATCGCGCCGGTCGATCCCGGCGGACAGACTCTCCTCGACATCGCCGCGGACGCCGGGGATGCGCTCGCCACGGATCAGCGCCACGGTTTCGGCGGGGAACGGCGCATAGCCGACGAGGTCGCCGGTGTGGCAGATCAGGTCGCACCCTTCGGCGCGCCCTTCGCGCAGGACCACTTCGAGGGCGGGAAGGTTGCCGTGAATGTCGCCGAGGATGATGAGTTTCATGGTCTGGGTTGCGCCGCACGCGACCGCGCGGCATCACCGAGGACGATATCAGAAGGTCGCGTCGCGCTTCAACAGCTCGGGGCGTGGGCGACTCGGTCCGGCGTGGGCCCCGGACAGGGCGTCAGGCGGCCTTGCCGGTCAGGACCCGCGCCTTGAGGGTGAGCAGCGGCAGTTTCCGTTCCTGGCGGCGGCGCGGGTCGCGGAAAGGGATGTAGCCTCGATCGCGATCGTCCTTGGCGTAGAGCGACGCGGCGGCGGCGCCCAGCCGGCGGACCAGCTCCTCGGCCCGGCGCAGCGGCTGGCGGCCGGTGCCGCGCAGGATCACCCGGATCCCGTTCGTCTCGCTGATCTCCACCGGGCCGGGATCCTGGATCTCACCGAGGAAGGTCTCCGCCTCCTGGCGCAGGATGGTCTGCAGGTCGTGGAATTTCATCTCGCCATACTTCTTGCGGAACACTCCCAGCGCCCGCGTATCCCACTCGAGACTGACGATCTGGGCCGCCTCGCCGCGTTCGATCCGGCGCTTGTGCTCGTCGCTCACGTTTCCCGATACGGCGGCCGCGCGCGCGTCCCGTTCCTGCAGGAGACGGACGATGGAGCGCTCGAGCTCACGGGTGCTGAACGGCTTGGTGAGATACTCGTTGGCGCCGCAGTCCTTGCCCCAGAAGATGTCCTCCTGCTGCGTCTTGGCGGTCAGCAGGATGACCGGTGTCGCCTGGGTCGCCCGGTCGCTCTTGACCCGCCGGCAGATCTGGAAGCCGTTCACCCGCGGCATCATGACGTCCACGATCATCAGGTCCGGCCGCTCGCGCGCGAACAGCTCGAGCGCCTGCTCGCCGTCCTCCGCGAGGATGACGCGGTATCCGGCCCCCTCGAGGCTCAGCTTCAGAATATCCCGGATGTTCGGCGAATCGTCCGCGACCAGGATCGTTCCGGCCATCGGTGGTCCCCCTCGCTCTCCTAGACGGCGGCCCGGCGGTCGCCGGTCGCCTTTGCCCCGCGTGCCCGTGCCGAGGCGTCTTCCACGAGCGACAGCATCAACTCGAGACTTTTCTGGAGCATCCCGAGCAGGCGGGACTGGTCGGCGGTCACCTGTCCGACGCGGCCGGCCTGCAGGAGATCGATGGCGCCCTGCATCGAGGTCAACGGGCTGCGCAGGTCGTGGGCGAGCTGCCGCAGGGCGTCGCCGTCGCGCGGCCCGAGTTCCCACCCCTCGGTGATCTCCTGGACCAGCGCGGCGCGCCGGCCCCGGCCCTCCTCGCCCCGCAGCCGCGCGGCGGACACGGCGTAGTACCGCACCCGATCGAGGGCCACCGGCAGCAGACGCCGGACCGGATCGGTGGATCGGCGGCATTCGTCCAGAACCGTGGCGATCCCTCTCAGGAGATCGTCGCGGCACTCGACACCGGCATCGAGACGAACCGGCGGGGCCAGGCCGAACCCCCGCTCCCATCCCGACGCTTCGAGAACACGCCCTTCGTGGTCCACGACCACCATCGCCAGTCCCAGATCCTCATTCCGCATCCCGCTGGACAACCCGCCTCCCGTGGCCGGTTCCGCCGCGCGCACCTGCCCCACCCGCGCCCCACGCCCCGGCTGCCGTTTGCTGTCTGCGCTCTTTCTCGTCACGCACCACCCCCGTGCACCCCTGAGGGGACGCCTGCCGCCAATATATGAATGAATGTCGCCGCCGCAACCGCCCCCATGGTGGTGCGAAGCTTGTTGCACCTTCACAGAGAGGCCCCCCGGGGGCTTTGTCCGCAACCGGAGACCTCAACTAAACCGCTGGAAAGATGGAGGATCTGTCCCCGGGTGCAACAAGGTCCGCACCACCATGGGGGGGGTCAGGCTTCGGGGGGAGCGGCGAGGCGGCGGGCCCGCGGGCGGGTTCGGCGCAGGTCCTGCAGCACACCCAGGACGTCGGTGTCGTTGACCGGGATACCGTATTCACCGGTCAGGCTGGCCATCGAACCGATCCGGGACGGCAGGACGTAGACCGTGGCACCCCCGCGGTTCTTCTTGTCGTGGCGGGCCACCTTCAGGACCTCCTCGGGCCTCACCGACGGCGGCAGTGCGGACGGCAGGCCGGCGGTCCCGACCAGGCGGTCGATCCGTGCCGCTACCTCCGCGGCCAGGAGACCGATCCGGACCGCGAGGCGCGCCTCGGCGACCATGCCGATGGCCACTGCCTCGCCGTGCGCCAGGCGGTAGCGACTCAGCACTTCGATGGCGTGCCCGATGGTGTGGCCGTAGTTGAGGATCTTGCGACGGTTGGATTCGCGCGGGTCCTGGGAAACGATGCGTGCCTTGATCCGGCAGCAGGCCTCGATGATCGGCGACAGCGATTCGGGGTCGCGCGCCAGGATCCGGTCCATGCGGCGTTCCAGGAAGGCAAACAGCGACCGGTCGGCGATGGTGGCGTACTTGATGACTTCGGCCAGCCCCGCGACAAACTGCCGGGGCGGCAGGGTCTTCAGGAAGTCGATGTCGATGTAGACCGCCGCCGGTTGATGGAAGGCGCCGATCAGGTTTTTTCCTGCCGGGTGGTTGATGCCGGTCTTGCCACCGATGGCGGCATCCACCATGCCGATCAGGGTGGTCGGGATCTGCACGTAAGGGATGCCGCGTTTGAAGGTCGCGGCCACGAACCCCACCAGGTCACCGACCACGCCGCCACCCAGTGCGACCAGCGCCGCATCGCGACCGGCGCCCAGCGCGATCAGGCCGTCCTCGATTTCGTCGCGCACCCGTCGGGTCTTGCTCCCCTCCCCGGCCGGGAACGAGATCAGGTCGGCGGCCAGACCCCGTCGTCGGAAGGCCGCGAGGAGGATCTCTCCGCGGCGGTGCAGGTGCGAGTCGGTGACGATGACATAGCGCTGTCCGAGACGCCGGCGGCGCAGGTCCACGCTGATGCGCGGGCCGAGCCCCCGGCCGATGCGGATGTCGCAGGTCTCGGCAGGCGGGCGGCGGGGCCGGACGACGATGCGGATCACCCTGTGACCTCCCCCGCGCGTCTGCAATGCGGGATCCGTCTCAGCGACCCGGCTCTCCCCGGCCCATGGTCTCGAGACTGCGGACGTACTCGTCCACCAGATCGCGCTGCTTCTTCTCGTCCATGGATCGCGTGATGAGCCTCTCCGCCGCCTGGATGGCCAGGTCGGCCACCTGCGATCGCAGCGCTTCGATCGCCGCCTTCTGTTCATGCTGGATCTGCCGCCGTCCCTGCTCGAGCAGGTCCTGGGACTCCTGGCGCGCGCGGGTGACGATCTCAACCTTCAGCGACTCGGCCTCGCGACGCCCCTGTTCGATGATTGCCGCCGTCTCGCGGCGCGCCTGCGCCAGCATTTCCTGGTTCCGGCGCATGGTCTCCTCGGCCTCGGCGCGGGCCTTCTGCGCCTCCTCCAAGGACTCCCGGACGGTCCTCTCCCGCTCCTCCAGCACCTGCAGGAGCGGTTTCCATGCGAACCGCCCCAGCAGGAAGGCCAGGATGACAAAGGTGACGACGGTCCAGAAGATCGTCCCGAACTCGGGGGTGATCAGGCTGGAGCCCATGACCCGGGCCCCCTTACGCCTTGACGGCGAGCAGGATGCAGACGACCAGCGCGAACAGCGTGGCCCCTTCGATGAGCGCCGCGGCGATGATCATCGTCGTGCGGATGTCGCCCGCGACCTGGGGCTGGCGCGCCGATCCTTCCATGGCCGCCGCCGCCAGTTTTCCGATCCCCGCCGCGCCGCCCATGACGGCGAGACCGGCGCCGATACCCGCCGCGAAATGTGCCAGCGAATTGCCGAACTCCATGATGCGTTCCCTCCTCGATGCGTTGCCACCGCGGCTTCCGGCCGCGGCGGATTGGAACATCCGGTTCAATGCTGTGGGTGCACCGACATGCCGATGAACAGCGACGTCAACATGGTGAAGATATAGGCCTGCAGAAACGCCACCAGGAGCTCGATGCCGTTGATGAACAGGGCGAATGGCACCGACAGCACCGCCCCGACCCAGACCGCCTTCAGGATGAACACCAGGCTGAAGAGCGACAGGATCACGACGTGCCCGGCGGTCATGTTGGCGAACAGCCGGACGCACAGGGCGAACGGCTTGGTGAACATCCCGAGGATCTCGACCGGGATCATGATGGGCAGCAGCCAGGCCGGCAACCCGTGCGGGATCAGGTTCCTGAAATGTCCGAGGATCCCGTACTCGCGCATGCCGGAGACCTGGATCACGATGAACGCCATCCCCGCCAGGGCGGCCGTGACGCCGATGTTTCCGGTCGCCGTCGCCCCCCAGGGCACCAGGCCAATCAGGTTCATGACCAGGATGAAGACGAAGGTGCTGAGGAGGTACGGCACGAAGCGATCCGGATGGTGGGCGATGTTCTTGCGCGCCAGTTCGTCCCGGACGAAGACGATTGCCATCTCCATCAGGTTCTGCACCCCGCGCGGCGCCAGCCGGCGACGGCGGTTGGCCAGCCAGAGGACCAGCAGGATGATCGTCGCCGCCACCCACATCATCACCACATGCTTGGTGATCGGCAGGTCCCAGGGCCCGAGGTCCAGGGTCGGCAGGTGGACTTCGCCGATCAGCGGCAGCTCCAGGGTCTGCGAATCGGTGATGTGATGGAAGATCATCTGGCCGGCGTCGAACGGTCCGTCATGCCCGTGACCGCCGGCCGCAGCCTGCGCCGCCGCGCCGTGGCCCGGGGCTGCCCCGTGCACCAGTGCCGCGCCCGGGGTCGGGTCGACGACCGCTTCGTGCCCGCCTTCCTGCATCCGGATCATCCGTTCCTCGTCCGCAGCCGCGTGATCGCGAGCCGCACTTCCATCACCAGAAACACCACGTACAGCCCCAGCAGGGCCACCGCCATGGCGGTCGCGTCCACACGGTCCCGCCAGCGTAACGCCACCGCCAGCAGCGCCCCGCAGAACAGGACCAGGCGCCCCAGCAGCCCGGCCCCGAGCGCCGCGAAAAACACTCTGCGTTCCTTCCCGAAGGCCCAGTCCGTCAGCAGCATCGCGGCGATGGCGCCGACGGCAGCGAGGACGACACCGACGGCCACGCCGCGCCAGGCCGCCTCGCCGATCCGGGCCCGCAGAGCGTATCCCATGCCGGCCGCGACTGCCGCGATCCCGGTCATGACGATCGCCTGCCGCAGGGTCCCGGTCACCTCCCGCCCCCCTGCCCGCCCCCCTGCCCGCCACCCTTGGGTGGCAGCACCACCCGCAGGAAACTGACGAACCCGGCCGCCATCCCGAGGATCAGGCCCGCAAGGAGCAGCCATGGTTCGGTCCCGAGACGTCGATCCAGCCAGTGCCCCGCGAAGCCGAGAACGCCCATCGGCGTCACCAGCACGATCCCAATCTGCCCGTACCGTGTCCAGTCCGCCCCTCCCGGCCCGCCGCCCGTGCCCTGGTTCACGAAGACAGGGCGGCCAGCGCCAGCACCGACTTCTGAGCAAAAGTGATGAGGGGCTGGGGGTAGATCCCGAACCCGAGGGTGAACACGATGCACACCGCGATCGCCACCTGCTGGCCCGGCGACGGCGCCACTTCCACGGCATCGACCGGTTCGCGGATGTACATGTTCACCACGATGCGGATGTAGTAATAGAGCGACACGGCGCTGTTCAGCACGGCGACCACGGCCAGCCAGGCCATGTCCGCCTTGACCACGGCGCCAAACAGGTACCACTTGCCGATGAACCCGGCGGTCGCCGGGATCCCCGCCAGCGACAGCATGAACACCAGCATGGCGAAGGCCGCCCAGGGCGCGCGGCGCGCCAGCCCGGAGAAGTCCACCACCCGGTCGCCGACGATATCGGCACGGCGCAGCATGATGATCAGCGCGAAGGCCCCGAGATTCACGAAGGTGTAGATCAGCAGGTAGAGCTGCACCGACAGCAGGCCGAACTCGCGGGTCTCGACCCCCACGCCGTGCCCCATGGCGATCAGCCCGAGCAGGACGTAGCCGGCGTGGGCAATCGAGGAATAGGCCAGCATCCGTTTGACGTTGTCCTGCAGGATGGCCGCGACATTTCCAAGGGTCATGCTGGCCACCGCCAGCACCGCCAGCAGGCCGACCCAGCGGTCGGCCATCCCCAGGAAGCTGGATGCGAAGATGCGCGCCATGACCACGAAGGCCGCCGCCTTGGAGGCCGTGGACAGGAAGGCGGTGATCGGCGTCGGAGCGCCCTCGTAGGCGTCGGGCGCCCACATGTGGAACGGCACGGCGGCGATCTTGAAACCCAACCCGACCGTGATCAGGATCACGCCGAGCAGGAAGATCGGCGCCGAATCCGACTCCAGCGCCATCCGCATGCGCGACATCCCGATCAGCCCGAGGTTGGTCGTGCCGGTGGTTCCGTAGACGAGCGAGATGCCGTAGAGGAAAATGCCGGTCGAGAACGCCCCGAGCAGGAAGTACTTGAGGGCCGCCTCGTTCGACTTGCGGTTCCCTTTCAGGTACCCGACCAGGATATAGAACGACAGCGCCATCGTCTCGAGCGACACGAAGACCGTGACGAAGTCCCCCGCCGACGCCATGAACATCATGCCGACCACGGCGAACAGCATCAACGCGTAGTACTCGCCACCCTGCGCCCGCTCGAGGTCGAGGTAGCGGCTGGACAGGAGGATGGTCAGAATGGCCCCAAGCAGGAAGGCGACCTTGAAGTAGATGCTGAACCCGTCGAGGATGAACATCCCGTTGAAGCCGATGGTCATCGCCGGGACGCGCAGCGCGTCCATCCCGAGACCGGCGGGAAACGCCAGGACCGCGGCCAGGGTCGAGCCACAGGCCAGCAGGGCGAGGGCCGGCGCCCAGAGCCGCGGGCGGACGTCCCGGGCCGCCGACAGCCCGAGGATCAGGAAGGCCGACAGCGTCAGGACGATCTCGGGTGAGATCAGCCGCAGCTGGGCCGGGTCGAACGCCGGGATCATCTTGCCGGGGTCCTCTCCACCACGCGCGCAATCCCCGCCGCCGGGCGCCCGACCGCGGAGGCGTCGGTCGTCGAAGCGGGGGCGTCCGGGGGCGGCAGCGCCGCCATCCCCTGCCCCACCTGCTCGTAACGCGCCGCGATCTCGGCGACCGGTCGTTCCAGGATGTCGAAAAATGGCTTGGGGTAGAGACCGATCCAGAAGCAGCAGACCACGATCGGGGCGAGCGTCAGGATCTCGCGGAAATCGAGGTCCTTGAGTGCCGCGTTCTCCGGATTGTCGAGCTTGCCGAACATGGTGCGCTGATACAACCAGAGCATGTACGCCGCCCCCAGGACAATGCCGAGAGCGCCGCACACCGCCCAGAACTTGCCGCCGATGTGCCCGAGGACCGGCACCACGAACCCGTACTCGGGCGGGATCGTGAAGGCGCCGACCAGGATGCTGAACTCGCCGATGAACCCGTTGAGGGTCGGCAGGCCGATCGACGACATGGTGATGATCATGAACAGCGTCGCGTACACCGGCATCTGCTTCGACAGGCCGCCGAATTCCGCGATCATGCGCGTGTGCCGCCGCTCGTAGACCAGCCCGACCAGGAGAAAGAGCGCCCCGGTGGAGAGGCCGTGATTGATCATCTGCAGCACGCCGCCCGCCACGCCGGCCTGGTTCAGGGCAAAAATGCCCAGCGTGCAGAAGCCGAGATGGCTGACCGACGAGTAGGCGACCAGCTTCTTCCAGTCCTTCTGGACCATCGCGACCAGCGCCCCGTAGATGATGCCGATGACCGACAGGGCCAGCATCCACGGCAGGTAATACCGGGTGGCGTGCGGCAGCATCGGCAGCGAGAAGCGGACGAAGCCGTAGGTCCCCATCTTCAGGAGGACGCCGGCCAGGATCACCGACCCGGCGGTCGGCGCCTCGACGTGCGCGTCGGGCAACCAGGTGTGGAACGGGAACATCGGCACCTTGATCGCGAAGCCGATGAAGAAGGCCAGGAAGACCCACTTCTGGAGCTCGATCCACTCGGGGGTCTGCAGCGCCCCGAGGACCCGGATCAGCTCGGGCACGTCGAAGGTGACGCCGGCGCCGGGGACGACCTTCGGGTAGAAGAAGTAGATCGCCAGGATGCCGAGCAGCATCAGCACCGATCCGAGCAGGGTGTAGAGGAAGAACTTGATGGCGGCGTAGAGCTTGCGTGGCCCGCCCCAGATCCCGATCAGGAAGTACATCGGGACCAGCATCGCCTCCCAGAAGATGTAGAACAGGAACAGGTCGAGGGAAACGAACACCCCCATCATGCCGGTCTGCAGGACCAGCATGAAGATGTAGTACTCCTTGACGCGTTCGGTGATCGCGGTCCAGGACGACAGGATCGAGATGACTCCGAGGAACGTCGTCAACAGCAGCAGGAGCAGCGAGATCCCGTCGAGACCGACGTAGTAGTCGACCCCGATCGAGGGGATCCACTCCGCCCGGTACTCGAACTGGAAGCCGCCACGCGCGCTGTCGTACAGGAAGAACAGCGGCACCGAGATGAGGAAGTCCAGGAGCGCGATCCCGGTTGCGGCCTTCATGATGATGTCTTTGCGCTCGCGGTCCACCGCCAGGAGCACGAGGGCCCCCAGAAGCGGCAGGAACGTGATGATCGACAGGATGTGCTCGAGGTACCAGGGCATCGTCAGTCTCCCGCCTTCATGGCCCGATCGAAAGGAGGTACACGCTCACCAGGATGAAGATCCCGAGGATCATCGCGGTGGCGTAGGATTGCACGACTCCGGTCTGCAGCTTGCGGAATACCCAGGACGCGCCGCGCACGGTATAGCCCGACAAATTCACCAGCCCGTCCACGACGTAGGTGTCGAAGCCGACCGAAGTATAGGACGTCGCAAGCGTGGCGTAGCCGGTGGCGTTGACCGCCCCGTCGACGATCCAGCGATCGAACCACGCCGAGGCGCGGCAGAGGGCGCCGAACGGCGCCAGCACCACCCGGCCGTAGAACTCGTCCACGAAGTACTTGCCGGCCACGAGGCGATACAGCCCGTGCACGCTTTCCACGAACCGCCCGGGGAGTTCCGGCCGGCGCTCGTAGAACACCCAGGCGCAGAACCCGGCCAGGATCACGACCAGCACCGAGAGGGCCATCAGCCCGATCTCCAGCCCGGCGCTGTGCCCGCCGGCAGCGTGGGCCGCGGTGGCGTGGACCACCGCCCCATGGCCGCCGAATACCGGCTCCAGCCAGCGCTCCAGCAGGTTGGGCACGTGGAAGACGCCCTCCGGGATGCCGACCCAGCCGCCGGCCAGCGACAGGGCCGCGAGGATCGTCAGCGGCACGGTCATCACCGCCGGCGATTCGTGCAGGTGATGGCGGGTCTCCCCCGAGAAACGCTCCCGGCCGCGGAACACCAGGATGTAAAGGCGCGTCATGTAGAAGGCCGTCAGGAACGCGCCCACGACCCCAATTCCCCAGAGGAGGGGGGTGTGGTTGAACGCCTTCCAGAGGATCTCGTCCTTGGAGAAGAACCCGGCGAAGGGCGGCAGGCCGGCGATCGCCAGGCAGGCGATGGCGAAAGTCGCATGGGTCCGTGGCATGTGGCGGCCCAGTCCGCCCATGTTCCGGATGTCCTGCTCCCCCGACAGGCCATGGATGACCGAACCGGCCCCGAGGAACAGCAGCGCCTTGAAGAAGGCGTGCGTCATCAGGTGGAAGATCGCGGCGCCGAACGCCCCCACGCCGGCCGCCATCACCATGTAGCCGAGCTGCGAAACCGTCGAGTAGGCCAGCACCTTCTTGATGTCGTTCTGCGCCAGGCCTATCGACGCCGCGAAGATCGCCGTCAGCCCGCCGACCACCGCCACGACCGTCATCGCGGTCGGCGAGGCCAGGTACAGCGGCGCCATGCGGCAGGTGACATAGACACCCGCGGTCACCATCGTCGCGGCGTGAATCAGCGCCGACACCGGTGTCGGTCCCGCCATCGCGTCCGGGAGCCATACGTACAACGGGATCTGCGCCGACTTCCCGCACGCCCCCACGAACAGCAACAGCCCCGCCGCCGTCGCCACTCCCGCTCCCAGGTGCCCCACCTGACCCAGAATCCCCTGGATGTCCAGCGTCCCCGTCGAGGCGAACAGCAGCAGCATCCCCAGCACGAACCCGGTGTCCCCGATCCGGTTCGTGATGAATGCCTTCCGCCCCGCGTCGGCGCACGTCATCCCGGTCTTCTCGTCGAACACCCGGTCGTAGTAAAAGCCGATCAGCAGGTACGAGCACAGCCCCACACCTTCCCAGCCCACGAACACCACCGGCAGGCTGGCCCCCAGCACCAGCGTCAGCATCATCGCCATGAACAGGTTCAGATAGGCGAAGAAACGCGCGAACGCCGCCTGCGGCTCGTGCCCCATGTACCCGGTCGCGTACACGTGGATCAGGAACCCCACACCCGTCACCACCAGCAGCATCACCGCCGACAACGGGTCGAG
>JANNTZ010000244.1:0-5279 GCA_031394595.1 Acidobacteriota bacterium
CCGACCGCGATCATCTGCACTCCGGTTGTCAGCTTGCCCAGGACCGTCGGCTTGAATGACTTGAGGCCGCTCGTCAGGTGGACCAGCAGGGCGATGATGACGATGAAGACGTCGCGGCTGATCGTCACCACCGTCAGAAAAATCGGCAGGCGATTGATCAGCACGAAGTCCGGGACCGACTTGGGATGATCGGGCAGCGACAGGACGATGAAGCAGGCGGTCATCAGGAGCTTGTCGGCCATCGGGTCGAGGAAGGCGCCCAGGCTCGAGCTCTGACGCCAGCGCCGGGCGATGACCCCGTCGAGGCCGTCGGTGATCCCCGCGATGACAAACACCACGAAGGCCCAGCCGTCACGGTTCGACAGGAGCAGGGTGATCAAGAGCGGGATGGAGACCATCCGGACGATCGTCATCTGGTTCGCGAGGGTCAGCATCCGGGGAACCTGCCCCGGGCGGCCGTCTCGCTTCGGTCTCTGATCATCGCCCCCCTCACGCGAACCCGATCGCCCGGGCCGCAAACTCCAGCGGCGCGGCCCACGGATCGCCGACCTCCGGAATGATCTCGAACCACGTCACCCCCGGCTCGCGCCGGAACCAGGTCCACTGCCGCTTCGCGTACCGGCGCGTTTGACGCTGGGTCAGCATCACCGCTTCCTCCCGCCGGATCTCCCCGTCAAGATGCCGCAGGATCTCCCGGTAGCCAAGCGCCTTGAAGGCATTCGCCCCCCGCGGAACCCCCGCGTCCAGGAGACCGCGCACCTCCTCGACCAGGCCGTCGGCGAAGAACCGTACGACACGCGCGTCGATCCGCCGGTAGAGCGCCGCGCGGTCCATGCTCAGGCCGATCTTGACGGCCGGGTAGCGATCCTCGGCGAACGGCGTCCGGCGGATCAACGACGACAGCGGCTCGCGCCGCTCCCGGTAGACTTCGATTGCCCGGACGATCCGCTGCCGGTCGCCCGGCAGGATGCGCGCCGCTGTCTCGGGATCGACACGCGCCAGCATCCGGTGCAGCGCCGCCGGCCCGCGGCGCCGATCGATCGCGATCAGCCGGGCCCGCACCTCCGGATCGCGCCGCGGTGCGTCGATGATCCCCTTCAACAGCCCGCGCAGGTAGAGCCCCGTCCCGCCGACCATGACCGGGAGCCGGCCGCGCGCCCGGATCCCGGCGATCGCCTCCTCCGCGGAACGGACGAAGTCCCCGAGCGAGAAGTCCTGCGACGGGTCGGCCAGATCGATCCCATGGTGTGGCACCCGGCGCCGCGTGGCCGCGTCCGGCTTGCTGGTGCCGCGATCGAAGCCGCGATAGACCTGCATCGAGTCGACACTGACGATCTCGCCCGCGAATCGTTCGCTGGCGCGCACCGCCAGTTCGCTCTTGCCGACGGCCGTCGGCCCGAGCACCACGAGGATCGGCCGGTTTGCCGGCGGCGGGGCGGCGTCATGGTCCCTGCCCCCGCTGCTGGTCGCGGTACTCGTTGATCGCCTCCTGGCGGTGCTCGTCACAGTAGATCCGGCCGCGAGCGACCCGGCGCCCGCAGCGCGGGCAGCCGCGGGCCGCGAGCCCGGCCGCGCTCCGGCCGAGGATCCAGAACACCGGGCAGAGCGCCAGGCACGCGGCGCCGGCGAAGATCAGGCGCCGGAACAGGACGCTGTTCGCGCCGCCGAGCCAGATCTCGGCGACCGCGAGGTAGACGAGGGCCCCCGCCACGATCAATCCGCCGATCTGGGCCATGAAGCGCGCCACTCAAGCCTCCAGTGCTCCCGCCGCCGGCTCCTGCTGGACCCGCCGGACGGTTTTGAGCAGACGCGTCTCGTGCTCCGCCCCGAGAACCCGGCGCACGACCAGTAACTGGGCGTAGAGCAGCTCGTTCAGCCCGTCGATCAGGATGGACCGTGCCGGCCTTCCCCCCAGGACGCGCAGGTTCTGGCGGATCGGTCCCGGATCGATGGTGCCGTCGCCCCCGAAGCCGGCGCCGGCGAGCGTGCGCGCGTGCGCCCCGCCCAGGTCGTGCAGCACGCGGTCGAGGAGGGGTTCCGCCACCGGCCCGACCTCCTGCATCAGGTGACGGTGGATGGTGCCGAACAGGGTGTTGTACCGCCGGATGATCCCCTCGAGGTCGGCCGCCTGGGCCGCGTCTTCAGGCTCGACACCTTCGCCGGGCCGCAGGAGGATCCGTCCGAGTGTCATCAGAAGGAAGAGGACCCGCCGGGTTTCCCCATCAGGACAGTCGGCCGCCTCGATCACGGCGCCCACCGTCCGCTCGCCGTCCACCAGCCGGAGGATTTGATCCTCATGCCGTTCGAGTTGCACCGCGTCATCCCCCGGGCCCCCGGCAACCGGGATCGGGGCGAACACGTGGTCGGGTGGCGGC
Source organism: Acidobacteriota bacterium (assembly GCA_031394595.1). GTDB lineage: Bacteria > Acidobacteriota > Polarisedimenticolia > Gp22-AA2 > Gp22-AA2 > JANNTZ01. The sequence goes on from JANNTZ010000244.1 coordinate 2,376, forward strand.
AACCGATCCGCGAAGAGATCGACCGACCGCAGCGTGCGGATCCCCTCGACGATGATCGCGGCGATCGGCAGGTCGACTTCCAGGGCCGGGTCCGGTGGTTCCTCCCCTTCCATGAAGACGAACGATCCGTCCCGCCACTCGAACAGCGACAGGACGATCTGTCGGACCTGCAGAACTCGCGCCTCGGACAGATCGCGCGGTTTCAGCCCGCAGGTCTCGAGAAGCGCCCGACCCAGCTTCTCGCCGCCAGCGGCGCGCCGCAGCGTCTCGTCCTGCTGCTCGGGGGTGATCCACCCCTCCGCGACCAGCCTCGAGGTCAGGCGGTCGCTCGCGCGCGACGACAGGGCGTGGACGATCCGCCCGGCGCGAACATACAAGCCGACGGAGGCCGCCGGCCCGCTCACGCTCAGCAGCCCCGGCCGGTTGAGCCCGCGGAGGAAATCGAGCAGGTCCACCAAGTTGAGAGCCTTGAGCGCCCCGCGGAAACTGTCCTGGATCATCAGCGAGAGGCCCCCGGCGGGGGTGTCATCATGCGCGGATTATCGTCGGCCCCCGCACGGGTGTCAACGCGCGCCGGCGTGGCGGGCGAGTTCCGCGCCGCGGTAGTAATGGTGCAGGATCTCCTCGTACGTTTTCCCGCGCAGCGCCATGCCGTAGGCGCCGACCTGGCACAGCCCCACGCCGTGTCCCCATCCCTTGCCGCTGAAGATGAACGACTCGACACGGCCATCGGCGCCGTAGGTCCGATCCAGCGTGAACAGGTTCTCGCGCACGCCGAGCGCCGTCCGGATCGGGAAGCCCTTGACCGTGAAGACGCCCCGGCTGCCGGTGATCTTCACTTCGATCACCCGGCCGCTGACCCCGCGTCTGACCGGCTCGACATCCTTCAGGCTCCCGACGTTCAGACGGCGGGCCAGCACTTCCTCGAGCTCGGTGCGTGTGTAGCGCTGCTCCCAGCGGAAAGCGCTCGAATAACGGTCGTCCGCGACGCCCCGTTGATTGGTGGTGACCTTGAGGTAGTCGATCCGGCCGTCTCCGGACTGGTGGTACTGCACGCGGTCGCCGAGAACCAGCGGCAGGCGCTGCGCCGGGTAGGCGATCTCGCGGAAGGTCCGGAACAGCGCCGCGTCGGGCGCCAGTTCGAGGACCTGCACGGCGCCCGAGACTTCGAACAGCACGCGGTCGCCGTCGCTGCCGCGGTAGGACGCCCGACCGACACCGGTCGCTCCGTAGTAGTCCAGGACCCGGTACAGTGTCCGCAGGACCAGCCCCCGCGACGGTTGATGACGCGGCCGCACGGTGTTGTCGCGGAACGGCTGCAGGATCCCCTCCAGGATCAGCACGGCGTAGGGGCGGCGGGCCTCGGCGCCGATCTCATCGCGATCGCGGAACGCCAGCAGGTACGGCAGGTCCCGGTCATCAAGCGCCAGTTGCAGTCTCTCGTCCCAGCCGAGCGATCGCGCCAGGTAACGCGCGAAGCCGGCGAGATCGACGCCGCCGTCGGTCCACGCCGATCGGGCGGGGGTCTTGCCGACGATCCGGAGGACGGCGGCGGTCCAGCGCTCCGTCTCCGCCGCGCTGGCGCGGGACAGCAGCCAGCCGCGATCGAGGCCACTGGTATCCACGATGCCGATTTTCTGCAGCAGCGAGGCCTCCTCGTTGACCGGCCCGCCGTCCTCCAGGACGACCGGATCGCTCCAGGTCCGCCCCGTGATCGTCCGGCTCTCCGCCTCGGCCTCCGGGTAGCACGGGACTCCCTTCAGGTACGGCCCTTTCTTGTCGGCGAACACCGCCACCCCATCCTCCGTGTGACCGCCGCACGTCGAGGTGTACAGGGCATCGATCGGCTGACCCTCCCAAGTCAGGATCTGGTCGCGGGTCTCGGCGACCGCCTGGTCGGTAAGCGGGTGCTCGGTCCCGGATCCGCGGTACACCTGGCAGGACGGGCTGTCGCAGATGTCGTACCCCTCGTCCGAGAACTGCCCGAAGTTGGAGACGAGATAGGTGCGTGCCGCCACCGCCTGCGCTTTCAGCGCCTGCAACTCCGGGTAGACACCCGGGCCCATCTCGTTGGGAACGACGCCGCGCAGGTACTCCTCGAGATCGAGTTCGTTGATCATCAGCAGGTTGCCGGAGCGGCTGACCCGCGCTTCGAGAACGCCACGATAGGAACTCTGGTCCATCCGGATCACCGCCCCGGGCCGCACGGTCGTGATCAGAACGCGATCCTGCGTGGTCAGGAAATCGTGCCAGCGATCGTCCACCAGGCGAATCCGGCGCTTGCCCCCGCTGTCGAGGCTCTCCTCCGCGATCCAGGTCTCGGTGTACCCCTCGGCGTTGAGCCGCTCGATGAGCGCCGCGGCATCCTCGCGTGCCTGGAACTCGCCGACCCGCACCCGCCACGATCGCCGGTCGGCGTTGTAGTGGAGGGTCACCTTTTCCGCCGGAACCAGGGCCTGGAGATCGCGCTGTTTCGCCTCGGCCTGCGTCCGGTCGACGAAGGACGCCACCTGGACCCGGTACAACAGGCCGCCCGGGCTGACGCCGCCCGCGAGGTCGGCGACGATCCAGATCCCGGCGTCGAATCGCTGCTTCCAGATCGGCGTCCGTTTGACCGGGTCGCGCACCACGATGCCGCCGTCCGCCGACACCCGCACCTTCACCCGGTCGGTGGTGAGACCGATGCGCACGGCGCGGGCCGGGGCGACACCGATGGTGGGCCGGGCTTCCTGCGGCGCCTGAGGGGATGGCTGGACAGCCGGGGCCGGTTGGAACGCGGGCCCGAATACCGCCAGCGCCACCAGGACCGGCACGATGGCGAAGAGGAGGTGGGTGCGGCGCGTGCGGACGCGGGACGAATTCATCGGGCGCGGCAGTCTATCACGACGATGCGCGGCGTCCGGA
>JANNTZ010000256.1:0-5389 GCA_031394595.1 Acidobacteriota bacterium
GTCGTGGATCGGAGCCGCGGCCAAACACTCCGGACAAACCCACCGCGTCCGAGCCGGGAGAGCCACCCACACGTGGACCTCACCCGCCTCCCGCTTCATCTCGACCACATCCACCCCCCACGGCTCGGTCACCCCGAGCAGCGCGGCATAGAGCGTCTTGCTGTCGGTCATCGCATCCTCCCCGCAAAGAAGTCCTCTGAGAGGATACGGAAATCAGGCTACAATTTCACCCACACCAAAGCCGGAAGAGCCACACAACTTATCACTCGGACGCGGGAACACTGCCCGCGTCCTCCCTCGTAAGATCCCGCTTGCCTCTCCAACGACGCTTCACTATACTTCGTTGCATGACGAAGTGACGGAGCGAACTGTGCACGAAATCCTCTTCATCACCAAGGCCCTCAGCGACGAGACTCGCGTCCGTGCCCTGCTCAGTTTGAAGGACGGCGAGATGTGCCTATGCCAGATCATCGAGGTACTCGGTCTGGCGCCGTCGACGGTCTCCAAACATATGAACGTGCTGCAGCAGGCTCGCCTCGTGCAGCGTCGCAAGCGCGGGAGGTGGCATTTCTATCGACTCGCGGATGGTCAGGATGGACCTGCTGCGAAGCGCGCCCTTGCATGGGTCGTCTCCGAACTCCGTGACAACCCGACGATCGCGCGAGACGCGGAGAAAATCCGCAAGGTCCGGAAGCAGGACCTGGAGAAATTGAGCGCATGCTACCGCGCCTGAAAGTCCTGTTCCTCTGTACCGGCAACTCGTGCCGGAGTCAGATGGCCGAGGCGTGGACACGCAAGCTACTCCCGGAGCGCTTCGAAGCGCACTCGGCGGGCACCCACCCGGGTCATCTCGATCCACGCGCGGTTCGCGTCATGGCCGAGGTCGGCATCGACATGTCGGGTCACTGGTCCAAGCCCGTCGAGGCGGTCGCCGGAACAGATTTCGACTACGTCATCACCGTCTGTGACAGCGCCCGGGAGGGTTGCCCGGTCTTCCCCGGAGGCGCGCGCCGCATTCACGCCGGCTTCGACGATCCGCCTCATCTTGCCGCCGGCGCGGCGACTGAAGAAGCAGCCCTTGCTCATTACCGACGGGTCCGGGACCAGATCCGAGACTACGTGACGAAACTGCCCGATCTGGTGGCGGCTCGCCAAGACGGCACCTCGCGCCGGGGCCCGGGATGAAGAACACTCTCGTCCGGAACCTGTCCTTCTTGGATCGATACCTGACGCTCTGGATCTTCCTGGCGATGGCGGTCGGGGTGGGGTTCGGGTACTTCGTGGTAGGAGTCGAATCGTTTATCAACCGGTTCCAGGTCGGCACCACGAACATTCCCATCGCCATCGGTCTGATCCTGATGATGTATCCGCCGCTGGCCAAGGTGAAGTACGAGGAACTCGGAGATGTCTTCCGAGACTGGCGGGTGCTCGGACTGTCGCTGGTGCAGAACTGGGTGATTGGGCCGGTCCTGATGTTCGCCCTCGCGATCACCTTCCTGCGAGGCTATCCGGAGTACATGGTCGGTCTGATCCTGATTGGACTGGCCCGCTGCATCGCCATGGTCATCGTCTGGAACGACCTGGCCAAGGGCGAGACCGAGTATGCAGCGGGGTTGGTGGCGTTCAACAGCATCTTCCAGGTGCTCTTCTACAGCGTCTATGCCTGGTTCTTCATCACCTTCCTGCCGCCCCTGTTCGGCCTGGAGGGAAGCGTTGTCCAGGTGTCCATGGGCCAGATCGCCGAGAGCGTCTTCATCTACCTCGGCATTCCCTTCCTGGCAGGGATGATCACACGGTTCATCCTGCTGCGCCTCAAGGGACGCGAATGGTACGGGAAGATCTTTATCCCGCGGATCAGCCCGCTCACCCTCATTGCCTTGTTGTTCACCATACTCGTCATGTTCAGCCTCAAGGGGGACCAGATCGTCCGGATCCCCTTCGACGTGATGCTGATCGCAATGCCCCTTCTGGTTTACTTCGTCGCGATGTTCCTGGTCAGCTTCTGGCTCGGAAGGAAGATCGGGGCCGACTACCCGAAGTGCGCGACACTCTCCTTCACCGCGGCGAGCAACAACTTCGAGCTGGCCATCGCGGTGGCGGTGGCGGTCTTCGGCATCGGGTCAGGGGTGGCCTTTGCGGCGGTCATCGGCCCGCTGGTCGAGGTTCCTGTTCTTCTGGGTCTCGTGAAGGTGGCGTTGCACTTCCAGCGCCGCTACTTCGCCACGACGGGCGGTGATGTCACCGCCGAACGACCGGTACCAGCTGGAGGTTGAGACGTCATGGGTCGATCGCATTCACCCGAATGGTGAGGTCCGACGCGGCTGGCCGAGTTCCATACGAGGTGCCGCTGTCCGCGCCTCGGAACTCATCAGAACCCGCCGCCATTCCGTCTCCAACATGTCTCCAGGACTGGGGAGCACTCCACACCATCAACCAGTTAGCGTTTTGGGGCGGCGCGGATTCGACTCCCGCCGTCTCTACCATCTATCCGACCGCCAGCCGAATCCGGCCCTTCAGTAGCTCACTCTGAGCCCCATGCGGATGGTGCGCGGGGGCGTGCGCAGGATCGGCTCGCCATAGTCGGGGTTCACCGGGGTCGGCGAGGCGTTGTCCGCCTCGGCGAATCCCCACCTCTGGTCGAGCAGGATCGGCCGCTGCGCGTCCAGCAGGCTGAAGATGTCCACCATGAAGTTCACGGTGACGCGCCCGGTCTTGAGCGGGTATCCCAGGTGGACGTCGACCTCGTAGGTGTCGGGGTTGCGCCCCTCGCTGCCGCGCTTGTCCAGGAAGAACTCGTAGCGGCCGTAGGCGTCGGAGTACCCGTAGCGGGTCAGCGGCGTGCCGCTGCGCCAGTAGCCCGCGACTCCCACCGACATCTTGAACGGGGTGAAGTACACGCCCGAGAACTTGAGCTGATGCCGGCGGTCGTTCGACAGGTTGCCCGTGTTGGTGATCCGGGTCAGGTCGGCGCCGTCGGTGAAGAAGTCGTAGTAATCCCACGCCGCCGAGATGTTCGGGTCGGCGCCGACGTTGGTGAACGGCGCGTAGCCGCCGTCGAAGTTGCCGTCGAGCTTCGAGAGAACGTACGAAGCGAGCCCCTGCCAGTTGTTCGAGAAGCGCTTGGTGACGTCGACCTGGATCCCCCGGTAACGGCGCTCGGCCGTGGGCGCGGGGAAGATCGACACGTAGTCCAGGCCGATGGAGTTCTCCATGAGCCCCCTCCCCGGGTTGCCGATGCAGTAGGTGCCGAGAGTGTCGCACAGGAAGTCCTCGATCACCTCTCCGTACGATCGATGGATTGCCTTCACGCCCAGGGCAAGGTTGGGCCTCATCTCCCTTTCCCACCCCAGGATGGACTCGCGCACGTACTGCCCCTTGAGATCGGGGTCCGGGACGCTGTTGAAGCCGCCCAGGATCTGCGATGCGGTCATGAAGTCGGACTCCGCGGCGGCGTCCGGCACGGTGCTCACCGGGTCGTAATTGACGATGCGCGGCTGGCGCTCCGAGGAGAATGATCGGATCACCAAGTCCATCGGGATCTTCTCGTAGAACCGCCCGAAGGAGCCGTACACTTTGGAGTTGTGCGTCCGGCTCGGATCCCAGATCAGACCGACCCGGGGTGAAAAATCGCCATTCAGGTCGATTTCGCGCACCCCCCGGCTGCTGATGATCTCCTGGCGATCCCACCGGATCCCGTAATTGAGCGTCAGGTTCGGGCGCAGCTTCCAGCGGTCCTGCACGTAGAGGGACGTGTCCTCGTGCTTTGTCGTGGCGTCGAGCTGCGAGATCGCCGGGCCGCCGGGATCGGTGAGCGCGGCGGTCGCGGTGGTCCAGTAGAAATGCCGGTAGATCGGCATCCCGGGGTTGACGGTGTTGGCGAACATGTCCACCTGCTGCCCGCCCGACATCCGTTTGATGACGTCGGCCTCCTGCTCCTCGTACTCGACCCCGAACTTGATTTCATGGTTGCCGAGGAAGCGCGTCGCCGAAGCGCCAATCGTGTCGCGCGTGAACTCCTTGTCCTGGATCAGACCGAAGCCGCCGGTCTGGAAGAAATTATTGGCCACGTCCCGCTCCTGGACGATGTCCCCGGCCGCGCTCGCCGGGCCGACCGAATTCTCCTCACCGTGCCGCGACACCTGGGCCGTCAGGAGCCAGTTGGACCCGTACACCGCTTCGTAGCGCAGCGCGTAGTCGCGGCCGCCGAAGTCCTGTTTGCCGGTGTAGGTCAGCGGATCGCCGTTCAGGCTGTGATTCGGGTCGTTGATCGCGCCGGTGTCCTCGCGCGGGTCCTGAAAGTAGGTGAAGATGAGCGTCTGGTTGTCGGCCATCTTGTAAGTCAGCTTGAACGCCCCCAGGACGCGCGTGCTCTCCGAGTCGACCACATCGCCGGCCTGCGGACCCGAGGGGAGCTGGCTGCTGATGGTATTGCTCACGCGGTCGAAGGCGCCGAAGAACCACAGCTTGTCCTTGACGATGTAGCCGCCCAGGTCGGCGCCGAAGTCGGCCCTCTCGAACCCTTCCAGAATGCCCGCCGTCGACACCGTGCTCTCGGCGCCGCTCTGCAGCGAGTCGCTGTCGAAATAGCCGAAGAAATCGCCGCGGAACTCGTTGCCGCCCGACTTGGTGATGACGTTGATGATGCCGCCGGTGGATCGACCGTACTCGGCCTCGTACCCCCCCGCCTTGACGTCGATCTCCTTGATGAATTCGAAATTCAGCTCCTTCCCCTGGAAGCCGTACTCGACACCGGTGGTGTTCACGCCGTCGATGTAATAGGTGTTCTCGTTGCCCGCCGAACCGTAAACCGTCACGTGGGTCTGACCGGTGTTCTCCGAGTTGTTGTCGGAGGAGATCCCCGGCACGACCTGCACGATCGACGAGTAGTTGCGTCCGGTGGGCAAGGTCTCGATGGCCCTGGTATTGAGGTTGGTCGTCACGCTCGTGGTGGTCGTGTCGACGACCGCCTCCCCCACGACCCTGATCTGCTCCTCGAGCGTCGGTCGCATGACCAGGTCGAGCGTCGTGACCCGATCCAGAAACACCGTGAGATCGCTCCTGGTCTCGGTCGCAAAGTTCTGCAGATTGAAGGTGACGTTGTACTGCCCCGGCGGCAGAAGCGTCAGGCGGTAGCGTCCCTGGTCGTCGGTGATCGTCACGCGTGACCCCTGCAGGGACGGTCCGAAGGCCGCGACGCCCACCCCCTCGAGACCCTTCTCTCCGGCCACGCTCACCTTCCCGGCGATGTCCCCGGTGGTCTGGGCGTGAAGACCGGTCGTCAGGCCGCACAACAGCGCGAACGACAGGACAAGACGAAGCGTTTTCATGCTGCCCTCCTCTCGATGAACACCCGCCGCCGTCCGATTGGGATCGGCGGCCATCTCTCAGG
>JANNTZ010000262.1:0-1593 GCA_031394595.1 Acidobacteriota bacterium
TCGCCGCGGGCCAGCAGTCGCTGGTCGAGATTGCGCACCGTCCAGGAGGTGCCCCGGAACTCCGCCCGCCCTTCGGCCTGCGGGGCGACGTCGTCCAGCAGCAGCACCGTCTCGCCGCGCATCGTGTCGACCGGATCGGGGGATCCCGGCCCGGCCTTCATCCGGCGCAGGATCGGCCCGCGGAAGGCGAGCAGCGACACCACCGACAGCGCCGAGAAGATGAGAAGCTGCAGCCAGATCGGTCCGGCGGCACCGAACGCGGTCAGGGTCGCCACCACCAGGGCGGCGGCGCCGAAGAACAGCAGGATGAACCCACCCGGCGTCGCGATTTCCATGATCAGCAGCGCCAGTCCCGCCAGGGCCCAGATCCACCAGGTCACGGCAAAACCTCTCTACGCAGAGTGAGCGCTCTAAGGATGGGCGATGGAACACGACCCGATCAATCTACCCGCGAGGTGCCGGTCCCGTCAACACCGGCCGGCCGGTGTGTCACTCGCGACCGTCGGGTCCGATCAGTTGCAGTCGTGCCTGACCGTTCGCAGGAGTTCGAAGGTGGCCGAGTGGGCCGGCCGCGGCACCTTCACGATCGCCACCGGGCAGGTCATCATCTGGCCGGTGACGCAGTGATCGCCCGGCGCGTGCAGCTCGTGAAAGACCTCCAGAAGGCCCGGGCCGGAGCCGGTCTGAACGCAGGCCACTTCGACCGCGAATCCCGTGGTGCCGTAACAGGTCCCCCCTGCAACCAGAACCACTTCGCGATCGAAGTCGACGGCCTTGGGATCGCAGGAACTCCCGTAGGGGGGCACCACCTCGTTCCAGAGTCGGCAGAAATCGTCCGGATTGTCAACGATTCCGGGCGTGCGCCAGGAGCCGGAAGAAACCCGCTCCAGTCCGGGGACCACGGCGAACGGAACATCGCAGAGCAATTCGCTGTCGGCCGGGGCCACGGAAACGAGGGGGGACATCGGGGCTTCCTTGCCGCAGGCGAGACAGAGCGCGGCCGTGAGCACGAGGGCGGCCCTCCCGACCCGGCGGGCGGTCACTTGAGGGGTCATCTTCGCGTCTCCTTGTCTCCCGCGCGGCGGACTCAACTGCAGTCGATCTTGAACGTGCGCAGGACTTCGAATGTGGCAGATTCGACCGGGCGGGTGACCTTGACCATGGCAATCGGATTGACGATCCAGTCCGGGTAAATACAGCCACGCCCGGGAAGTTCCACTGCGAGCAGGACCTCGACGGAGCCGGCGGCATCGCCGCTCTGGACGCACTCAACTTGAAGCCCGATTCCACCGGTCTGAAGCGACCAGGCGCTTGCCACCAGCACGACCTCGTGGTCAAAATCGATCAGACCGGGTTCACAGGGCTGCGCGGTGAAAGTGGAGTCCCAGACCTGGCAGAACTCTTCCGGAGTCTCGATAATCCCCGACGGGACGCCGTGGGTGACCAGGAGGGATGTCGACCCGGCGAGATCGGTGAAGGGGATATCGCAGCGCAGGTCCCGCTCCCGCGGGAGCACGGACGCGAATCCGCCCGGGGAGGTCTCCTTTCCGCAGGCGAGCATGAACAGGGCAGGCAGCACGAGGACCACGAGGG
>JANNTZ010000268.1:0-2044 GCA_031394595.1 Acidobacteriota bacterium
CGGCTCCGCACTCGCTCGCGCGGGCCACGGGGTGGCCATTCGATGCGCATGGCGCGGCTCGAGGTCGCCACGCCGCGCTGCGGCCCGCCACCTGCGCCCGGGGGCACCTCGGAGTGCCAGGCTGACTGGGTGGTCCATGTCCTTCGCCTGGCGAAGTCCGGGCGGCGACCCGGACTCGTCCCCGGCGGGCGCAGGGCGGGCGTCGCATACTGGGGAGTTTTCAACCGCCCGGGCGCTTGCGCCGTCGGGCCGATCCGCTTAAACTGACGGCTCTTCCTGCAGGCGTCCGCTGCGCCGACGTAGCTCAGTGGTAGAGCAACTGATTCGTAATCAGTAGGTCGCCGGTTCAACCCCGGCCGTCGGCTCCACACCTGCCCGTGCCGGCACCGGAATGGGGGCATGGCGATCCACGACACGCCGTTCCTGACCGCGCTCGATCGTGGCCCCATCGTCTTCGACGGCGCCATGGGGACGCAGCTCTACGAACGCGGCTATTTCATCACCCGATCGTTCGACGAGGCCAATGTCGCGCGCCCCGACCTCGTCCTGGCGATCCACCGCGACTACGTTGCCGCCGGGGCCCAGGTCCTGGAAACCAACACCTTCGGCGCCAACCGCGACCTGCTGGCGCGCTATGGCGCGCACGATCGCCTCCGTGACATCAACCGGGCGGCGGTGCGTCTGGCCCGCGAGGCGGCCGCGGGCGCGGCTTGGGTGGCCGGCGCGGTCGGCCCGACCGGCCGGATGCCGGCGGCGCTGGATGACAGTTCCGCGGGGCCGATCGAATCGGTCTTCCAGGAACAATTCGCGGCGCTCCTCGAGGAAGGGATCGACCTGCTGGTCCTCGAGACCTTCTACAGCGCCCGCGAGCTGGAAGCGGCGATCCGGGCGGCCCGGGCGATTTACTCCGGACCGATCGTCGCCCAGGCGGCGTTCAGCGAAGAGGTGGGGCGCCTCGACGGTCTCGACCCGGCGGGGCTCGCGGCACGACTCAAGGACTGGGGCGCGGACGTCGTGGGTGTCAACTGTGCCGAGGGACCGGCGTTCGTGTTCGAGGCGGCACGGCAGATGCTCGGGTGCGGGCTGCCGGTCAGCGCCCAGCCGAACGCCGGCCGGCCGCGGCGCCTGGACGAGCGGACGATCTATATGACCACGCCGGAATACTTCGGCGTCTACGCGCGGCGCATGCTGCAGTCGGGAGTGGCGATCGTCGGCGGCTGCTGTGGCACCGGTCCGGAGCATATCCGGTCGGCCGCCGGCGCGGCCGCCATGCTGCGGGGCGGACGGGTGCGGGTCGAGGCCGTCGCTTCGCCGGCGACAACGCCCGAGATCCGGCGACTCCCCACCTTGTCGGCGGCCTCCAAGTCGCCCCTGGGGGAAAAGCTGGCGCGTGTCCGCCGTGAGCGGCTGGCCGCGGATCGGTCGCGGCGCCTGTCCCGCGGCCCGGAGTCGTTCGTCACCAGCGTCGAGGTGAACCCCGACCCCGGGCTCGACCCCTCCCGGGGGCTCGCCGCCGCGGCCATGCTGCGGCGCGCCGGGGTGGATGTGATCAACACCGCCGACGGTCCGCGCGCCGCCGCCCGGATGAGCAATCTCGCCTTCGCCCTGCGGGCGCAGGCGACGGCGGGGATCGATGTCCTCCTGCACGTCTGCTGCCGCGACCGGAACCTGCTGGCGTTGCACGCCGATCTGCTCGGTGGCTGGACGCTCGGCATCCGCAACCTCGTGGTGATCACCGGCGATCCGCCGAAGATGGGCGACTTTCCCTCGGCGACCGCGGTCTTCGATCTCGATTCGATCGGTCTGCTGCGGCTCATCGATGGCCTGAATCACGGCCTCGATCCGGCGGGGCGCCCGCTGGCGACCAGCCCGGCGCCCTTTGGCGGCGGATCGGGTGGCGGTTCGGGCAGCGGATCGGCCGGCGCCGGGATCCTCGAGCGCACCGGCTTCCTGTGTGCCTGCGGCGCCGAGCCGGCGGCGCACGACTACGACCGCGAGCTGCGTCGTCTCGAGGAAAAGAAACGCGCCGGAGCGGAGTTCATCA
>JANNTZ010000339.1:0-31427 GCA_031394595.1 Acidobacteriota bacterium
CCTAGGAGCCTGTCCTGATTGACGGGCCCGCGGGGCGGATGTTATAAGACGCCACGCTCTTGGGAGGATCGGTCGTGCCGGTTCATCAAAAACTCCTCGAGATTCTGGTCTGCCCGGTCTGCAAAACCGCCGTCACGCCGACGCCCGATGGCGCCGGTCTGGCGTGCGGCACCTGCCATCGCCTGTTCCCGGTCGTGGACGACGTCCCCTTCATGCTCATCGAGGACCCCTCGATCGAGACCGGGAAACGATCCTGAGTCCAGGCGGTGGGCGCACTCCGGACAGGCTCCTGGGGCGCGTGGCCGACATCACCCGGGGGTTCGCCGGCAAGCGGATCCTGATCGTCGGCGACCTGATGCTCGACCAGTTCCTGTGGGGCACCGTCACCCGCATTTCTCCCGAGGCACCGGTCCCCGTGGTCCGACTCGAGAGAGAGTCGCACCACCCCGGTGGGGCGGGCAACGTGGCGCGGAACGTCGTGGCTCTCGGCGGGCGGGCCGTGCCTGTCGGGACCCGCGGCGACGACCGCGACGGCGACCTGCTCGAGGGGTTCTTCCGTGACTCGGGAATCGCGACCGAGGGGATTGTCCTCAGTCGCGGCCGATCGACGACGGTCAAGACACGGGTCATCGCCCATCACCAGCAGGTGGTACGGGTCGATCGGGAGGTGGACGACCCGCTGGACAGCGCGACGACGACGGCGCTCCGCGACCGGGCCTTGCGGCTGATCGATGGGGCTGCAGCCCTGGTGATCTCAGACTACGAGAAGGGCTGCCTGTCTGCGGAGCTCCTGGGTGCGATCCTGCCGGAGGCGGCCCGACGCAACCTCCCGGTGGTCATCGATCCCAAGATCCGACTGTTCCCGCATTACCGGCCGGCCACCGTGGTCACGCCGAATGCGCGGGAAGCCATGGCGGTGGCCGGATCGACGGCTCGCACCGACGCCGAGATGGAGGCGATCGGCCGCGCTCTCCTGGCGAAGTTGGGGAATCCGTGGCTCCTGATCACCCGTGGCGAGCGGGGCATGCTGCTGCTCGAGAACGGGGGGCCCGCCGTCACCATTCCATCGGCCGCCCGCGAAGTGTTCGACGTCACCGGGGCGGGCGACACGGTGGTGGCGACTCTGGCCCTGGGGCTGGCCGGCGGCGCCTCGATGCCGGAGGCCGCCGCGATCGCCAACGCGGCGGCCGGCGTGGTGGTCGGCAAGGTCGGCACCTCGGAGGTCTCGATCGAGGAGCTGCTGGGGGTGGGCGGTCCGGCAGGGACCGGGTCAGCAGCGGACGACGACCCCGAGCGTCATTAGCGCCCAGAACAGCCGGCAAATCTCGTAGTCGGTGAGCGTCGACAGCTTCAGGACGTCGCGCAACGCCAGCGGCTGCTCGCAATGGCTGAGCAGGGTCCACTCCTCCAGCGACAGGCTGAGGTCCTTCGCGATGTCGGCCGTCGCCGGCGCGGTGCAGTATTTCGCGTTCAGCGGTCCGACCGCCTCCCAGATCCGCTCCCAGCTCTCGATGCGGCGGATGCCGTCCAGGATGATGTTCCCGCCACCCAGTTTCAGGGTGATCAATTCTTCCGACGGCAGGGTGCCGGGCACGTAACGGAAACGCCCGCGAGTCCAGAGGAACAGGCTGCAGATGATGTTCCGGACCTGCGTCCGCACGCCGTCCACCAGGTCGCGCGCCTGGATGAAGTCCTTCTCGACGAGGACGGTTCCGAGCCGCTTCTTCGCCGCGATCGACTGGTCCAGGGCGCCGAGCAGGCATTCGAGGGAGATGATGCCGGCTTTGAAGAAGATCTGGCCGAGACGGTCGTCCCGGTCGTTGGAAGTGGCGAAGACGGGGTGTCCGTTCTGGATGTAGACCGACTTCTCGGCCACCTCGCCGGTAAGCGTAAGTACCCCGGTGTCTTTCTGCTTCAGGATCGAATAGATGAGCCCGGGAAAGGTGGTGGCTGAGAGGACCCCTTCGCGGACTTGACTCAGTGTCGTTGTCGACATAGCCGTGGCCGCATGGAACGGTATGGACCGGGTCGGTATTTGTCAAGGATGACGGGTTCCGGCATGCCCGTGAGGAATGTGATCTAATTGGTTGGAAATAAATACGTTAGGCTGTGCTGCGCCGACACCGCAGGCCGATTACGATATTTTGTTGACAGTTAATTTGCATCACCGGACTATTGTCGCCGGCACTGCTTGCTCGTACACTTCCGGCGTCGGGCGACGTCGCAAGGTGTTGAAGTCCTGGGGCCTTCGCCCGGAAGGCCCGGCAACCTGAGGGGGGTTCGGCATGATGGAACAGGAGCTGCGAGGCAGCACGCGGCTGGGCCATTACCTCCGCCGACTCCGGACGGGCTATGGTCTCTCCTTGCGCCGCGTGGAGGACAAGGCCCGGAAGGAGGGGGGGGAGATCGACAATTCCCAGTTGTCGCGCTACGAGCGCGGCAAGTGCTACCCCTCCTTCGACAAGCTCTGCCTGCTCGCCAACATCTTCAACGTCCCGATCCAGAACTTCTCGGACGTCATGGACCTGGAGCAGGTCGAGATGTTCGAGCCGACGCCGGTCATCAGCAACGAGGAGCTGCGAACCGAGGCGGCCCGCGAGTGGGACCAGGGGAACTTCGCACGGGCTTACGGGATCTACGAGACGGTCCTGCAGCGTCTGGAGGCCGGGGCCGAGGGACCGGCCGATCCGGACACGATGGCCCGGGCCCGATTCAACCTGGCGCGCACGCTGCTGCGGATGGGGAAGGGGAGCCTCGCCGAGAGCGAGCTGCGTCTCATTCTGCGGCGCTACCAGGAGGTCAGCCCGGCGACCATGTCTCTGGTGCTCCTCTGCCTCGCGGCCTCCCACGACGAAAAGGGGGACCGGTACCTCGCGCTCCTCGAGGCGGAAAAGAGCCTCGCCTTGGCGCGCGAGATCGGCAACCCGGAATACGAGGGCTACGCTCAGCACTGCATCGCGCGCACCCACTTCGTGCAGGGTGACTACGAGAGGGCGATGGAGAGCTTCCGCGAGGCGCGCACGCTCCTCGAAGGACGGGCGAGCGCCCACGACATGGTGCTGATGCGCATCAACATCGGCTTCTGCCATGCCATGGTCGGCAAGGTCGACCGCGGTCTGCGGGAGCTCCGTGACGCACTCCAGATTGCCCAGCGTGACGGGTTCCGCCGCTGCTCCACCTACGCCCTGCTGTACCTCGGCCAGGTCCACCTCCTGAAGGGCGATCCCAAGAAGGCGCGGGACTACTTCGAGGAGTCGGAGCTGATGGCCCACGGCGGCGAGGAGCGCTACGTCGACATCCTCTTCCGGTCCGCCTTCCACCTCTGGGAGATGGCGCGCGCCGCCGGCAACCAGGTCCAGGAGAAGGTGTACTTCGGCCGCCTGAAGTTCCTGCGGTCGCAGATCGACAGCACGTTTGGAGAAGTGGACAAGTTCGACAGCCTCATCGAACAGGGAAAGGGCAGGTGAGCCCCATGCGCAAGATCATTGGCCGGCGCACCGTCACAGCCGCCCTCGCTCTGCTGGTCGCGCACTCGGTTGCATTCGCGGAAGTCTCCGTCCAGCGGAACCCGGACGGGAGTTTCAAGAAACTCCACTATCTCACGCGCGGGGGCAATGCCCGCGTGACCTGGGGGCAGGTGCGCCCTTATCTGGCGCCGGGCGACCTGCTCAATCCAATCGGGGACAACCTCGGTGATCTGGCGCCGGTCATCCGCACGCACCCCGGCACGGGGCTGCCCTGGGTCTTCTGGTCGCGGAACGTGGCCGGATTGAAACAGGTCGTGTTCGCGGCGTGGGGCGAAGCGGGGTGGACGGCGCCACAGCCGGTCGTGCCGGTGGATGCGCTGCCGGTCCAGGACGAGCTCGATCCGGAAGTCGCCTTCGACGCCGCCGGCACCCCGTTCCTGGTCTGGTGGCGTGGGGGTGACGTTGGGGAAGTCTACTTTGCCACCCGCGTCGGCGGGGTTTGGACTCCGCCGCTGCGGCTCAGCCAGACCGCGGTCGACAGCCGTCGCCCGACGGTGGCCGTCGACGGCACCCGGGCGGTCCTGAGCTGGACCACGCCCGCGGGCCTCGTGACGCGGACCATCGAAACCGCCGTCCTGGTGAACAGCGCCACCGATTTGATGGACACGCCGATACCGCCGGGATACTCCTCCGACCCGGGCGATGGGGGGGATCCCGGCGATGGCGACACCTTCTACATGCCAGGCCGCTGATCCAGCCTAGAACGAACGGGCCTCCGGACCGGACGACGGCCGGAGGCCTTCGTGCGTCTGGCCGGCCGGGAACACGGCCGGGGGACGGGCGAGGCGCAGGCGGAGAGCGTCGGCCTCCTCCTCGGTGCGCCGGATCTGCCGACGGAGCCGGCGGTTGGCTACACGAATCTTGATCCCGTCGATGAGCCCAAGCATGCTGGCGAAGGCGACCCCCGCGATTGCGGCGCCCGCGAGCGCCGCGCCGAGCGTCATCGGGCCGATGGACCGGCCGAGAATGCGGACCGCAACTTCCGCCTCGTTCGCCGTCCCCACCACGAACAGGAGCAGGAAGAACAGCAGCGCCGCAAGGTAGAGAACGATGGTCATGAGGGTGGCCTGCGGGCGGCGGTGCGGTCCGCGAACCAGCCGACGACCTCATCCCATCTCCCCTGGGCCTGTAGGATGGCGTCGATCACCTCACGCACCGCGCCACGACCGCCGGGAGCGGCGGTGACGAAATCGACGCGCCGCAGCACTTCCGGGTGCGCGTCGGCGACGGCGACCGACAGCCCGGCGCGGGCGAGCACCGGGAGATCGACGAAATCGTCGCCGATGTAGCAGACCTGGGCATCCTCCAGGCCGTCCGCCTTCAGGATGCGGAGATAGGCGGCCAGCTTGTCCTTGACCTTGAGATGGATCTCCGACAACCCGAGCTCCTGGGCTCGTCTGCGGACCGCCGGCCCCCCGCGGCCGGAGATCAAACCAGTGCGCAGGCCGGCGCGACGCGCCAGCACCAGCCCGGCCCCGTCGCGGGCATCGAATGTCTTGATCTCGCCGCCGCTATCGGGGTAGCGGATCCTCCCGTCGGTGAGCACGCCGTCGACGTCCATCAGGATGAGAGCGACCCGCCGCGATCGGGGGGAGAGGGCAATCCGATTCTTCACCTTGGCGCCAATCCTTAGAACAACTGGGTCCGCCAGAGATCGTGGATGTGGAGAACCCCCTCCACGACCCTCCGCCGGTCCAACACGACGAGCGAGGTGATCTTGCGGGTCTCCAGCACGTGCAGCGCCGCGGCGGCCAGCTCGTCGCGCCCGATGGCGACCGGCGAACGCGTCATCGCGTCCTCGGCCTTCAGGAGGAGGAGATTGTCCCCCTTCTCCAGCCGGCGGCGCAGGTCGCCGTCGGTCAGCACGCCGGCGAGAGTCCCGTCGGGATTCACGACGCAGGTCATCCCGAGCCGTTTGTCGGTCATCATCCGGATCGCATCGCGCATCGGCGTGCCGACAGGCACCGCCGGCACCGCCGTCCCCTGGTGCATCAGCGACTCCACGGTCACCACCTGGCGGCCCAGTCGGCCGCCGGGGTGAAGGCGGGCGAAGTCCTGCAGCGTGAAACCGCGGCGCTCAAGGACCGCCATCGCCAGCGCGTCCCCCATCGCCAGCGCCGCCGTGGTGCTGGCGGTGGGGACCAGGCCGATCGGCGACGCTTCCTTCTCGATCCGGACGTCGAGGACGGCGGCCGCGTAGCGTCCGAGCGTCGACGCGGGGTTGCCGGTCAGGGCGACGAGCGGCACATCGAGCCGCTTCAGGATCTCGATCAGCCGGATCAGCTCCTCGGTCTCGCCACTGTACGAGATCGCCACGACGACGTCCCCGGCCACCACCATGCCGATGTCGCCGTGCACCGCCTCGGCCGGGTGGAGAAACAGCGACGGTGTACCGGTGCTCGCGAGAGTGGCGGCGATCTTGGCGCCGACGAGCCCCGATTTCCCCATCCCGGTGATGACCACCCGTCCCTTGCAGGCGTGCAGCATCTCGACCGCCCGGTCAAAGGAGGCATCGAGACGAGGCACCAGGTCGAGGATCGCCTTGGCCTCGACCTCGAGCACGCGGCGGGCGAGATCCCGCGGCATCAGGCCACCCGTGAGGCAGCGTCGATCGCCAGAACGGTGCGCAACACGCCCTCGACCCGGTCGAGCGGCAGGGCGTTGGGGCCGTCGCTCCGGGCCCGGGCGGGGTCGTCGTGGACCTCGCAGAACAGCGCGTCGATGCCGACCGCCGCCGCGGCGCGCGCCAGTGGCGGGATGAAAGTCGCATCGCCGCCGGACCGGTCGCCCGCCCCTCCCGGCAACTGCACCGCGTGCGTCGCGTCCATGACCACCGGCCAGCCGAATCCGCGCATGACCACCAGCCCCCGGTAGTCGACGACCAGGTTCTGATAGCCAAACGTGCTGCCGCGTTCGGTCATTAGGATACGTTCGCAGCCGGCTCCCGCCAGCTTGTCCACCACGTGCCGCATGTCCCAGGGAGAGACGAACTGGCCCTTCTTGACGTTGACTGTCCGTCCGGTGCGGGCCGCCGCCACCAGCAGGTCGGTCTGGCGGCAGAGGAAGGCGGGGATCTGCAGGATGTCGAGGACTTCAGCGGCCGGTCCGGCCTGCCCCGGTTCGTGGATGTCCGACAGCACCGGCACGCCGACTTCGTCCTTCACCCGCTTCAGGATGCGCAGCCCCTCGTGAAGACCCGGCCCGCGGTACGAGGCGGATGAGGTGCGGTTCGCCTTGTCGAACGATGCCTTGAACACGTACGGCATCCCGAGACGCCGGGCGATCGCCGCCAGGGCCCGGGCCATCGCCAGCACGTGGTCCTCGCTCTCGATCACGCAGGGCCCGGCGAGAAACGCCAGCGGCGCCCCGCCGCCGATCTCCAGGCCGGCGGCGACCGTGACCCGGCGGGTGGCGCCCGCCGGACGGTCAGCGGGACTTTGGCCGGAAGCGCTTGCAGGCACCAATGAAACTCCGGAAGAGGGGATGGGGGTGCATCGGCTTCGACTTGAACTCCGGGTGGAACTGGCAGGCCACGAAGTAGGGGTGATCGGGGATCTCGATGATCTCCACGAACCGCCGGTCGGGTGTTTCGCCGGAGATCCGCAGGCCGGCCTTGACCATGTCGGCGAGGTAGGCGCGGTTGACCTCGTAGCGATGACGGTGGCGCTCGCTGATCTCTGTCCTCCCGTAGGCCTGGTACGCCTGGGACTTTGGCTCGATCAGGCAGGGCCACTTGCCGAGGCGCATGTTGCCGCCCATCCGCTCGACCCCCTCCAGCTCGCGCAGCTTGTAGATCACCGGGTGCGGCGTGGCGGTGTTGAACTCCGCCGAATCGGCCTCTTTGAGTCCCAGGACGTTGCGGGCGAACTCGATGACGGCGCACTGCAGCCCGAGGCAGATGCCGAAGAACGGGCGGCGTCCCTCGCGGGCCATGCGGATCCCCTCCAGCATGCCGGACACGCCGCGGATCCCGAAGCCACCGGGCACCAGAATACCGTGACACGGTGCGATCGCCTCTTCCAGCCCCTCCGGCGAGAGGTTGTCGGCCTCGATCCACTTCAGCCGGATCCGGACATCGTTGGCGATGCCACCGTGCGTGAGCGCCTCGTTGAGGCTCTTGTAGGAGTCCTCGTAGGTGACGTACTTGCCGACGATCCCGACCAGCACCTCGCCATCCGGCGGGTTCTTGACCTTCTCGACCATGGCGACCCAGTCGTCCATGGTCTTGTCACGATAGGGCAGGTCGAGAAGCTTCAGGAGGATGGCGTCGATCCCCTCCTTGGCCAGCACCAGCGGCACCTCGTAGATCGTCTCGACGTCCTTGGCGGTGATGACGGCTTCCTCGGGGACGTTGCAGAACAGCGCGATCTTCTTCTTGATCTCCTTCGGCAGGAAGCGGTCGGTGCGGCACATCAGGACGTCGGGCTGGATGCCGATGGCCCGCATGTCGCGCACCGAGTGCTGCGTCGGCTTGGTCTTCAGCTCGCCGGCCGCGCCGATGTAGGGGACCAGCGTCAGGTGGACGAACACGGCGTTGGTCCGGCCGGCCTCGAGGCGAATCTGCCGGACCGCCTCGAGGAACGGCAGCGACTCGATGTCGCCGACCGTGCCGCCGATCTCGACGATCTGCACGTCCACGCCTTTCGAGATGCGGCGGATGCTCTCTTTGATCTCGTCGGTCACGTGCGGGATCACCTGCACCGTGCCGCCGAGGTAGTCGCCGCGTCGTTCCTTCGCCAGGACCTGTTCGTAGATCCGCCCACTGGTGAAGTTGTGGTCGCGGGAGGTGACGGTCGAGGTGAAACGTTCGTAATGCCCGAGGTCGAGGTCGGTCTCGACGCCGTCCTCGGTCACGTAGACTTCGCCGTGCTGGTAGGGGCTCATGGTGCCGGGATCGACATTCAGGTACGGGTCGAGCTTCTGCAGCGTGACGCTGAAGCCGCGCGCCTCGAGCAGCCGCCCGATCGACGCGGCCGCCAGCCCTTTGCCGAGGGACGAGACCACGCCACCGGTAATAAAGATGTACTTGGTCAAGACGGGCCCCTCCGGGAGGAAGCGAGAAGCATCTGTTCCACTTTGAGAACGTCGGCGGGCGTGTCGACGCCCTGGTAGTGCCCGCGCGCCGGCAGCACGCGGATGGCGCGCCCGCGTTCCAGCAGGCGCAGCTGCTCCAGTCTCTCGGCGCGCTCCAGTGCCCCGGCAGGCCAGGCCGCGAATTCCAGAAGGGCGGCGGCCCGGTAGGCGTACAACCCCACGTGCCGCCGCCGTACCACCGGCGCCTGCGGGTCGCCCGGGTGGGGGATGGGGGCCCGCGAGAAATACAGGGCGCGGCCCGCCGTGTCGGTGACCACCTTCACCACACTGGGGTCCTCGAAGGCGCCGGGATCCAGAAGGTCCTCCGCGAGGGTGGCGACCTCGACTGCGGGGTCGTCGTCGAGGCACTTGACCAGCGCGTCGACATCGGCCGGGTCGAGCAGCGGTTCGTCTCCCTGGATGTTCACGTACAGGTCGGCGGGGACGCGGCGGGCGACCTCCGCGAGTCGATCGGTGCCGGAAGCGTGATCGGCGGACGTCCGCATCGCCTCGCCACCGAACCGCTCGACTTCCCGCACGATCCGATCGTCGTCGGTCGCCACGATCAGCCGGTCGATGCGGGCCGCCCCGCGGGCGCGCTCGTGCACCCGCTCGATCATCGATCGGCCCGCGATCGGGGCCAGCGGCTTGCCGGGGAAGCGGGTGGAGTCGAAGCGCGACGGGATCACACCGACAGCATGCAGGGCCGCCTGGTGTCGCATCGACGAATCCTAGCGCAGGGTCCGCGAGGCTGTCAAAGTGCGCGCTTCGTAGTCACCGCGGCGCGCGGCGCCACGCCCCATGGTGCTGCGATCTGGATCCGAACAGGAAGCGTGCCGCGTCCGATCCCTGTGGTGAAGACGCGAAAACATCTGCGCCACGCCGGGCTGTCGAAGATGCGCGAAAAAACCTCGGGTTGTGCGTCGGGGGTGCTAAGATGGCGGCACGTTCAGGGGAGGGCTCACGAATGGCTGGAGAGGTCGACAAGTTGATCGAGACCCTCGGTTATCACCTTCCAGAGGTCGGCAAGCCGACGGGTGCTTACGTGCAGACGGTGCGCGTTGGAAATCTCCTGCACGTATCCGGCAAGTTTCCGAAGGAGAACGGGCGGATCAAGTTCCAGGGGAAGATCGGTCGCGAGGTAACGGTCGACCAGGGCGTGGAGGCGGCGCGACTCGCGGCACTCGGAATCCTGGCGACGGCCCGGCAGGCGGTGGAGGATCTCGACCGGGTGCGGCGTGTCGTGTCGCTCACCGGGTACGTCGCGGTCGCTCCGGGATTCCAGGACGCCTTCGAAGTCATGGAAGGGGCGTCCGAGGTCCTCGTGAAAGTGTTCGGCGACCGCGGCCGCCATGCGCGTGTGGTGGTCGGCGTGTCCGAACTCCCGCTCAACGCCTGTCTCCAGGTCCAGGCGGTTCTCGAGGTCGAGTGAGTCCCCGTTGAACCTGCCCTTCAAGCATCACATCTTGATCTGCACCGGTCCGCGGTGCGGGGGCGAGCGCGGATCGAATCGTGTGCGCCAGGAGTTCCGCAAGGAGTTCGTCCGCCAGGCCCTGCCGCCGTCCGTCAAGGACACGCAGTGCATCTGCTTCGGGCTCTGCCGTTACGGTCCCAACGTCATCGTCTACCCGGAAGGAGTGGTGTACTCCCGGGTGTCCCCGCGCGACGTGGCAACAATCGTCCGCGATCACCTGGTCGGCGGCCGGGTGGTCGAGCGGCTGCTCCTGCGCCGGGAACCCAGCGGGTCCGAAGACACGCCGGAGAGCGACGATGCGGCGACCTGCGACACCCCGCTCTCCGGAGACCCGGAGGCCGGCGGGAACCCGGGCGGTTCGGGAGTCGATTAGGACTGCGCTCCCGGCCGGTCGACACGCCACCAACTCATCTATAATCCGCGTCATGGCTCCGCATGCCGCCCCGGCCGCGACCCTCGTGGACTCCTTCGGCAGGACTGTCCGCAGCCTGCGCCTGTCGGTCACCGATCGCTGCAACCTGCGTTGTCTGTACTGCATGCCCGGCGGTCGTATCGCCTGGCTTGGCCGGGACCTGATCCTGTCGTTCGAGGAGATCGTGAAGATCGTGCGTCTCCTGGCGCGGCTGGGAGTCCGCGAGGTCCGCCTGACCGGCGGGGAGCCGCTGCTGCGGCAGAACTTGGCTGACCTGGTCGGGATGCTGGCCGCGGTGGATGGCATCGAGCACCTGGCGCTGACCACCAACGGCCTCCTGCTCGCGGAGATGGCGGGCCCGCTGATCCGGGCCGGGGTGCGGCGCTTCAACGTGCATGTCGACTCCCTGGACCGGGAAACCTTCGAACGGGCCAGCAGGCGGAGCGCCCTGGGACGCGTCGAGGAGGGGCTCGAGACACTCCTCCGCCTCGGCGCCGTACCGGTCAAGATCAACGTGGTCCTGATGCGCGGCATCAACGACCACGAAGTGCTGGCGTTCGCCGACCTGGCCCGGCGTGGCCCGTTCAAGGTGCGCTTCATCGAACTGATGCCGATCGGGGATGGCGAGCGGTTCGAGGCCGATCGGCTGGTGCCCGGCCGCGAGGTCCGGGCCCGGATCGAGGCGGCCTGGCCGCTGGTGCCGGCAGGACGCGAGCGCCCCGCGGCGCCGGCCAGGATCTTCCGCTTTGCCGACGGGGCCGGCGACATCGGCTTCATCAACCCCGTCACCGAGCCGTTCTGCCGGTCGTGCGATCGCATCCGGCTGACCGCCGACGGCATGCTCCGCAATTGCCTGTTCTCCCGATCGGAGACCGACCTCAGGACCATCCTGCGCGGCCCGGAAGGGGACGCCGATCTCGAAGCCGCCGTGCGCGCCACGGTCGCCGCGAAGGGGCCGGGCGGCTGTCTCGACCTGGCGCCGTTCTACGAGGACCGCACCGCGCGCAAGATGTGGCAGATCGGCGGCTGATCGATTGCGGGCCGGGATCGGCCCGGTCGGCGGCCGATCGGTCCGGCCGGAGGGGTGTGATATCCTCCGTGATCTTCCGGAGGATCGCGTGCCGGCCGCCACCATCGCCACGGGTCTGTTCACCAGCGCCGCGGCGGGAATTCTCGCTGCGCTCCTCCTGATCCCGTTCGCGGAACTCAGGCGGTTCTTCTTCGCCTTCAATGCGGGGCTGGCCCTCGCCTTCCTCGCCCTCGCCCAGCCGCTGCGCGACCGAACGGGTCCGGCAGCCGCCGGCGGGCCGGCGGGCGGAGCGGGGATCGTTTCCGCGCTGGCGCTGGCCGGCATCATGCTGTGCGTCGTGTACATCGCCGCGCTCTACCTGCCGACCCGTTCGCCGCAGCGCGGCCTGCTGGCGGCCGGGGCAATCGCGGCGTCGGCGGCGACGGCGGCCGGGGGCTGGGCCACCGCGCGGCCCGGACAGCCGGCCTGGATCCATGCCGCCGGAGCGCTCGCGGCCGCGGCCCTGCTTGGAGTCGTGATCGTGGCGATGATTCTGGGGCACTGGTACCTGGTGCGGTCGCGGCTCTCGGAGATCCACCTCGTGCGGTTCGCGCGCCTCCTGGGCGGCACGATCGGTCTCCGCGGCGCGCTCCTCGTTGCCGGTCTGCTGATCGTCGGCGCCACCTCGCCCGCCGGCCTGGCGGACTTCCTGCATGAGGTGACGGTCGAACGCGGCTTCTTCTTCTGGTCGCGGGTCGGCCTCGGGCTGGTCGGCCCGGCGGTGTTCGCGTGGATGGTCCACGAGACCGCCCGCATCCGATCGACCCAGTCGGCGACCGGTATCCTCTATCTCAGCGTGGTCTTCGTCCTCATGGGCGAGTTCCTGGGCCGATACCTGGCGGTCGCCGGATCGGGGCCGCTGTGACCGGACCCGTCTTCAATCGCTCCCTGAGCCTGGTCTTCGTGTGCGAGACGTGCGACGCCCCCGTCGGCGTGATCCTCGAAGCGCCGCATCCATCGGCGGAGTGCCGGTCCTGCCGCCACGGTGCGCCACTGGCGGTGGAACCGGCGGCCCTCGTCGCCCGGCGGGTCGATCGCTGCCAGCGCTGCGGGTACGACCGGCTCTACGTCCAGAAGGACTTCAACCGGAAACTCGGGCTCGCGGTGTTCGTGGTGGCGGCCCTGTTGAGTGTCCCGACGTGGGGATTGAGCCTGCTGGCGGCGACGATCATCGATCTCGCCCTGTACTTCGTTCTCCGAGACGTCACCCTTTGTTACGCCTGCGGCGCCCAGCACCGCGGATTCGCGACCAACCCGGCCCACGGAGCGTTCGACCTGCACGTCGCTGAAGAGACCGACCGGCGGGCACGGACCGCCTGAGAGGATCTGATGAAGGACGACACGACACGGCCGGCTGCCCCGGTGGGAGGCGGCGCCGACGAGGCGACCGATGGGCGCAGCGACGCCAAGGTGGTGCTGCAGTTTTTCATCGTGCCGCTGGCACTGGTCGCAGTCCTGGTGTCGGTGTTCTTCGGGCTGCAGTTCCTGCGCGACCGTCGTCCGGATCCGGGCGCGACGCTGAAGGGGCTGGAGAAGTACGAGGGGTTCCTTGGCGAGTGGGTCGGGGACCTGAAGCGCTGGCAGTCGGGCTATGACCTGTCGCTGCTGCTGCGCGCCGGGGAGGACGGCGACTTCGACCGGGTCCTGCCGTCCCTGGTGGAATCGTTCCAGCACGCCGGAGCCCAGGGGGACCTGAAGCTCCGGCGGTACCTGGCGCTGGTGCTGGCGAACAGCGGACGTCCCGGCGCCGCCGGGGCGCTCCGGAGCGGCCTGAACGACCCCGATGCGCCGGTCCGGCTGTTCTGCGCCTGGGGGCTCGCGAACTCCGGTGACCGCACGGCGATCGCCGACTTGCGCCGGCTCGCCGTCGATCCGGATGCGGGTGTGCGGAAGGTCGCGTTGTTCGCTCTGGGAGAGCTCCAGGACGCGGACGGTGCCGGCGTGCTGATCGCCGCCCTCGCCGACAAGGAGGACGATGTCCGCTGGAATGCGGCGCTGGCGCTGGCCCGTCTCGGGCGACCCGAGGCAGCGCCGGTGCTCCGCGATCTCCTGGAGCGATCGGCGTTCGCGTCCGGCGATGCGGTCGAGACGACCGAACCGGCGATCCGGGAAGCCAGGAGCCAGCAGGCGCTCAACGCCGTCCGGGGTCTCGCCCTCCTGCACGACGCCGCGGCCGGGGACCTGCTGCACCGGGCGCGTGCCGGCGCCCTCGAACCGATCGTGCGGGACGCGGCGCGGATCGCCCTGGAGACGGCGCCTGGACAGGATCCATGAGGCCTTCGCGTGCTTGACAGCCCCGGCGGTGACTCCTAGGATGATACCCGACCGAAGTGGTCCGGATTCGATCGGCAGGAGACGCGCAACCCCGGCCGGCCGGGACAGGCGGGACATGGAGCGGACAGCCAAGTACAATGACACGGTCATGGATCACTATCGCAACCCGCGGAACGTCGGAGAAATCTCCGGCACCCCGGCGGTCGCCCAGGTGGGGGACCCGGCGTCGGGCGATGTGCTTCGCATCAGTCTCCTGATCGAGGGCGATACGGTCGTGGACGCGCGCTTCAAGAGCTTCGGCTGCACGGTGGCGATCGCCGCCGGGAGCATGGCGACGACGCTCGTCAAGGGCCGCCCCGTAGCGGCGGCCGAACAGCTCACCAACCAGGATGTGTCCGACGCGCTGGGCGGAATTCCCGAGGCCAAGAGGGTCTGCTCGGTGCTGGCCGAGCAGGCGGTGCGCGAGGCGGTCCGCCGTTTCCGGGACGCCGCCGGTCCCGGGGAAGCGAGGCCGGCATGTCGCTGACCGGACGGCTGGTGCGGCGACCGCGCTCCGGCGGCCTGCTGGCCGCCACCTACCTTCCCTCGATCCTCAAAGGGATGTGGATCACCCTGCGACACATGTTCCGCCGCAAGGTGACGATGCGCTACCCGGAGGAAACCTGGAAGCTGCCGCCCAACTACCGCGGCTACCCGGCCCTGGTCCGCGACGAGCAGGAGCGCGTCAAGTGCGTCGCCTGCTTCCTGTGCGAGTTCGTCTGCCCGCCCAAGGCGATCCGCATCGAGGCGCAGGAGATCGGAACCGGTGTCGAGAAGGGCCCCCGGGCCTTCGACATCAACATGCTGCGCTGCATCATGTGCGGCTACTGTGAGGAAGTCTGTCCCGAGCAGGCGATCTTCCTGACACCGGAATACAATCTCGTCGGCCTGAGCCGGGAGGAGATGGTGTTCCCCAAGGATCGGCTTCTCGAAATGGGCGGCATCCGCCCCGACCCGATCCGCAAGTGGGCGCGTCTGACCGCCGGTGCGCCGGCCGGAGGCCAGCGATGAGCGGACCGCTGCCGGTCGCCGGCCAGCCCGAGGCCGACAACTGGCTGATGACCACGCGTCTCGCCGATTACATCGCGTGGGGGCGCAAGAACTCCCTCTGGCCGATGCCGATGGGTCTGGCCTGCTGCGCCATCGAGCTGATGGCGATGGTGGCGCCGCGCTACGACGTGGCGCGCTTCGGAGCCGAAGCGCTCCGCTTCTCGCCGCGCCAGGCCGACCTGATGATCGTGGCCGGGACGGTGACCAAGAAGATGGCGCCCTCCGTGAAGCGGATCTTCGACCAGATGCCGGAACCGAAATGGGTCATCTCGATGGGCGCCTGTGCCTCGACGGGCGGCATGTTCCGTTCCTACTCGGTGGTGCAGGGCGTGGACGAGATCATCCCGGTGGACGTCTACATCCCGGGGTGCCCGCCGCGACCGGAGGCCCTCATCGAAGGGGTCATGAAGGTCCAGGAACTGGTGCAGGAACGGGCCCGGGGTGTCACCCGTCGGGCGATTCGACTCCCGGAACCGGCGGTCGCCTCCCGGTGATCGCCATGCCCCTGACCGGCTCGGACCTGCGCACCATCCTTTGTTCCGAAATCGCCGCCGCCGGCCCGATCCCGTTCGCGCGGTTCATGGAAATCTGCCTGTATCACCCGCAGCACGGCTACTACTCGCGCGGCCTTGGCGGTGGCGGTGGGCGCGACTACCTCACCAGCAGCGGACTGCACCACGCCTTCGGTGCGCTGGTTGCCCGGCAGGCCGAGGAGATGTGGCGCGGAAGCGGCCGTCCCGACCCGTTCCGGTTCGTGGAATTCGGACCGGGAGAAGGGTTGTTTGCCGCCGACTTCCTTCGCGAGGCCGAGCGCCTCGGGGCGTTCGCCCGCAGCCTGCGTTATGTCCTGGTCGAGGTGAGCCCCGTCCTGGCGGCGCGCCAGCGGGCCCGCCTCCAGGGGGTGACGGCACTGCCGATCGAGTGGGTGACCGAGGAAGACATCGAGACGCGCCGCGGATTCGACGGTGTCCTGTTCGCCAATGAGGTCGTCGACGCCTTCCCGGTCCACCGGATCGTCGGCGCGCCCGAGGGGCCGCAGGAGATCCACGTGGCGCTCGAGGGCGAGTCGTTCAGGGAAGTTCTCCTCCCGCCGTCGAACCCCGCGATCGGCCGTTTCCTCGAGACCATGCAGATCAACCTCGAGCCCGGCCAGGAAGTCGACCTCAACCTGGCGGCGCCGTGCTGGCTGGCGTGGGCGGTCTCCTGCCTCCGCCGCGGCTACGTCATCCTGGTGGACTACGGCCATGAGGCGCGCGATCTCTACCATCCATCGCGCCGGCGCGGGACGCTCCTCGCGTACCACCGGCACCGCACCAACGAGGAGTTCCTGGATCGGCCGGGCGATCAGGACCTCACAGCGCACGTGGACTTCACTGCCCTGAAACGGTCGGCCGAGGTCGCCGGGGCCAGGGTCCTTGGTCTGGTGACCCAGGCGCAGTTCCTGATCGCGCTCGGCGCCCTCGAGTTCCTGGAGGCGATGCCGCTCGATTTCCCGGCGGGGGGCGGGGATCCGGCAGCCATGGTCGAGCGGCTGCGCGAACGCGAAGCCCTCAAGGAGATGATCCTGCCGGGGCGGATGGGAGAGAAGTTCCGTGTCCTGATGCTCGGTGTCGGTGAGGTCGGCCGCGACCTCGCTGGCCTCGCCAGCCCCTGGGTCCGGCCGGGCGGAACCGGGGAGGTGGCCGGCACCGGCGGGCGGACGCGGCGATTGTCCGGCGACGGGTCGCCGGAGGCCTGACGGTGGGGCTGACCAACGTCGAAGCCGCAAAGGTCATGGAAGCGCTCCGGGGTGTCAAGGACCCGGAGCTGAACGTCGATCTCGTCAGCCTCGGCATGATCGAGGACCTGAAGGTCGAGGGCGGCAACGTCTCCCTGACGGTGAACCTGACCACTCCGGGCTGCCCGCTCAAGGCCCAGGTGGAAAAGGACGTCCGCGAAGCGATCGGCCGGGTCCCGGGGGTGGCGGCGGTGCAGGTGAAGATGGGCGCCAAGGTGCGTCGCAGTCTCGAGAACACCGGCGATCTGATCCCCGAAGTGGCCAACGTCGTCGCCGTGGGGTCGGGGAAGGGGGGCGTGGGGAAGTCGACCGTCAGCGTCAACCTGGCGCTCTCCTTTGCGCGCGCCGGCGCCTCGGTCGGCCTGCTCGATGCCGACATCTACGGCCCGAACGACCCCCAGATGCTGGGATTCCACGGCAAGCCGGAAATCGTCGAGCGGAAGATCATCCCGGTGTCGGTGGAAGGGCTGCGGCTGATGTCGATGGCCTTTTTTCTCAAGGAGGACGAGCCGGTGATCTGGCGCGGCCCGATGCTGCATGGCGCCATCCGGCAGTTCCTCGGCGACGTGCAATGGGGGAAGCTGGACTACCTGTTCATCGATCTGCCGCCCGGCACCGGGGACGTGCAGTTGACGCTGTCGCAGATCATCCCGCTCACGGGTGCCGTGCTGGTCACCACGCCGCAGGACGTCGCCCTGCTCGACGTCCGCAAGGCGGCGGCGATGTTCCGGAAGGTGAACGTCCCGATCCTGGGAATCGTGGAGAACATGTCCTTTCTCAACTGCCCGCATTGCGGTGAACGGCTCGAGGTCTTCAGCCATGGCGGCGGTCGCCGCGAGGCGGAGAAGATGCAGGTGCCGTTTCTCGGCGAAGTGCCGCTCGACATGCGCGTCCGCCAGGGGGGCGATGACGGCCGGCCACCGGTCTCCCACGATCCGGAATCGGTCCCGGCCCTGGCGTTCAAGGAGATCGCCGAGAAGCTGGCCGCCCTGATCAGCGTCCAGACCTGGCGCAAGTTTGAACCGCAGGCGGCGGTGAACCCGTGAAGCGCATGCCGCGAAACGTCGTCCTCCCGGCGGGCCGGTTCTTGATCGGCGGCCTGCTGGCGGCCGGGCTGATGATGGGTGTCGCCGGCCCGGGTCACGCTGGCGCCCCGGCCGGCGCCGCGTCCGGGAAGACCGCCGCCGATGCGGCCGTGGCGCGGGTCAATGGTCGTCCGATCCTGCGTCGCGATTTCGATCTCGCGGTCCAGCTGCAGTTCCAGGGACGGCGCGCCAGCGTGCCCCTCGCCGAGCTCCGGGCGGTCCGCTCCCGGGTGCTCGAAGGGATGATCGACAACGAGCTTCTCTATCAGGACGCCGGGCGTTCGCGCCAGAACATCCCCGACGCCGACGTCGACGCGGAAATCGCGCGGATCCGGGGCGTCCTGTCAGCGCCGGGGGACCTCGACACCCTGCTCCGCACCTTCGCCACTTCGGAGGCCGATTTCCGGTCCCAGGTGCGGCGGACCCTCGTGGTCACGCGGCATGTCGAACGCGAGATCGCGGGGAAGAGCGAGGTCAGCGATGAGGACGTGCGCCGCTACTACGACCAGAACCCCGCGGAGATGGCGCGCCGCGAGCGCGTGCGTGTCAGCCAGATCCTGGTGCGTGTGCCTGGGGAGACGGCCGCGGCGCGCGCCACGGCGCGCGAAAAGATCGAGGCCATCCTCAAGGAGATCCGTGACGGACGCGACTTCGCCGACGCGGCGCGACGCTTTTCCGAGGGAGCCGAGGCGAGCCAGGGCGGCGACCTCGGCTGGATCGTACGTGGTGGGGGGACGCCGGTGATCGAGCGCGCCGCCCTCGTTCTGGGGATCGGGGAGATCAGCGACGTGGTCGAGACGCGCCTCGGGCTGCATCTACTGAAGGCGACCGATCGACAGCCGGAGGGCGTGGTGCCGTTCGACGAGGCGCGCGAGGCGATCCGCGCCCGCCTGGTGGCCCGCGATCGCGAGCAGAAGATCGAGAAGTACGTGGAACGACTCAAGGAGCGGGCCACCGTCGAAAGGCTCGAGGGCGCTGCCCCCTGAGCCGCCGGCCACCCGGCCGTGTGATACGATTGTGGCCTCACGGACAGCGAGGAAAATGCACCCGGCGCCCGACAGGGCGCCCGGAGGGATGATGGCCATCGATGCAGCACCCGCGATCGGTTCCAAGGCACCCCACTTCGCCTTGGAGGCGACCGGCGGCAGGACGGTCGCCCTCAGCGATTTTCTCGGACGCAAAAACCTCATCCTGTATTTCTACCCGAAGGACCACACGCCCGGTTGTACTCTCGAGGCCTGCGACTTTCGTGATGCCTTCGGTCGGTTCGAGGCCGAGGACACGGTCATCCTTGGCGTCAGCCGCGACCCGGTGGCGTCGCACGACCGGTTCACGGCGAAACACCGCCTTCCGTTCCTGCTGCTCAGCGATCCGGACACCACCGTTGCCCGGGCCTACGGGACCTGGGGCACGAAGTCGTTCATGGGCCGGGAATTTCCCGGGATCCACCGGACAACCTTCGTCATCGACACCGGCGGCACGATCCGGCAGATCTTCCCGCGCGTCCGGGTCAAGGGCCACGCCGACGAGGTCCTGAAGTTCGTCCGCACCACGCTCGCCTGAACCCGCACGGGGAATCCTGGTGCCACACGTCGTCCTCGAAAGCCCTGACGGTCGTGGGGGTGATGCGATCCTGGATGCCTACGGCGATCGCTTCGAGCCATTTCTCGATCGCGAAGGAACGCGGCTCGTCAAGGTGGACCGTTTCTACCGCGAACGTGGCGGGGGACAGGCGTTGATCGAGACGGTGGTCGTGGATCGGGGATTTACCCAGAAGTTTTTCATCCAGATCGCGCCGCGGGGCAATGGGCTGACGGTGCGACTGGAGCCGCTCTCCGACCCGGAGAAGACCGCGGGTGTGCGTGCCGCCCTGGCCCGTGTCGCCGAGCGGATCGTCGCTGTGACCGGGTGTGCCTGGGGTTCCACCAACATCCCGGGCGACCTGCGGCGCTGAGGGAGGGGACCGATGCCGACGGTGGCACGCTGTGGCCGCGCCGATGAGATCCCGGCGGGTGGCAGCAAAGTGGTGCAGGTCGGCGATCGGCGGATCGCCATCTTTCATTTTGAGGGACAGTTCTACGCCCTTGACGACACCTGTCCGCACCAAGGCGGCCCGCTGGGCGAGGGCTACCTCGAGGCCGGCGGCGTGGTGTCGTGCCCCTGGCACGGCTGGACCTTCGATCTGAAGACCGGCATCTCGCCGATTGACAAGGACGTGGCGGTCGCCTGCCACCCGGTCCGGGTCGAAGCCGGACATCTAATCGTCGAGATTGCCTGAGCGCCGGCGCCGCGACCCGGCAGGCGGTCAGACCGGCCGCATCCAGCAGGCCCGCTGAATCGTCCGTCCCACCGCCGCGTATTTGCTCTCGTAGCTGGTCCTGACCGCCCCCGCCTGCTCCGGAAACAGGGGATCCGTGCCCGGTCGCAACGCGTCCTGGGCCTGCAGGGCCCCGAGGATCTCCTCGAAGTAGTCCGCCACGTCGGTGGAGACGTGCAGGAACCCGCCCGGCCTGAGGATGCGGGCGATGGGCTGGAGCATCGCGGCGCTGAAGAAGCGGCGCTTGTGATGCCGCTTCTTCGGCCACGGGTCCGGGCAGTAGATGTGCAGGCGTGTCACCGCAGCGTCGGGCACCAGGTCGGCGATCACATGGCGTGCGTCGGCGCGGTAGAGGCGGACATTGTGGAGACCGCGGCGCAAGGCGCGATCTCCCGTGACCCGCAGGTACTTCAACGACCACTCGATCCCCAGGAAATTGACCGCCGGCCGCGCCGCGGACTGTTCGATCAGGAACCGCCCCTTGCCGCTGCCGACCTCGATTTCGACCGGGTGCGGATTGCCGAACAGGAGGGCGAGATCGAACGGGCCGTGGACCGAACCCGGCAGGATCTCGATCGCCGGCGCATCCGCCCGACCCTCAGATGACGCGACGGTAATCGGCGAGGTCATAGGTCCAGACACGCTCCCCGCAGTAGCGCTTCCCCTCGGGGCAGATCGGCGTGGCACCGCCGAGCTGACGGATCGTGCAGGGCGGCAACAGGAATCGGCCGATGCGGGGGTTCACGGCACGGATCTGGATCGCCTCCTCCAGCGAGGCGCGCCAGATTTCCTCCTGGGCGTTGTAGCACAGACGCATGGCGTGCTTGTGACGCAGGTCCAGCAGGGACGCCGACTCGGTGAAGCGCACCGCGACGGCGTTCGGCAGCAGGTAGAGCGCGAACTCGTCGGGGACTCCGGCGGCCCGCAAAGCGTTGATCCCGTCCCAGGTCCGGTCCATGGCCTCGCGATAGCGCCGCAGGCAGGCGGCGTCCTCGAGCACCAGCGGTGGCGTGATGTAGTCGGGATCCCGTGTCAGATGGGCCTCGAGGAGCGGCCGGGAGGCCGGCGTCATCCGGTGGCGCTGGTTCTGGGAGTCGCCGGCATGGCTGAGACGCTTGCGGAATGTGTAGTAGCAGTGGACGAGGGCGCGCGACAGCTTGCTGAGCGAAGTCAGGTTGAGCGCCTCGCCGAGGTAGGGGTTGCGCCCCGGGTCCATGACCAGGGCGATCGCGTCGTCGTCGGAGAGACGCGTGGCCGGCAGACCGAGAGTCTCCCGGACCGCGGCGGCGAGCGTCGTCTCGTTGCGGGCCGGGTGGTCGATCAGCACGGAGATGCGCGGCCCGAGACCGGCATCGAAATCGCGCAGGAAGGCCGCCCGATCCGCGTCGTCGCACCGCCCGATATCGCGCTGTGCGCGCGACTCCAGCGTGCCGTCCTCCGGGATGGGGTCCTCCAGGATGGCGCTGTAGGCCGGATCGAGTGCCAGGAGTTCCTGCACCATCCGGCCGACCACCTGACGCTGCTCTATCGGCGCGTCCGGTTCCTGGCAGATCCGGTGATAACGCAGGAGCGTCAGCCCGCTCACCGTGTGGTACAGGTAGGCGAAGGTGGCCACCGGCAGGACGTAGCGCGCCACCTCCTGGGCCTTCTTCTGGATCTCCTTGTCGTATTTGGCGGCGCGCCGCCGGCGCACCGGGAAGCGCGCGTAGTAGGCGTCGGAGGCGGGCTTCTCCAGCAGGCGGCACAGGTCGTCGTAGGCTGACTGCTGGGCCGCAACGGTGGCGTGATAGAGATCGAGATCCCGGCCCGCGAGCGGCGGCACGGCGTAGTTCCCTGATTTCACCGTCACGTAGCGTTGGCTCACCTGCTCGGAGTTGTAGAACGGGTGACTGTGCAGGAACGACCAGAGAAACTGGCGGCTGACGTTGCTGATGGCGAACTGGAAATGGGCGTGCTGCAGCGTCGTGTGGTGCCCGGCCTGGTACAAGTCGCGCGCCAGGGCGTCGCGCCGCCGCCTCTTCTCCTCGCGCGCCTCCGGCGCCAGGTCGGCCGCGCCCATCACCTGATCGTCGCGGATGATGCCGCTGCCCGAATAACAGGTTCGGGCGGTCGCCACGACATTGTCGAAGGGCCGGGTGAAGGCGTGGGTGATCCGGACCTCCGGCGGGAGGGAGAGAAAGCGGGTCTCGCGGCTTGGGGTCATCAGCGTCGCCATGTTCGTCGCGCGGCTGCTGGCCGCGCGGCTGATTATAGACTGTCCGCGCGGCCGGGGATGGCGGGGGCCGCGGTGTATGATCCCCGCGCGCGGTGGGCCGCCCGGCCTCTCCCGCCCTGCCCCTGGAGACACGTGAGCGAGGACGCAACGCGCTGGAAGCACCTGTTCAAGGAGTTCGGAGGCAAAGCCTACCTGGACTGTGCCGGCCAGGGGCCGTTCCCGCGCGAGACCGCCGAGGCGGCCCGTCTGGCGGTGCGGTACAAGGAACACCCCGAGGAGTTCCCCGAGGCGCTCTACAGCGAGCTGCCGGCGCGGGTGCGCGCGGCGGCGGGGCGTTTGATCGGCTGCGCCCCGACCAGCATCGCCATCGGCACCGGGGCCTCGCACGGTCTCAACCTGGCGGCGCGCGGCCTGCCGCTCAAGGAAGGTGACGAGATCCTCCTGGCGCAGGGCGAATTTCCGGCCAACGTCTACCCCTGGATGAACCTCGAGTCGAAGGGGATCCGGGTCCGGATTGTCCGTCCGGGACGCGGTGTCTCGGTCGACGCCGCCGACCTGGTCGGGGCGATCGGCCCGGATACCCGGTTGATCGCCGTGAGCCTGGTCTCGTACTCGACGGGGGACCGGATCGACCTGCAGGCGATCGGGGACGCCTGCCGGCAGCGCGGCCTGTTCCTGGTGGTCGACGGGGCGCAGGCGATCGGCGCCGTCGATTTCCGGGTGGCCGACTTCCCGATCGATGTCCTGGCGGTGAGCGGCTACAAGTGGCTGCTCGGTCCGTACGGCACCGGCTTCACCTACGTCAACCCGCGGGTGATCGATCGCATGGCGACCTGCGACGTCAACTGGCTGGTGGTCAAGGGATCCAGCCAGTTCAACCGCCTGAACGACTACCGGCTGGAGTTCCGCGAGGGGGCCCGGCGGTTCGACGTGCCGGAGACGGCCGCCTTCATCCATCTGAGCGCCTTCGCCGCCTCGCTCGAGATGCTGAACCGCGTGCGCGTGCCGACCATCGAGGCGCACGTCCGGCGGCTCCACGACCGGCTGCTGCGGGGCCTCGATCGGACCTCCCTGCGCGTGGTCTCCGACGTGACACCGGCGCGCCGGTCCACGATCGTGGCGCTGGCGGCGACGAGTCTCGAGGAAACGCACCGGATCTTCAAGCGGCTGGGGGAGCGGGGCGTGCTGGTCAGCCTGCGCGAGAACCGGATCCGGATCTCGCCGCACATCTACAATACCCCGCAGGACATCGATCGGGTCCTCGAGACGGCGGCGACGGTGTGAAAATTGACCGCCGTCGAGGTGCAACGTTATAATCCGCCGCACTTTCCAGGTCGTTTCCCGGATGCGCCCGGTCCCGACACGGCGCCGATCCGGGGCGAGGACCCGACAGGCACGTTCCCGAACGCGAGGAGGCTTCCACGTGGCCGACACCCAGGAGAGTTACGACGTCACCATCATCGGCAGCGGGCCCGGCGGCTACGTGGCTGCGATCCGGGCCGCGCAGCTGGGGCTGAAGATCGCCCTGGTCGAGAAGGCGGCGGCCCTCGGCGGCACCTGTCTGCACTGGGGCTGCATTCCCACCAAGGCGCTGCTGCACACCGCCGATGTGCTGGAGATGACGAAGGAGGCGGGGCGCTTCGGCGTCAAGACCGGGGACGTGAAGCTCGATCTGGCGGGAGCCCACAAGCACAAGGCCGATGTGGTGCGCCGGATGGCGAAGGGGATCGAGTTCCTGATGAAGAAAAACGTCATCACCGTCGTGCCCGGTCATGGGCGTCTCAAGGGCGGGGGCCGGGTCGAGGTGACGGGACAGGGAGCGCCGCGCCTCCTGACAACGCGCCGGGTGATCCTGGCCACCGGGTCGGTCCCGAAGATGCTGCCGGGCCTGAAGCCGGACGGTGCGCGGGTCATCACCAGCAACGAGGCGCTGTCCATGGAAATCGTCCCGAAGTCGATCCTGGTGCTGGGAGCCGGGGCGGTCGGCTGCGAATTCGCGTCGATCTATTCCCGCTTCGGGAGCGCCGTCACGCTCGTGGAGATGCTGCCGCGCGTCCTGCCGCTGGAGGACGAGGAGATCTCCGCCGAGCTGCACAAGGCCTTCAAGAAGCGCGGCATCGGCGTGCGGGTCGCCACCAAGGTCGAAGAGGTCAAGGTCCGCGATCGGGAAGTGGAGATCCAGGTGCAGTCCGAGAAGGGAGGCCGGGAGACCCTCAAGGCGGAAGTTCTCCTGGTGGCCGTCGGTCGCCGGCCGCTGACCGACGACCTGGGGATCGAGGCGACGAAAGTCGAACTCGACCGCGGCTTCGTCAAGGTCGACGGCACGATGCGGACGCGCGACGAGGGGGTCTACGCCATCGGCGATCTGCTGCCGACGCCGGCCCTGGCCCATGTCGCGTCGCACGAAGGGGTGGTGGCGGCCGAGGCGATCGCCGGACGCAATCCGGCCCCGATCAACTACGACCAGGTTCCCTCCTGCACCTACTGCGAACCCGAAGTCGCCAGCATCGGTTTGAGCGAGGCGACCGCCCGGGCGCGTGGTCACCAGGTCCGTGTCGGCAGGTTCCCATTCACCGCCCTCGGCAAGGCCGGCATCGTCGGCCACCAGGAGGGGTTCGTGAAGATCGTCGGCGACGAGCGCTATGACGAGCTCCTCGGGATCCATGTCATCGGGCCGAAGGCCACCGAGCTGATCGCCGAGGGCGGGGTGGCGCTCCGCCTGGAGTCGACCGTCGAAGACCTGTTCCACGCCATTCACGCCCACCCGACCCTGTCGGAGGCGATGGCCGAGGCCGCCCTCAACCTGCACGGTCGCGGCATTCACCTGTGAAGCGGGGGCAGGCAAAGGCGACGATCGATCTCGCCGGTCTCTACCCGGGGCCGGCGCGGGCGATCGTCAATCCCGGCTTGACGCGCGACCAGCTGCTCGAGATCCACCGGCTCCTCCGTCTCAACCGGATCGTCGAGGAGAAGCTGTCGGCGCTGTACCGGCAGGGGCACATCACCGGCGGCCTCTTCAGCAGCCTCGGGCAGGAGGCGATCTCCGTCGGCACCGTGTTCGCGATCCGGCCGGACGATCTGCTGGCGCCGATGATCCGCAACATCGGATCGGTCCTGGCGCGCGGCGTGACGCCGCGCGATCTGTTCCTGCAGTACCTCGCCCGGCGCGACGGCCCGACGCGCGGCCGCGACGGCACGCTGCACTTCGGCAACGTCGAAAAGCTTTCCCTGATCAGCCCGATCAGCCACCTCGGCACCCTCATCCCGGTGATGGCGGGGGCGGCGCTGGCGGTGCGGATGCGGGGGGAGGACCGCCTGGCGCTCACTTACATCGGCGACGGCGGCACGTCGACGGGCGACTTCCACGAGGGGTTCAACTTCGCCGCCGTCCTGAGGCTGCCGTTCATCCTGGTGGTCGAGAACAACGGCTACGCCTACTCGACACCGGTGCCGCGGCAGGTGGCGATTGCGAGTTTCGCGGAGAAAGGCCCGGCCTACGGCGTCGCCGCCGAGTCGGTGGACGGCACCGACGTGCTGGCGGTCTACGCCGCCACCCGGCGGGCCGCCGACCACGCCCGCCGCGGTGCGGGGCCGACGCTGCTGGAGTGCCGCGCCTTCCGGATGAGAGGGCACGCCGAGCACGACGACATGCACTACGTGCCGAAGGACCTGATCGAAGCCTGGAAAGATCGCGATCCGATCGATCGGTTCGAGGCCTTCCTGGTGGCGGAGGGGCACGCGCGCCGTGAGGATCTGGAGGCGGCCGCCGTGGTGCTGTCCCGCGGCGTCGCGGCGGCGGCGGACGAAGCGCTGGCCGCCCCGCTGCCGGAACCGCACGAAGCCCTGGGCGGGGTCCTGTGCGAGCCGGGGTTCGAGAAGCCCTGGTGGCCGGCATGATCGCGGTGAGCGGCATGAGCGCGGTCACCGGGAACCGCGAGCCCGATCGGGCCGGGCTGCTCACGATGCTGTACACCATGAAACTGACGCGCGCCCTCGAAGAGCGGATCGAGCGCCGTCTCTACCGGCAGGGGAAGATCGTCGGCGGGGTCTACGTCGGGCGCGGCCAGGAGGCGATCTCGGTCGGCGCCGGCATGCACATCCGCCGGACCGGCGACCCGGCGCGCGATGACGTGGTGTTCCCGTCGCACCGTGACATGGCGGTGTTCCTGATGCAGGGGATCACCCCGCGCCGGGTCCTGGCCCAGTACATGGGGCGGCGGACCGGCCCCACGCGTGGCCGCGACGGCAACATGCACATGGGCGACATGGCATGCCGGCTCGTGTCTTTCATCTCGCACCTCGGGGACACCATCCCGGTGGCGGCCGGGTGCGCGCTGACCTTTGTCATGAAGGGCACCGACCAGGTCTGCTTCGCGTTCTTCGGCGACGGGACCACCAGCCGCGCCGACTGGCACACCGGGGTCAACCTCGCCGCGGTGCAGCGGCTGCCGGTGGTGTTCATCTGCAACAATAACCAGTACGCCTACTCGACCCCGTTGTCGCGCCAGATGGCGGTGGCGCGGGTCGCCGATCGGGCGGTGGGTTACGGGATCCCGGGGGACTCGGTGGACGGTAACGATGTGCTGGCGGTCTACGATGCGGTCGGCCGCGCGGTGACGCGGGCCCGCGCCGGCGGTGGACCGACCCTGGTGGAGGGGGTCACCTTCCGGATGACCGGGCATTCGGCTCATGATGATGCGGGCTACGTGCCGGCCGCGACGTTGGAGGAATGGCGTGGGCGCGATCCGATCGT
Organism: Acidobacteriota bacterium; assembly: GCA_031394595.1. Taxonomy (GTDB): domain Bacteria; phylum Acidobacteriota; class Polarisedimenticolia; order Gp22-AA2; family Gp22-AA2; genus JANNTZ01. The sequence continues at coordinate 27,066 of JANNTZ010000339.1, forward strand.
GCGGTTCACCGCGCATCTCGAGACCCGGGGTCTTCTGGATCGGACGGCGCTCGCGGATCTGGACACGCGCATCGAGGAGGAGATCGACGCGGCGGTGGAAGGGGCGGAAAGCGACCCCTGGCCCGCTCCGGAGGAGTGCCTCGAGGGGGTGTGGCACGCATGAACGGTGACGCGTGGCGCTGACGACGTACGTGGAAGCGATCCGTCAGGGGATCTGGGAGGAGATGGAGCGCGACGACCGGGTTTTCCTCATCGGCGAGGACATCGGAATTTACGGCGGCGCGTTCAAGGTGACGGAGGGGATGCTGGAGCGCTTCGGCGAGATGCGGGTCATCGATCCGCCGATCGCCGAGTCGGCGATCGTCGGTGCGGCGATCGGCGCCGCGCTCATGGGGATGCGGCCGGTCGCGGAGATGCAGTTCATCGACTTCATCTCCTGCGCCTTCGACCAGATCACCAACTTCGCCGCCAAGAACCGTTACCGCTGGGGGGCCGGCGTGCCGATCGTCATCCGCGGACCGGCCGGCGGCGGCGTCCACGGCGGTCCGTTCCACTCCCAGAACCCGGAGATGTACTACGTCCACACTCCCGGGCTGAAGGTGGTCGCACCGGCGACCGCCTACGACGCCAAGGGACTGATCAAGGCGGCGATCCGCGATGAGGACCCGGTCCTCTACCTCGAGCACAAGTATCTCTACCGGAGGATCAAGGAGGAGCTGCCGTCGGAGGACTACATCGTGCCGATCGGCCGCGCCGCCGTGCGCCGCGAGGGGCGCGATCTCACGATGCTGACCTACGCGGCAATGCTCTACCCGTGCCTCGAGGCGGCCGAGGACCTGCGCCGGGAGGGCCACGAGGTCGAGGTCATCGATTTGCGCAGCCTCCTGCCCCTCGACAAGGACGCGATCCTGACGTCGGCGAAGAAGACCGGCAAGACGATGATCGTTCACGAGGACACGCGGACGGGGGGAATCGCCGGGGAGATCACCGCCATCCTGAACGAGGAGGTGTTCGAGTACCTCGACGCGCCGGTGCTGCGGGTGACCGCACCCGATACGCCGGTGCCGTACAGCCCGCCGCTGGAAAAATTCTTTCTGCCGGACAAGGACAAGATCCTGGCCACCGCCCGGCAGCTGCTGGCCTACTAGAGGAGCGCACCATGCGCGTCGACGTGATCATGCCGCAGATGGGGGAGAGCATCGCCGAGGGGACGCTGACCCGCTGGCTGAAGAAGGTCGGGGATCGCGTGGCGCGCGACGAGCCGATCTTCGAGATCTCCACCGACAAGGTGGACGCCGAAATCCCGGCCCCGGCGGCCGGATCCCTTGTCGAGATCCAGGTCGGTGAGGGGCAGACGGTCGCGGTCAACACGATCGTCGCGTTCATCGAGACCGAGGCGACCGCAGCCGCGTCGGCCCCGAAACCGTCGGCCGCCGGACGTTCGACCGCGCCCGCCGGCGCGCCGTCCCGCGCCCCGGAAGCGCCGCGGCCATCCGGCCCGGCTCCCGCCGCGGCGACTCCGGCAACGGCCCGGCCCGCGTCGCCTGCAGCCGGACCGCTGCCGGCCGCCACCGGGGAGATCCCGCGGGCAGCGCAGATGGCGGCGTCGGGGGCCGGCCCCGAGGAGCTGCGACGAGTCCGATCCTCACCGGTCGTTCGCCGGATCGCGCGCGAGCACCATGTTGACATCGGCCGCCTGCAGGGGACCGGCATCGGAGGACGGGTTACCAAGAAGGACATCCTGACCGCCCTCGAGCGTGGCGGGGGAGCCGGCGCCGCGGCAGGGGCAGGCGGGCCCGGCATGGGGACGACCGGCACGGCCGCACCGGCTGGGCCGGCGGTGCACCGCCCGGCGTTCGCCCTGGGGGACCGCACGGCGGTCGAACCGCTCTCGGCCATGCGCAAGAAGATCGCCGAGCACATGGTCCTCAGTCGCCGGACATCGGCCCACGTGACCACGGTGTTCGAGGTCGACATGCACCGCGTCATGCGGCTGCGCGAGGAGCACCGGCAGGCGTTCGAGAGCCGTCACGGCATCAAGCTGACACCGACCGCCTTCTTCGTGAAGGCGGCCGTCGAAGCGCTGAAGGCGTTCCCGGTGGTGAACTCCTCCATCGAGGGCGACAACGTCGTCTACCGGAAGGACATCCACGTGGGTGTCGCCGTGGCACTCGACTGGGGCCTGATCGTCCCGGTCATCAAGAATGCCGGCGACCGGACCCTGTCCGGTCTCGCCAAGGCGATCGTCGACCTGGCGGACCGCGCCCGCGGCCGGAAGCTGCAGCCGGACGACGTGCAGGGCGGCACCTTCACGATCACCAATCCGGGGTCGTACGGCGCCCTGTTCGGGACGCCGATCATCAGCCAGCCCCAGGTGGCAATCATGGGGGTGGGGTCGATCGCCAAGCGGGTCGTGGTCGTGGACGACGCCATTGCCGTCCACCCGACGGTCCACCTGTCGCTGTCGTTCGACCATCGGCTCATCGACGGAGCGGTCGCCGACCAGTTCATGGCGCACATCAAGACCGCGCTCGAAGAGGCGCGCTTCCCCGAGGTCCTGTAGGAGGACGGCGTGCATTCCTGCACCGCGGGTTGGCTCGGCCGGATCGATTTCCGCGACGCCATGCGTCTCCAGGGAGAGTGCGCGCGCCGCCTCAAGGACGGCACCGGCGGCGAGCGGGTCCTGTTGCTCGAGCATCCGCCGGTCATCACCCTCGGGCGCAACGCGCGCCCCGAGGACGTCCTGATCGACCCGGCGGTCCTGCTTGGCCGGGGGATCGCGGTCGAACGCTGCGATCGCGGCGGCCAGGTCACCTACCACGGGCCAGGCCAGCTGGTCGGCTACCCGGTCCTCGATCTCAGCCCCGAGCGGCGCGATGTGGCCCGCTACCTGCGCGATCTCGAGGAGGTCCTGATCCGCACGTTGGCGCGTTTCGGCATCGCCACCGGCCGTGTTGCGGGGCTGACCGGTGTCTGGGTCGGGGGGGAGAAGATCGCCAGCATCGGCGTCCACCTGTCGCGCTGGGTCACGACCCATGGCTTCGCCCTGAACGTCGCCACCGATCTGGACGCCTTCTCCCTGATCGTGCCGTGCGGCATCCGTTCCCGCGGTCTCACGTCGATGGAAAGGATCCTGGGGATCGCCCCGCCTCTCGAGGACGTGGCGTCCGTCCTGCTCCCGGAGTTCGCGCGGGTTTTCGATCGGACGATCCTGGCGGGGAGCGTGGAGGTCGAGATTCCCCGTCCTGGAACCGACGACGCCTTGCGTGTAGAAGCCGCCCTGCGTCCGAAAGCCACCTCGTGCCCCGAAGCCGCCGGTGCGGTCGCTGGACGGGAGGCCCGCTGATGTCGTGCGCCCCCGCCCCGGGCCCGGCCGGCGGCAAGCCGCCGTGGCTCCGCATCCGGCTCAACACCGGGCCGAACTACCGCGAAGTCCACCGCCTGATCGACGGGCTGCAGCTGCACACCGTCTGCCAGGAAGCGCGCTGCCCCAACATCTACGAGTGCTGGGACGACCGCACCGCCACCTTCATGATCCTCGGCGATGTCTGCACCCGGCGCTGCGGCTTCTGCGCCGTCGCCACCGGGCGCCCGGGCGCGATCGATCCCGACGAGCCACGCCACGTCGCGGAGGCGGTCCGGCATCTCGGCCTGAAGCACGCCGTCATCACGTCGGTGGACCGGGACGATCTTGGGGATGGGGGAGCAGCGCACTTTGGCGCGGTGGTGCGCGCCGTGCACGGCCTCAACCCCGACTGCGACGTCGAGATCCTCACCCCCGACTTCCGTGGCGTGACGCGCCCGCTCGAAGCGGTCCTGCCGGAAGGGCCGGCGGTCTTCAGTCACAACATCGAGACCGTGCCGCGTCTGTACACCGCGGCCCGGGTCGGGTCCTCCTTCGAGCGCTCCCTCGATCTGCTGCGCGCCGCCCGCGCCTGGAGGGGCGGGGCCGGCCGGCCGATCCTCAAGACCGGGGTCATGGTCGGTCTCGGGGAAACGGCCGGGGAACTGCACGCCGTGTTCGCCACGATCGCCGACGCCGGGGTCGAGATCCTCACGATCGGCCAGTACCTGCGGCCGACCCTGCAGCATCTCCCGGTGCAGCGTTACTACCCGCCGGAAGAGTTCGCCGCCCTGCGCGAGGAGGCCCTCCGGTCCGGCTTCCGCCACGTCGAAGCCGGCCCGCTCGTCCGGTCGTCCTACCATGCCCGCCGTCACACCGAAGCGGCCCGCGCCGCTTCCTGATCGCATCGGCCAACTCACCATCCAACACCTCCCGGCCCCGGGTGGCGGGCCGCAGCGCGTCGCGGCTCCGCACTCGCTCGCGAGGGCCACGGGGCGCCCATCCGGCGCGCATGGCGC
>JANNTZ010000420.1:0-3149 GCA_031394595.1 Acidobacteriota bacterium
CGGGTCGAGCCGGTGGGGCTGGTGTACCTCTGGCCGGTCTCTGGTTGAGGACGAGCTGAGGGAGGGAACGGATGGCGAGGGACGTCGAGGTCGAGGCCCACCGGGGCCTCGTCCATCGTCTCGGCCGCCACGCACAGGGCAGGGCAAGCCCCAATGCCGTGCGGTTAAGCGACCAGGGACAGGCTAGAGATTCCCATAAAATGCTGTAAAATCAGGCCTCCGGCACTAAACCCAAAGGAGGCACTGCTCTGGAAGCAGTACCTCAGGAGGCCTGTAAGGTGAGTAGTACACAAGATGGGCAGCTGAGTTGCAAGGATCTGCTACGGTTTTTTCGCCTGGGAACAGGTGATGGGCTGGTACAGGGAGTTTGATCAAGGTGGGATCGAGAGGCGCGAGAGGCGTTTGACGCCGCTGGTGTTGCTCCTGGGAACGATCCTCTATGCCTGCAATGGCTTGCGCAGTCTCAAGGACGCATTCAGTGATGTGTTGGCATATCTGAATCCTGAGGAACCTCCGGAGGCGATATCCAAGGGCTCTATCAGTGATGCACGGAAGCGTCTGCCTTTGGAACTGCTCGCGCAGGCCAAAGCTCATGTGCTGGATGTATGTGCACAAGTGCCTCGACCAGCTCTGTTGGCAGGGCTGGAGGTTTGGTGCATTGACGGAACCATCTTTGCCACGGCCGACACCGAGGAGAATATGCAGTATTATGGGAAACCGTCGGCGAGCCGCGGCCAGACGGGTTTCCCGCGCATGCGCAGCGTGTTGGCGATGGAGGCTGCCACTCATCTATTCATCCAAGAGGTGCATGATTCGCAAAAGATCAGTGAAAATGCTCTTATAGATAGACTCATTCCTCAAGTGCTCCGACCAGGAGTATTACTTGAGGCAGATCGAGGATTTCTCAGCTTTGAGCGGGCAGCAGAGGTTCTGGAGCTCGGAGGAGAATTCTTGGGGGTGCAGTTTTTCTCGGTTCACGGGATCAGACCAGGCCGAAGGTGGGGAGTGGCTGAGGTTGGCTCTGCAGCAGGCGTGGAGGGCTGCCTGAGGCAGCGGATTCGTCGAGGAGACGTCGGTGGGCAAAGTCGAGGAACTGCTGCCAGTGGCCGTTGAGTTCGATGCACCTCAGCTGCAAGAGGGCCTCGGCACGCTCTCGGAGCCAGCGCATCCCACCCTCGTCGAAGCGCTGGCTGATGACGAAGCGCACCGCGCCTTCGACGATGCCGGAGCCGATCTCGAGGTCCTCGGCGTCGAGCAGATCGTAGTTCATCATGTCAGCGCGTTTGGCCAGATACTCGATGTGTTTGGCGAGCCGCTCGCGCTTCGCTCGGGTTTTGATGCGCTTGATGCGCTCGTCGACGTCCAGGACGGTCTCGTGGATGTTGCCGGCATACAGATGCGCCTTGTGCTCCTCGACCCAGCGGAGGAGCTCGGCGCTGCCCTCACGGAACAAGCACGCACCGGCCTTCCACAGATACTCCAGAGCATGGGCGGCATCGAGCGTGTGACGCGCCTCGGGAAACAACGCCTTGATGTAGCAGGCCAGATCTTCGTCTCCATCGGTGACGACCTGAATGAGCCTTCCCGCCTCGCGCGTGAAGCCGCGCCTGTTCGCCTCACGCCGTGCCATGGCCACGGCATGGCGCTTCGGCGCGAAGGAGGCATAGTGCCAGCGATTGGTCGGACCGAGCAGAATCGGGTTGCCATTCTCGTCAAAGGAGCGCTTGAGCGTGTACATCACCACGATGGTGGCCATGCGGCCGTTTTTGCTCTTGTCGCCCTTCTTGCGCCGCGGCTTGGGGCTGAGGCGCGAGCGCCTCGCCCTGCCTCGCTGCCGGGCGCTCGGTGCTTTGTGCCCCTTGTGCCGCTTGGCGCGGCGCTTCTCCAGCTCCTTCTCGGTCGCGGTCGGCACGGCCTTGCTGTCGATCTGGATGACCAAGATCTCGCCATCGTCCGTCGGCACCGGCGCCGTCTCGAACCATCTACTGGTATAGCGGCCCAGCCCCAGCGTGGCCTCCTCGATGCTCGTGGTGCTCGGAGACCAGCCCAGGAAGCTCCTGAGCATCATCGCGGCAGCTTCATAGCTCATCTTCGTCGCCACCTGCACGGCCCGGCCCAGAAGCCCGAGGCTGAACCCATCGGCCACCAGTTCGAGCTTCTCGTCCAGCGGATAGCGCCCCCCGCCCCTCTCGGGGCTGTACAGATACGTCCTCCAGTAGCGCACCTTCCCGAAGAACGTGCCGAGCAGCCGGTCCTTGGGCTTCTTCTTCTGCTCGCCTGGTCTCCTCGCACACGAGCCGTCCTCTTCGAGCCTCTCGTGTCCCAAGCACAGATACAGCGCGATGAGGAGCCGCGCAAGCTTCCAGAGGGCCGGGATCAGCTCCCGCTCGAACAACTCGAACCCACCGCGTCCTGCGCTGAGGTGCACCAGATCGAGCAGAGCCCCATACTGAATCTCGACCCGCTCGCGCAGCTCAAGGCTCGTGGGCGCTTGCTCGGCCCACTCGGCCTGTTCGACCCACGGCGCCTCCTTGCTTCGGGGCGTCAGAGTCTCTATCGTCTCGGTAGCTGCAGGCATCGGCATCTCCAGAAGCGTGTTTTTTGTTCACTTCACGGATATCCGATGTCCTGCTTCTCGTCGAATCTGACGCATCGCGCTGCGTCCAGCTCTCCGAGCCATCCTCCTCGTTCAAGCTCTCATGCGCTCTGACCCACGATCTCCTGGTGAACTGAGCGGAACTGCACCCTTTTCATATTGCTCCATTCGACAATACTGAAGCCCACGATCCGCGAGGAATAGCCAATGCTCCCCGAACGATAGGGCTCGAGTATAATACTCTAGTGCCTCCTCGTTTCTCCGATTCTGCTGCGCAGTCTCGCCTCTGTCCCAATCCACGTATCCTTGAAGGACCTTGAGCTTCGGATTGGCTGTCGCGTAGCGTTGCGCCTCTGCAGCGAATCTCTCCATCGCTCCGTACGAGCCTCCCCACCTCGGACACAAGTTAAGCATGTGGTCGGTACGGACTATGAAGCTGCTCGGACAAAGCTTGAGCTGAAGCAATTCATACTTTTCTGACGCGCCAATGTTGCCTGACGCTCTCGCCATCTGCTGAAGGATCGAGTATGCGATGACGTCATTCGGCCTAATG
>JANNTZ010000072.1:0-2150 GCA_031394595.1 Acidobacteriota bacterium
TGCAGGTCCATGCCCTGGACATGGATGCGAGCGGACGCATCCTGGCGGTGGGAACCGCATTCAATGGCGCCAATTCCTCGTTCGACCTGGCGGTGGCGCGCATCCTGGCCAGCGGTACGCTTGACCCTTCGTTCGGCGCCGGCGGCATCGCCCTCGTGCCGACAGTGCCGGGGAACGGCCCGGAAATCGCGCGCTCGGTGAAGGTGGTGTCGCAGGGCCGGATCCTCGTGGCAGGCGAAGCCTTCCATGCGGGCGAGTGGAAATTCCTCGTTGCGCGATTGCACTCGAACGGCACACCGGATGCAGGGTTTGGCACTGGCGGGTATGCGCTCCTGTCGCCTGCCGTAGGTGGCGATGTGGCGTTCGCGGTGGCCCAGCAGTCCAGCGGCGCCATCGTGCTTGCCGGAACCTCGGGAAACAGCGGCTCGTTCCAGACATCCATGTCGGTGGTGCGGCTCTTGGGCGGTGGAGCGGTGTCGCGCGATTTCTTCGGTGACGGAAGATCGGACGTGCTGTGGAGGAACCAGGGGTTGGGCGGGAGCGGGGAGAACTACGTTTACCCGATGGACGGGAAGGTAATACTCCCATCAGAGGGCTACCTGAGGACGGTGGCGGACCTGAACTGGAAGGTGGCGGGGGTGGGGGACTTCGACGGAGATGGGAAAGCCGACGTCCTGTGGAGAAACAGTTCGTCGGGTGAGAACTACGTCTACTTCATGGACGGACTGGCGATCAAGCCGACAGAGGGCTACCTGCGCACGGTCGCGGACCAGAACTGGCAGGTGGCGGGGGTGGGGGACTTCAACGGCGATGGCAAGGACGACATCCTCTGGCGCAATGCGGCGACGGGAGAGAACTACCTCTACCCGATGAACGCACTGGCGATCATGGGCACGGAGGGCTACCTGAGGACCGTGGCCGATACGACTTGGCAAGTTGCCGGAATCGGTGACTTCGATGGCGACGGCAAGGCCGACGTGCTGTGGAGAAACAGCACCACAGGGGAGAACTACCTTTACCCGATGGACAGCACCACCATCAAGCCGACCGAAGGCTATCTGAGGACGGTGGCCGACCAGGCCTGGAAGATCGTGGGCACCGGGGACTACAACGGCGACGGCAAGACCGACGTCCTGTGGCGCAACAGCAGTACCGGGGAGAACTACCTTTATCCGATGGACGGCAGGACGATCCTGGGCACGGAAGGATACCTACGCACAGTTGCTGACCTGAGCTGGCACGTGAAAGGCACGGGCGACTACGACGGCGACGGCAAGGCCGACGTACTCTGGAGGAACGCCGTCACAGGGGAGAACTACCTCTATCCGATGGACGGGACCGCCATCAAGCCCACCGAGGGCTACCTAAGGACCGTCCCGCAGCCCAACTGGCAGGCCGTGGGGGGGTAGGACTTCAACCCCTGCGCAGCCGCAGGAGCCTCACCAGCGTATCCAGCTTGCGCGCCTGTTCCGGCTCGGCGCGCACGCGCTCGCGGAATTCGCGCAGCAACACGAACAGCAGCGTCGCCAGGAACGCCAGCACCGCGGTGACGATGACGATGCGGGCGCGGAAGGGGCGCGACTTCTTCTCCGGTTCGACCGCGCGGTCCAGCACTTGCACGATCGAGGTATCGCGCGCTTCGTCGATCTTGGCGATCTCGTACTGTTTCGCCAGCAACTCGAACACTGTTTCGTAGTACTTGACCTCGCGCAGCCGCCGGACGAACTCCAGCCCGGCCTCGGGCACCTTGCCGGTGGGGATGAAGATGTCGCCCTGGCCAAGCTGGTTGGTGCGCTCCAGCCGCGCAAGTTCCGCCCGCAGGCCGACGATTTCCTGCTGCACCCTGTGGTACTCGGGGTTGCGTTCGGTGGCGAAGGTGCGCATGGCGCCGGACTGCACTTCCTTGGCGGAAATCTGCGCGCGCAGCGCCGCCACCGCTTCGATGATCGCCTTGCTCTGGTCGTCCAGCTTGATGAGGCCGGTGGTTTCCTGCGTCCGCTTGAGGTTGACCTCGGCTTCGGCAAGGCCATCCTTGGTGACGCGCAGCTGCTTCTCCAGGAACAGGCGGCGCTGCCCGGCTTCGGTCACCGCGAGGACCTGCGTGAGCTGGTAGAGCTCTTCCACGTAGCCATTGGCGACCGCGGCGGCGG